>JANOAO010000097.1:0-1998 GCA_031411115.1 Bacteroidota bacterium
AAAGTTATTCATCAGATGGAAGATGAAGAGCTGATCAATTTTCTTATCCAGATTAAAGGTATTGGAAGATGGACAGCAGAAATGATTCTCATGTTTACGCTTGGAAGAGAAGATGTTTTTGCGGTAGATGATTTAGGAATTCAGCAGGCCATGACGAAATTGTATAAACTTAACAGCAGCGATAAAAAAACTATGCAATTAAACATGCTGAAAATTGCTGAAAAATGGAAGCCATATCGTACGTATGCCTGCCGCTATTTATGGGCATGGAAAGATCAGGATTAAATGAGGTCTGTAATTTGTTGCAAATATGTAGCATCCGTTTCGTCAAAATTATTAAGAGATATACTGTCTGCGTCGAGCACTCCTATCAATTCATTTGCCCTTATAATTGGTATTACAATTTCTGATTTCGACAGACTGCTGCAGGCAATATGTCCTGGAAATTTTTCAACATCCGCTACAATAATAGTCTGCATCTTTTCCCAGGCCATGCCGCAAACTCCTCTTCCCTTATGAATACGGGTACATGCAAGCGGACCCTGAAATGGTGCCAGTACCAACTCATTTTCTTTTACCAGATAAAATCCTATCCATAACCATCCAAACTGTTCCTTTAGAGCAGCGCAAATGTTTGCGAGGTTGGCGATTAAATCGGTTTCTCCCTCTAATACGGCATTTATCTGAGGAATCAACTCTTCATATTGAGATGCTTTTGTTCCTTTCGCAATTTTTAGATCTTCTGCCATATTCAAAATTACGAATGAATTTTTTGATGGAATGAAAATTGCGATTTAAATAACATGACCAATTATCAGCAATACGAATTGTGTATAGATGTATGCTTAAAATGTGCCTCTATATGTGAATATTGCGCTTCTGCATGTGCGAACGAACCTGAAATAGAACATATGCGGCAATGCATACAGTTGAATCTTGAATGTGTTGCAATTTGTACTGCCGCTGCCAAATTAATGTGCTTAAACAGTGAATACATTAAAGACGTTTTACGAATCTGTGCAACCCTGTGCGATTTATGTGCTGAAGAATGTAGTAAACATTCACATGAGCATTGCAGGCTATGTGCCGAAATATGTACTAAATGTGCGGATGAATGCGAACTTATTGCGCATTAACTTTTTCAGGAAGCAATTCTTTTATTTTTTCAAGCAAGGGTTGAATGCCAAAAGGCTTCATTAAAAAACCATCGGCACAGGCTTCCTTAGCAAAACGTGGAATATCTTCCATTGCTGATATTAAAATAATGGGAATATCTTTCACATGATCCATCTTTTTAATTCGCTTACATAACTCACATCCCGTAATTTCTCCGAGGTTGTTATCGAGTAGAATGAGATCAGGGAGCATGTTATTTTGTAAAAAAGACAGACGGCAATCATTCTCAACAATACCTTCATAACCAGCGCTCTCCAGCACTTTCACGATAATTTCCAGTGTACTGGTATCATCGTCAATTATCAATATTCGGGCTGTTGTTGTCATGTTTCATGAGGTCAGAAATAAGATCACTCTCATAACCTTTACGCAAAAGCCACGCCCTTATTGCACCCTTTCTTTTAAAAATGTTTTTTTCTTTACCTGTTTTTTTTCTTATCTGTTGATATAGAGCGAGAAGGGTGTTTTGGTAGGCTTCTTCGTCAATAGATAAAAGCGCTTTTTTTATACAATAATCGCTTATCCGTTTTTGTTTGAGCTCATACCGTATCTTAATTTTTCCCCAACTTTTCATTCTGAATTTTCCACCGGCGTAGGCAAGGGCAAATCTTTCTTCATTCAGATAATTGTCTTCTACCAATTTAGATATCAGTCCCTCTACTTCCTCCGGATACAATCCATAACTGTATAATTTATCCCGTACTTCCTGCTGATTGCGTTCCTGGTATGCGCAATAGGAAGCAGCTTTCTTAAACGCTTCCTTTACACCTATATTTTTTATGTCTGTTTTCAATTTATTTTTCAGTGAGTCTGTCTATACAA
>JANOAO010000098.1:0-5941 GCA_031411115.1 Bacteroidota bacterium
GTGGTAGCCGTTTTCATTGCCATACTTTTTTTTGCTTTTTTCAGAATGCAGTTTAAGTGGGAAATGAACGAACAACTTTACCAGGAACTATTATTAAAAGAAAAAAAATCCCTACATGAATCTTCTTAAAACATCAGCAACGCTTATCATAAGTGTTATTTTATGTACTGCTTTGCTGTTTATTGGCTGCAATAAAGAAAGCCCAGCTGGCTGTACATTTACAACTCCTACAGATGTTGCTTCCAATGCTGAAATCGATTCCATTCGGAGATATATCACAAATAATAATTTAACAGCTGTTCAACATCCAAGCGGAGTTTTTTATCAAATCACATCACCAGGTGCCGGATCAAATCCAGATGTATGCTCTATTGTAAGAGTAAACTATGAAGGCCGCTTATTCAATAATTCAAGATTTGATTTTGATAATTCTACAAGTGGTGCATCTTTCACTTTGGGCCAGTTAATTAAAGGATGGCAGATAGTTCTTCCTTTGATAAAACCAGGCGGAATCATCACTTTATATATTCCTCCTTCATTAGGCTATGGATCGAGAGCTATAACCGATGGAAGTGGTGGTGTAATAATTCCAGCCGATTCGTATTTGAAATTTGATATAACGTTACTCGACGTTCAATAATAAAATTATCTCCTGTGAGCCACGAAGCAATCTCGGCGTTTGATATGTTCAAGATCGGCATTGGCCCAAGCAGCAGCCATACACTGGGCCCATGGCGGGCTGCGCAATTATTTACGCATTCGTTAGAGGAAAAAGGACTTTTACAATCTGTAATTTCTGTAGAAGTATTGTTATATGGTTCGTTGGCAAAAACAGGTATCGGGCATGGAACCGATATTGCTGTTTTGCTGGGTTTATCAGGCGATGATCCTGTAACTTTTGATGTGAATGCCATCCATTCCAAAATCGCAGATATTAAGGCCATGAACCGCTTGTTACTGGGCGGCAAACATGAAATTGAATTTACGCCTTCTGATGATGTCGAATTTTTATACACAGAATCTTTGCCCTATCATCCGAATGCCCTAACATTTTTAGCGGCAATGAGCAACGGTGATCATATTGCCGAAACCTATTATTCTATTGGCGGCGGATTTGTAAAAAAAGAAGGAGAGGTGCATAACTCCACCATGGAAATAGACCTTCCTTTTCCTGTGGATACAGCAGATCAGTTATTGCATTGGTGCCGCAAAACCGGAATGAATATTTCTGAAATTGTGATGGAAAATGAACACGCCTGGAGACCAAATGAAACAACAAGAAGCGGTTTATTAAATATCTGGAAAGTGATGAGCGAATGCATTTACAGGGGAGTGCATACAGAAGGAATTTTACCCGGCGGACTTGAAGTAAAGAGACGGGCTTTTTCCCTTAATAAAAAATTATTAAAAGATCAATCTTATTCAAATTACAACGAATGGACTCAAGCCATTAAATCGGGTGGTCATCAGTTCACCTATATTCTGGATTGGGTGAGTTGTTTTGCACTGGCTGTTAATGAAGAGAATGCCTCATTTGGCAGAGTGGTTACTGCTCCTACCAATGGTGCAGCGGGTGTAATTCCTGCGGTATTGCTGTACTTTATTTTATTCTGTGAAGGAGATAAAGAAGATAAGATCCTGCAATTTTTATTAACAGCCGCTGAGGTGGGAAGCATCTTTAAAAAAGGTGCAACTATTTCCGCTGCCATGGGCGGATGCCAGGCTGAAATTGGCGTAAGCAGTGCGATGGCTGCCGCTGCCCTTACAGAATGTTTAGGCGGTACACAACGCCAGTCTCTGATGGCCGCAGAAATTGCCATGGAACATCATCTGGGAATGACGTGTGATCCGATTGCAGGATTAGTTCAGATACCTTGTATTGAAAGAAATACCATGGGTGCAATTAAAGCTATAACCGCCAGTCAACTTGCCTTACAAAGTACACCTGATTTTGCGAAAGTGAGCCTTGATGGTGTAATCAAAACTATGTGGGATACTGCACTGGATATGAATAGTAAATACAAAGAAACTGCCGATGGTGGATTAGCCATGCATATTCCGATAAGTTTGAGTGAATGCTGATTTTTTTTTGTTTTGAGTGTTAAGTTTTGAATGTGCAAATGCGTAAATGTGCAAATGCCTCAGGCAAATTTTCTAACTTAGCACCCAACACTTAACACAAAAACACTTAAAACAACACATCAAATCCCGTACTGCCGCTTAACCGACCGTTCGCTTTCCCTTGTTTTAATTGTTTCTCTTTTATCATAATTCTTTTTTCCTTTCCCTAAACCAATATCCATTTTTGCCAGCCCTTTTTCATTGATGAATATTTTAAGCGGAATGATGCTGTAACCTTTCTCTTTTATTTTTCCTTCCAGTTTGCGCAATTCTCGTTTGTTGAGTAATAATTTACGCTCCTGCATGGGTTCGTGGTTGGTATATGTTCCGAAGGCATATTCAGAAATATGTAAACTCTTTACATACATTTCACCTTTATGAAAAATACAGTAGCTATCGTTGAAACTTGCCTTTCCGGCACGTAATGATTTTATTTCGGTTCCGCTCAGAACTATACCGGCTGTATAAGTATCTTCAAAAAAATAATCATGATAGGCCTTTCTGTTACTCAATTCCACAATCAAACATTTTTACAAAGATAGACTTCATGCAACAAAACCCTGATTCAGAATCGTGGCGTTTAATTTGGTAGCTTTAATAAAACCATCCTCATGAATTCAGGTTTACTGAACAGAAGTATTTCGGTAATGTTCTTTTTATTTTTACTGATTGCCGGATTGTATTTTGCGAAAGATTTTTTTGTGCCTCTTGCATTGGCTGGCTTACTGGCCATGCTTTTTCTTCCGCTGGTAAAAAAAATGGAATCGAAAGGTATTCACAGAGCGGTGGCCATTGTTATATGTGTGCTGCTCATTTTAAGTCTGGTTGCCGGAATTACATGGCTCATCAGTTGGCAGATTGGAAATTTCTCAGAAGATGCAGGCAGGCTCAAAGAGCAACTGATCAAATTAGGAGATCGTATTAAAGATTATGCCCAGAAAACTTTAGGCATCAACAAAGCAACGCAACAGGCTATTATTAAAAATCAGGAATCAGGCAGCGGTGCATCTGCGGGTAAAGTTGGTTTAGCTATAGTGGGTTCCATTAGTGATATCCTGATTAATTTTATTCTGGTAATTGTTTACTTTTTTTTATTGATCTATTTAAGAGCGCACATCAAAACATTTATTCTGAAACTAGTGAAGCAACCCCATAAACACAATGCGGAAAATATCATTTATGATGCTTCTAAAGTGGGCCAATCATATCTTGGCGGACTGGCAATGATGATCTTTTTTTTATGGATCATGTATTCCATTGGGTTTAGTATTGCAGGCGTGAAGTATGCTATTTTCTTTGCCATACTTTGCGGTTTACTGGAAATTGTTCCTTTCGTGGGAAATCTTACCGGAACATTGCTTACCTGTTTGATGGCTGTTTCACAGGGAGCCGGTTCAGGTGTGCTGATTGGCGTTTTGATCACCTACGGACTGGTACAGTTTATTCAGACATATATTTTAGAACCACTTGTTGTAGGTGCGCAGGTAAACATCAATCCTTTGTTTACCATCATTGCGATTGTTTTAGGAGAAATGATCTGGGGTGTTCCGGGGATGGTGCTGGCAATTCCGCTTATCGGAATATTGAAAATTATCTGCGATCATGTTGAGCCTTTAAAACCCTATGGTTTCCTGATAGGATCTGAACCAAAGCCTAAGAAAAAACCAACTTGGCTGAACAAGATTAAAAAAATAAAAGCAGACCAATGATCTGCTTTCATAATTATAAATTAGTGATATAAATTAATGCTTAAATAAAATAAGCAATGTTGCGATCTTATCTTTTAATTCTTTTCTGTGAACAATAAAATCCAGAAAACCATGCTCCAGTAAAAATTCACTTCTTTGAAATCCTTCGGGCAAATCACGCTTGATGGTTTCTTTAATTACACGCGGTCCGGCAAACCCGATTAATGCGCCCGGCTCTCCGCAAATAACATCACCCAACATGGCAAAAGAAGCAGTGGTTCCACCAAATGTAGGATCGGTACATAAGGAAATGTAAGGAACTTTTGCTTCACTTAATCTTGTCAGATGACCAGAAGTTTTGGCAAGCTGCATTAATGAAAATGCACTTTCCATCATCCTTGCGCCACCACTTTTATTGATGATCATAAAGGGAATGCGATGTTGCAGACAATAATCACTTGCCCTGCAAATTTTTTCTCCCATTACACTTCCTAAACTGCCACCGATAAACTCAAAATCCATGCAGGCCACAACAAGATCATGCCCATTCACTTTTCCATGAGCCACGGTAATGGAATCATGAATATCCGTTTTTGCATAGGTTTCTTCCAGTCTTTTACCATATGGTTTCAGGTCAACAAAACCTAATGCATCTTTTGATTTTATATTCGCATATAATTCAGTAAATGAATTTTGATCAAACAATATGTCAAAATATTCATCACTTCCAATACGGTGATGAAAATCGCATTTCGGACAAATAAATTTATTCTCACTCAACTCCGACATAGTACAGGTGTATTTGCAGGTCGGGCATTTTGTCCATAGTCCTTCCGGCGCATCCTTCTTTTCTTTTGTAGAAGTAAGGATACCTTTCTTCATTCGTTTAAACCAGCTTTTCTTTGTCTCCTCAGCCGTATTGTCTTCTCCGGCAAGGCTTGCATCAAAATCTTCGTCTTGTCTCATGCTAATATTTTATAAACTACTACTGCGCAAACTAATTTCTAAAATTAAGCTATCGTGATGGAGTTATCCAGATAAACATCCTGTATGGTATTCAGTAATTGAATGCCTTCGTTCATGGGTTTCTGAAATGCTTTTCGGCCGCTTATTAATCCCATACCGCCGGCACGTTTATTCACTACCGCTGTTGCAACGGCTTCAGTAAGATCGGTGGCACCTAAACTTTCTCCACCGCTATTGATCAGTCCAACTCTTCCCATATAACAATTTGCCACCTGGTAACGTGTAAGATCTATCGGGTGATCAGTGGTTAGTTTTTCATATACCAGTTTATTTGTTTTACCATGTTTGGTGGCATTATATCCACCATTATTAGTTGGTAATTTTTGTTTGATAATATCTGCCTGTAATGTAACGCCTAAATGATTGGCCTGTCCCGTAAGATCTGCGGCTGTATGATAATCCACTCCATCCACTTTAAAACCGTTGTTTCTCAAATAACACCAAAGAACGGTTGCCATTCCTAATTCATGCGCCATTTGAAAAGCGGTGGCCACTTCCTGTAATTGTCGGGTGCTGGCATCACTGCCCCAGTAAATAGTGGCGCCTACGGCAACGGCTCCCATGTTCCATGCTTCTTTGATCTGACCAAACATTACCTGATCAAATTTATTGGGAAGACTTAAAAACTCATTGTGGTTCACCTTCACCATCATCGGAATTTTGTGCGCATATTTACGGCTCATAATTCCCAGTCCGCCAAATGTAGATGCTACGGCATTACAACCGCCTTCCATTGCCAGTTTGATGATATTTTCGGGATCAAAATAAATAGGGTTGGGAGCAAAAGAAGCACCTGCACTGTGTTCAATTCCCTGATCAACCGGAAGGATAGACACATAACCACTTCCGCCTAAACGACCGTGATTCAATAAAGTTTGTATACTGCGAAGTGTTTGATTATTTCTGTTACTGCCTGTCCAGATCTCATCAACGTGAGCAGGACCGGGATGGTGGATCTGATCTTTGGTGATCGTTTTACATTCGTGGTTCAAAAAACTCTCGGCTTTATCGCCTAATAGATCTACAATTTTCTGTTGAGCCATGTGGTTTTGATTTTTGCAAAAATAAGTACTTGAGAGCTATCAAACATCATCCTGCAATACCAT
>JANOAO010000099.1:0-40443 GCA_031411115.1 Bacteroidota bacterium
CATTAAAACCATGCCGGCGCCACCGCCAAAAGCATAATCATCTACCTGGGCACGGGCGTACGTGGTATATTCCCGCAGGTTAATTACATTCACCTGCAAAATTCCTTTATCTGCAGCTCTTTTTAATATAGAGTGCTCAAAAGGCGACTGTAACAAGTCGGGTACAACGGAAATGATATCAATTTGCATAAATTATTTTAAGGACAACCTGTGAGGTTGTCATCACCGAAAAAATCATCCATATCTCTTTTTTGTTTTTTGGTTGGACGTCCCAACTTACTTAGTCGTTTACCTGTATGAAAGGAAGATGCCTGAAATTTGTTGACATCAATTTCTTCTGCAGGGGTAAGATCTGTATAATTTTTTATAGCCTCGGCGTACTGAACCCTCGTATACAGTAAACCAGTTACTTTTATAATCCACTTACGTGCTTCTGTTCTTATTTCAAATTCGTCGTTGATACTTACATTTTTTGAAGCCTTCACCGGAAGACCATTCATACGTACTTTATTTTTTTCGCAGGCTTCAGCCGCTATTGCTCTTGTTTTAAATAAGCGGATAGACCACAGATATTTATCTACCCTTAATTTTTCTTTTTCCATGGTGATGTAAAATTACCGTTAACCCGTCAACTTTTGTTAACACGTTGTACAAACGCTTTTACTTATTTTTAATACTTAAATATTTATTTGATGCAAAGGATACTTTATATACTGATCATTTTTTGTTGTTCCGGTGTTTTATCAGCACAACAAAGAGGCTTAAACTGGACGGCTGATGGAATGATCATGTCCATCAAAAATGGCAATATTGTTAAAAAGGATCCACGATCTGATCAGGAAACCATTCTTATAAAAAAAGAAGCATTCATCTCTTCTGCCGGTTCGCCCTTAGAAATACAATCTTTTTCTTATTCAAACGATAAAACAAAATTGCTTTTATTTACGAACACGGCAAAGGTGTGGAGATATAAAACAAGAGGCGATTACTGGGTGTACAATAATTTGACAACTAAGTTGCAGCAGATTGGAAAAGGTTTGCCATCCCAATCTTTAATGTTCGCAAAATTTTCTCCTGACGGAAGATCGGTAGCTTATGTAAGCGATCATAATATTTTTTGGGAAGATTTGTCTGTGGGTAATCCAAGAAAATTGACGACAGATGGAAGCCGGAAAATGATTAATGGAACTTTTGACTGGGTATATGAAGAAGAATTTGGCTGCCGGGATGGTTTCCGATGGAGTCCTGATGGAAGGCAGATCGCTTACTGGCAGGTGAATGCAACCAAGATCAGGGATTATTATATGCTCAATACTACTGATTCAATATATAGTCGTGTTATACCGGTTGAATATCCAAAAGTGGGAGAGGCTCCTTCACCTGTTAGAATTGGTGTAATTAATTTATCGAATGGATATACACGGTGGATGAATATTGATGGTGATCCGCAGCAACATTATTTGCCACGCATGGAATGGAGCAGCAGCAATGAACTAATTGTTCAGCAACTGGATCGCAAACAACAGGAAAGCAGGTTGATCTATTGCAATGTGTATGACGGTAACAGCAAAACATTCTGGGCAGAAAATGATGAGGCATGGGTTGATCTGAATACGGACGATCCCTCCGGTTGGAACTGGATTAATAAGGGACAGGATTTTTTATGGGTAAGCGAAAAGGATGGATGGAGACATGTGTATAAAATCAGCAGAGACGGCAAGTCGGCTACGTTGATTACAAAAGGAAATTATGATATAGAAAAAATTAAGGCGGTAGATGAAACCAATAACTGGTTGTATTTTTCTGCTTCGCCCAACAATGCCACTCAGTTGTATCTGTATCGTGTAAAGATCAATAATGCATTAAAATCAGAACCGGAATTGCTGGGAAATGCTTCATTAAAAGGAACACATCAGTATGATATTGCTCCTAATGGAAAAATGGCCATGCATTCTTTCAGTAATTACAATACGCCTCCCGTTGTTGAATTTGTTTCACTGCCTGATCATAAACCGGTAAATAATGCAAGCAGTATACATGCTATGATCAAAACTGATCCGAACATTAATGTAGAATATGTTCAGGTGCAAACAGATGATAAAGTATTGCTGGATGCATGGATCCGGAAGCCTGCGAATTTTGATCCTAACAAAAAATATCCGATTGTATTTTATGTATATGGAGAACCGGCAGCAACTACTGTTGGAGATGAATATGGCAATCATGAAAATTTTTTATATGAGGGTGACATGGCTGCAGACGGATATATTCAGGTTGCTATTGATAACCGCGGAACACCTTCTTTGAAAGGGGCAGCATGGCGGAAAGCGATATACAGAAAGATCGGAGATATCAATATCAGGGATATGGCTGAAGGTGCAAAAAAAATTCTGGAACGTTCTTATATAGATAAGTCACGTGTAGCTGTTTGGGGATGGAGCGGCGGAGGGTCTTCCACATTAAATCTTTTATTCCGGTATCCTGAAATGTTTCAAACGGGTGTTAGTATTGCCGCAGTTGCCAGCCAGTTGAATTATGATAATATTTATCAGGAACGTTATATGGGATTGCCTCAGGAGAACCGCGAAGACTTTGTAAAAAATTCTCCGATCAATTATGTTAGCGGTTTAAAAGGAAACCTGCTTTACATACATGGAACTGGCGATGATAATGTTCATTACAGCAATGCGGAGATGCTGATCAATGCATTGATAAAAAATAAAAAGCAATTTGAATTGATGTCATATCCAAACCGTACGCACAGTATTTCGGAAGGCGAAGGAACGAGAGAACATCTGTCTGCTTTATACACAAGTTTTATTAAAAAGAATTGCGCTCCGGGAGGGAGGTGAATTAATAATTAAAAATTGAGAATTAAGAATTGTGGTGTTGAGTGTTGTGTGTTGAGTGTTGAGTGTTTTGTGTTTTGTGTTGGGTGTTGGGTGATGAGGAGTAAAGAAGGGAAGGTAGTTTTTTTGTTATTAGCCTGATTGTTGAAAGCGTAAAAAATCTTGTTGTGCTCTATGAAAAACTCTGTGGCCTTTGTGTTAAAAGCAATTAATACACAAATAGTAAAATGGAAATAAAGAAGCCGAAAATAAAATTTGAAAGCAAAACACAAAAGATTCTGCCTTTTAAATATTTTCTTTTAAGATTAAGCCGTTATGGAATTTTTGCTGCCATATTGATTATATTTTCTGTTGGTATCGGAGTTCTAGGATACAGTTTTTATGGCCACTTAAATTTTATTGACAGTTTTCACATGGCTTCGATGATTTTGACCGGAATGGGACCGGTAGTTGAAATGAAATCAAATGGCGCAAAATTATTTTCCTCCTTTTATGCATTGTACAGCGGGATCGCCTTTTTAAGTATCACTGCCGTATTCTTTGCGCCGATCTTTCACCGGTTGCTGCATATTCTGCAGGTAGATAAAAATGATGCAGATTAATTGCTGAATAAATTCATTCAATAAAAATGTGCAATAAAAAAAGTTGCATTTTTGCTGTTGCTGAAACTATACGCCCGATTGCAGCGTAAAGCCCACGAAGTGGCTTGGAGCGTAAAGCGGGTCAGCCGTTGCACAACGATCAAATGCCCGCGTTCAAAAATTTAATGAGTTTTGTCCGGATAAACTTCCAATGCTTTTTCCAAACAATCCATGGCTGAGTTAATGGCATCTGCATTTAAAACATAGGCCAGTCTTACTTCATCGCGGCCCATGCCGGGTGTACTGTAAAAACCTGTTGCCGGTGCAAGCATGATGGTTTGATTGTTGTGCGAAAAACTTTCGAGCAGCCACTGACAAAATACATCGCTGTCTTTTACCGGTAATTGTGCCATTGCATAAAAAGCACCACCGGGATTAGGGCAAAAAACGCCGGGTATAGCATTCAGTCTTTTTACCAACGTATCTCTTCTGAGTTTGTATTCCTTTTTTGTAATATCAAAATAATCATCCGGCAAATCAACGGCAGCTTCACCTAATATTTGTGCGAAAGACGGTGGGCTTAAGCGGGCTTGTGCAAATTTCATGGCAGCATCGAGCACGGATTGATTTTTAGTAATGAATGCACCAATTCTTCCGCCGCAGGCACTATATCTTTTACTGATTGTGTCCATCAATATCACATGTTGCTCTGCACCTTTCAGATGCATGGCGCTGGTGTGATTTCCCTCATAACAGAATTCTCGGTACGCTTCATCTGCAAACAAAAAAAGATTGTGACGTATCACAATTTCTTTGAGTGTTTCCATTTCTTCAGCACTGTATAAATATCCGGTGGGATTGTTTGGATTACATACTACAATTGCTTTTGTTCTGGGCGTGATGGCCTTCTCAAAATCTTCTATCGGAGGCAATGCAAATCCGGAACGTATGCTGCTGGCAATGGGTTTTACTATCACATCAGCCTGTATGGCAAATCCATTATAATTCGCATAAAATGGTTCAGGAATTATTACCTCATCTCCTGCATCCATGCAAGCCATAAAACCAAATAAGATCGCTTCACTTCCACCCGTTGTGACGATGATTTGATTTTGATTGACATCGATTTTGTTCTTTGCATAATAAGAAACCAATTTCTTTCGGTAGCTTTCATTGCCAGCGCTATGACTATATTCCAGAATTTTAAAATCACAATGACGCACTGCATCAAGTGCCTGAGGTGGCGTCTCAATGTCTGGCTGCCCAATATTCAGATGAAAAACCTTTACGCCTTTCTTTTTGGCAGCTTCTGCATATGGTACCAGTTTACGAATTGGAGATGCAGGCATTTTGCTGCCGCGGTTACTGATTGCTAACATGGCGCAAAGTTAAGGGAATGTATAAATGTGAGGAGGGTTAACGAAGACGAAAAGTTATGAATTATAAATGAAAAATTAAGGATGAAAAATTGAGATTAAAAAATTTGAAACTATTCTTCGTAATATTTTACATGATGCTCTTTTAAAAAACTTTTGATTGCGTCTGCATGAATGCACTGGCCAAGATGCAGAAATGAATAATCATTTACTTTTTTCATACCGGTAGGAAGCATAATTTCTTTATCGATCATATCAAAACCCAGGTGAAGATGTTTGGTGGAATATTGCATTCCGTAAATTTTGCTGTCCTTGTCAAATAAAGGCCCGCCACTTTGCCCTCTTAAACCTGGCGTGCTCATTTCAATGCCGTATAAGCCCTGGTTTTCAGCCAGAAACCGGGTGATCATTCCTTCTATCGGAAAACGGGGTGATGTAGATACGCCTGTGTTAGTCCAGTTCATATCATCTGTTTCCGCATTGTAGGAAAAGTTGGAAAATTCCGGAAACGGAAAACCCAGCCTGCATAAAAATTTACCTTGTTTTATAGTGGTGGTATCTTTTACAAATTTTGCATAACCGGTATAATGCAGATTTTTAAAATCGTTGAATTTTAAAATGGCAAGGTCTAAGGTAGGATGTACATGCCAGGTAAATCCGCTCATGGAATCCACGCAATCCACAAAAGTATTTTTCATTTGAATGGTAGCATCCGGATGAAATTTATATTTCATTTCCAAACCTTTTACTGCCTGTTTAAATTTTCCATCGTTCGTAATCCGCGAGCGTTCTTCTTTAAATTTTGCATAACCATTATTTATGTGGTCGGCAGCAGCCAGCATTTCCACTACATGTTTGCAGGTGATAGCATATCCTTCTTCATTTACAAAAAATAAAGTAGCTGAACCGGGAATAATATGTTTTGATCCATATGTTCGTACGATCGTATGCACAGGGCGGGTAAATTTTCCGACCTCTTCTATGGCTTCTATAAACATGGCGATTGATTTTAATGACGAATATCGTCAAAAAAAAACCTTCGCTGTCGCGAAGGCCTTTGAAATATCTGAACTATAATTAATGCTTTACCGTTTTGGTTGCTTTAGTTTTAGTTTTTGTTTTAGTTGTTTTGCCGGGTGTTTTGTTAACTGTTTTAGTTTTTACTTCAGCTGCAGGTGTTGCAGAAACTGGTGTTAACTCAGCAGAATTACCTTTTAATTTGGCATAATCATCCGCACTCAATACTTCACCTTTGATAGTGATACTTTTAGTCTCATCAAAACCTGCAAATTTTACAGTCATGTGTTTGTCGAAAGAACCAATGTTAGCCGCATTGTATGTTGCTTTGATCCATCCTTCTTTTCCCGGAGCAATTGGTGATTTTGTATAATCTCCTATAGTGCAACCGCATGTTGGATTTGCCTGCTCAATTACTAAAGGTTCGGTTCCTTTATTTATAACAACAAAAGTAGCAGTAGCAGGGCTTTGAACTTTTATCTTACCAAGATCAATAGTTTCAGATTTGAACTCGACTGCATCAGATAATTTTTTTTGCGCAAATAAGCTGGTAGAAAGCGCCAAAACAGTTAGAGAAAGGAAGAACTTTTTCATAATGAAGGTATTTATTTATGTTTTTTTAATTTTTTAAATCGTTTAAGCCAGTGTTTTCAGGTGCACTCGAAGCAGGCGTTTTCCATACTTCCCCTTTAATAGCTATCACTTTTGAAGCCGTCTCGTTGTAAGTAATGGTTATTGCTTTTGTAAAAGGGCCTTCCGCCTGGGCATTGTAACCAACTTTTATAACGGTAGAGCCGCCCGCAGGAATACTGTTTTCACGATCCCATTCCGGCGTAGTGCATCCGCAACTTGCCTGAACATTTGCCAGCTTAATGGGCACTGAGCCTGTATTTTTTACCGTAAAATTGTGGTGAACCGGTTTGCCTTGGGGGATCTTACCGAAATCAAAAGACTCTTCGGTTACAATAAGAACCTCTGTTGTTTTTGGCGTTGCTGTTTCAGTTCCGGCAATTTTTTGAGTTCCCTGACAGTATCCTGATAAGCTACCAGCAATCAGGAAAGCGGCGAAAAGTATTTTTTTCATATAATCTTTTTACAGGCCTTCAAAGATACTAAAACCTATGTGCAAGTTTAAAAAAGGGGTTTGGTTTACAGATTTTTAACAAAGCCGCACGTAAAATCAATATTTTTGTCACTTTAAAATTTATATGGATCAGAATCAAATCTCAGATGCTGCTTTAAATGAAAAGCTCAGTTTCGATCTTTTTAGAAAAGAAGTTTTGCATGATTATAGGATATGTGTGGAAAGCCGCGAAACCAGTTTGATGGGACGAAGGGAAGTGCTGACCGGTAAAGCCAAATTTGGCATTTTCGGTGATGGAAAAGAAGTGGCCCAGGTAGCGATGGCAAAGTTTTTTAAGCCAGGAGATTTTCGTGCAGGGTATTACCGCGACCAGACATTTATGTTTGCAGCAGGTCTTGCAACACCGGAACAATTCTTTTCACAGTTGTATGCAGATCCGGATGTAAAAAATGATCCTTTTAGTGCAGGCAGACAAATGAATGCCCATTTTGCCACACCCTTTGTAGATCAACAGGGAAACTGGCTGGAACTTTCACAGACAAAAAATATTTCCAGTGATATTGCGCCTACTGGTGGTCAAATGCCGCGTGCGCTCGGGCTTGCTTTCGCCTCCAAATTATTCAGAAATGTTCCTCAATTACACCAATACACCTCCTTATCTGACAAAGGCAATGAGGTTTGTTTTTGTACGATAGGAGATGCATCTACCAGTGAAGGGCATTTTTGGGAGACCATCAATGCAGCAGGCGTATTACAGGTTCCACTGGCCGTTTTTGTGTGGGATGACGGATATGGTATTTCGGTACCTAAAAAATTTCAAACTACCAAAGCATCTATTTCTGAGGCACTGTCGGGCATGCAGAAAGAAAGCGGAACCAACGGTATTGAAATCTATAAATTAAAAGGCTGGGATTATGCCGGCATGTGTGAGATCATTGAACATGCGATTGAAAAAATGCGTCAGACACATGTACCTGCATTATTTCATGTAGAAGAGATCACGCAACCACTAGGTCATTCTACTTCCGGCAGTCATGAACGTTATAAAAATACGGACAGGCTCACGTGGGAAAAAGAATGGGATTGTATCCGCCAGATGAGAGAATGGATTCTGGAAAATGCGTTAGCAGAAGAAGAGGAATTAAAGAATATTGAGGAGAAGGCTGTTTTGTTTGTAAAAGAATGCAGGCAAAATGCGTGGGATAAATATATTGCTCCTATCAAAGAACTAGTGACTACATCACAAAGTTTTTTAGACAATATTTCGGCATTGCATCCTGATGTTTCCAAAAAGATTCAGGAACTGATGTCAGTAAAAGAACCCATGCGTCGTGATATATTGAAAACGCTGGCTTCCTGCATTCAGCTCACAGAACATAATGATGCACAAGCTGTAACTGAACTGAAGCATTATTACAATCAGTTGAAAGATTCCAATGCGGCTATGTATGATGCTTTCCTGTATAATGAAGGAGAACGCTCTGCTTTGAAAGTTCCTGTTGTAACTGCGCAAATACCAGACGACGCTGCGGTGTTAAATGGATATGAAGTATTGAATAAATATTTTGATCTGCTATTTTCTTCCAATGATAAAGTGGCCGCTTTCGGTGAAGACCTCGGATACATCGGAGATGTGAATCAGGGCTTCAGCGGATTGCAGGAAAAGCATGGTATGGAAAGGATTTTTGATACCGGAATCAGGGAATTAACGATTATGGGTCAAGGTATCGGAATGGCCCTAAGGGGTTTGCGGCCGATCGCTGAAATTCAATACCTTGATTATCTGTTGTACGGGTTGCAGCCTTTAAGTGATGATGTGGCAACCACACATTTCAGAACGGCAGGGCAACAAAGTGTTCCGCTTATCGTACGTACAAGAGGCCACCGTTTGGAAGGTATCTGGCATAGCGGATCACCCATGGGAATGATCATTAATGCACTGCGTGGAATGTATGTTTGTGTTCCAAGAAATATGACACAGGCGGTGGGTATGTATAATACTTTATTACGTTCCAATGATCCGGGCATTGTGATAGAATGTTTAAATGGGTATCGTCTTAAAGAAAAACTACCGGCCAATCTTTTGGATTATACTGTGCCTTTTGGCGTACCTGATGTGATCCGTTCCGGTGCCGACATCACGCTGGTTACTTACGGTTCAACGTTACGTATTGTTGCAGAAGCTGCTGAAACACTTTCGGGCTATGGGATAGATTGCGAATTAATTGATGTACAAACTTTACTTCCTTTTGATATTCACCACAGCATATTATTATCTTTGAAAAAGACAAATCGTATTTTATTTATCGACGAAGATGTGCCGGGTGGAGCTGCAGCATATATGTTTAATAAAGTGATGGAAGAACAGCAGGGATATAAATGGATGGATGCTTCACCAAGAACGCTCACTGCCAAAGCCCATCGTCCGGGATATGGAAGCGACGGCGATTATTTTGCAAAACCAAATGCAGAAGATGTAATTCGTGTAGTAAAAGAAATGATGGCAGAATAAATGCAGTTAAATTTTCTGCATATCATAGAAATATTAGGAACTTTTTCCTTTGCTGTTTCCGGAGCATCGTTTGCCATGGAAAAAAAGCTGGATCCTTTCGGCGTATTGATCCTCTCTTTTGTTACGGCCATTGGTGGCGGAACTTTGCGTGATGTAATGATAGGCAGCCTGCCTGTTGCGTGGCTAAGGGATGATTCAGCCATTACCGTTATTTTTCTGGCTGCACTTGGCACCATGATGTTTGATAAATACCTTAAAAAACTAACTACTACTTTGTTTTTATTTGATGCGCTCGGCCTGGGTTTATTTACGCTTGTGGGTTTAGAAAAAGCAAAGCAGCTTCAACTAAGTATAGGAATATGTATTGCACTCGGCACTATTACTGCAAGTTTTGGCGGTGTGATCAGGGATGTTTTATTAAATAATGTTCCGTTGATTTTCAGGAAAGAAATCTACGCGCTGGCCAGCATCGCCGGAGGAACTCTTTATTTTGTTTTATTGCAAACTCCGTTGAATGAAGATGTGATCACCGTCCTATCGATCGCTGTGATTTTTAGCATCAGGATCATTGCTGTCCGATATAAAATTTCCCTGCCGTTATTTTATAACAAGATCAACAATTGATCATTGGCTGTTTTTTTGTAAAGTCATCTTTAAAAAATAACGAGTGAAAAAATTTACAATAAAAGGTTTTTGGAAGATACTGAAGGAATCTTTTAACGATTTTATTGATGACAAGGTTTTAAAATTGAGCGCCTCTCTCGCTTATTATACTGTTTTCTCTCTGGCACCTTTGCTATTGTTATTATTGTATTTGTGTGGTTTATTTTTTGGCAAAGAGGCCGTTGAGGGTTCTATTTTTGGACAAATCGAAGGTTTTGTTGGAAAAAATTCTGCTTTGCAAGTGCAGGAAATGATTAAAAGTGCTTCGTTGGATAATAAAGGAAATACTGCCGCAATTATCGGTGGTATTATGTTGATCATCGGTGCAACTACGGTATTCGGCGAGATTCAGGATTCCATTAATACCATCTGGGGAATTAAAACCAAGCCTGGAAAAGGATTAATGCTTTTTATTAAAACAAGACTTTTATCCTTTGGCGTGATCGCCAGTCTCGGTTTTCTATTGCTGGTATCTCTGGGATTATCTGCCTTACTGGAAGCGTTAAGCGGGAAACTCGCAGAAATATTCCCGGATGTAACGGTAGTACTTTTTTACATTTTAAATATCATCATTTCATTTGCTGTGATCAGTACATTGTTTGGTGTAATATTTAAAATATTGCCCGATGCTGAGATCCAATGGAAAGATGTTGTAGCGGGATCTATCGCCACCGCAGTTTTATTTATGTTCGGTAAGTTTGGCATCTCCTTTTACATCGCTAAATCTGATGTGGGAAATACTTATGGAGCAGCGGGTTCACTGGTGATATTGCTGGTTTGGATATATTATTCTTCCGTGATTTTATTCTTTGGTGCTGAATTTACCAAAAGGTATGCGATCAGCTTTGGTTCTGCCATACATCCCAATAAATATGCGGTTTTTTCACGTACCGTAGAAATTGAAGAAGGCAGCAAAACCGTTCAGGCTGTTGACAAAAAAGAAAAGCTGGAAGATAAAAAGCAGGAAGAACAGGAAAAAAAAGAGTAATTATTTAAGATTGTGATATACTTTCTGCACATCATCATCCTGTTCTAAATGATCCACCAGTTTCAATACTTCATTGGCCTGATCTTCATTCAATTCAACGGTGGTGCTCGGGATTCTGGTTAATTCTGCACTGATTACTTCAATGCCTTTTTCTTCGAGCGCTTTGCTCATATGTCCGAATTCATTGAAAGAGGCACGGATCACAATATTTCCTTCCGCATCTTCACCTATTTCTTCCAGGCCGGAATCTATCAGGTCAAGTTCCAGATCATCTATATTAAGGTTGTTATTCTTCACTTTGAATTCACCCAGTCTGTTGAAAGTGAAAGCCACACTGCCACTCGTTCCTAAAGCACCATGGCCTTTGGTAAAATGCATGCGCACATTTGCTACGGTTCTTGTTGGATTATCCGTTGCCGTTTCCACTAATACGGCTACACCGTGAGGTGCATAACCTTCATACGTTACTTCTTCGTAATGACTAGTGTCTTTTCCCATCGCACGTTTGATCGCAGCTTCAACACGGTCTTTGGGCATGTTACATGCCTTCGCATTCAGGTAACATCTGCGCAACGCTGGATTATTGTCGGGATCTGGTCCGCTCGTCTTTACTGCAATGGCAATTTCCTTTCCGATCCGGGTAAAATTTTTTGCCATTTTATCCCAACGGGCAAACATCGAACTTTTGCGTACTTCAAATATCCTTCCCATAATAATTATTTAAACAGGCTGCAAAAATAATCGTAGCGTTATTGTACAGCAAATTGAGTTGAAGGATTAGCTTTGCGGGTATGGAAATATTTGTGCCGTATGTGTTGTTGAAAGAATTTACCACCGCTATTTTTGAGAAGTTGGGTTGCAGTGAAACTGAATCTGCAGCTGCTGCTATAACATTATTGTCAGCAGATTTAAGGGGCGTGGATAGCCATGGTATTGCACGGTTGAGCGGTTATGTGCGTTTGTGGGAAGTGAAACGTATCGATTTATGCGCCACCCCTGAAATTATTCACCAAACTCCTAGTACGGCCGTTGTAGATGGAAAAGGAGGATTAGGTTTGATAGTAGCGCCTTATGCTATGCAGGTAGCTATAGAAAAAGCGAAGAATGTGGGAACAGGTTGGGTGAGTGTTCAAAACAGCAGTCATTATGGTATTGCCGGCATTCATGCCATGATGGCTTTACAACATGATATGATTGGTATCGCCATGACGAATGCTTCACCAACGGTTGCACCCACTTTCAGCAAACAAAAATTACTGGGAACCAATCCCATTGCGGTTGCGATACCTGCCGGTGATCAGCCAGCGTATGTTGCAGATTTTGCCACAACAACAGCGGCTAACGGTAAACTGGAAATTCTTCAAAGGAAAAATGCAGAGGCTCCTTATGGATGGGTGCAAAACAAAGATGGCGAACCTACAACAGATGCAAATGCCTTAAAAAACGGAGGTTCTTTGCTGCCGTTAGGCGGTGATCGCGAACATGGCAGCCATAAAGGCTATATGCTGGGAGGAATTGTTGATATTTTTTCAGCCTTACTGAGTGGTGCAAATTATGGACCTTTTGTTCCACCATTTCCTGCTTATCTGCCTATGCCGTCTTTTATGCCTGGAAATGGAATTGGTCATTTTTTTGGGGCCATGCGGATAGACGCTTTCCGGCCGGCCGATGCCTTTAAAAAAGATATGGACCATTGGATATCTCAATTCAGGAATGCAACACCTATTGATGCAGATTGCCCGGTACTGATACCCGGTGATCCCGAAAGGATTTCAGAAAAAGAAAGAATGGAAAAAGGAATTCCGCTTCCGGATGCAGTATGGGAAGACCTCAAAAACCTGTCGGATAAGTTTTCAGTGCCCTTTCCGGAAAAAAAATAAAAATTATTTTAAAACTTTATTTTTTATCAAACCCTCGTCAGGAAAGGTGTTCAGCAGATGAGCTTCAATTTTTTTGGGTTTATTTTGAATTTCTTCACAATAATAAATACATATACCTCGTTAATAGCTTGGTTTTTCATAGGATATTGGATTAATACAGGCGGAGATTTCTATCTCTGCCTCTTTTTTTTGTATTTAACGCAAAGGCGCAGAGATAGGCAATGCAGTATTTCGTGTATAAGTCAAAACTTAAAACTCAAAACCAATAAATAGTTATTGAGTTTTAGAAAACGCAAAGCTGATTTCATTTAAAATTTATAATTATAATTCTCTGGTTTCTAGCATAAAAAAAGCTCCCGTTAAGGAGCTTGTATTTTTAAAAGATTTTTTTAGATGATTAACATCGAATCTCCATAACTAAAGAAACGGTATTTATCCTTGATCGCTTTTTTATACGCTTCCATCATCAGGTCATATCCCGCAAATGCACAAGCCATAATTAGTAAACTGGTTTTTGGCAGGTGGAAATTGGTCACCAATGAATCAGCAATATTGAAATTGTAGGGAGGATGAATAAAATGATTGGTCCATCCTTCTGAAGGTTTCAATAATTTTTGTGCAGTGTAAGAAGTTTCCATAGCACGCATAGTGGTTGTTCCGATAGAGCACACACGGCGGCCACTTTCTTTTGCTTTATTTACGATGGAGCAGGCGATCTCATCGATCTTATAATATTCTGCATCCATTTTATGTTTGCTCAGGTCTTCTACTTCAATCGGACGGAAAGTTCCTAACCCGGTATGTAAGGTTACTTCAGAAAAACGAATTCCTTGTATTTCCAGTCGTTTGATCAATTCCTTAGAAAAGTGCAAACCTGCGGTAGGTGCAGCTACAGCGCCTTCATGTTTTGCATAAACCGTTTGATAACGTTCTTTATCTTCTTCATCTGGTTTACGCTTGATATATTTCGGAAGCGGCGTTTCACCCATGATCTCCAGCATCTGCCTGAATTCTTCATCTGTTCCATCCCAGAGGAAACGAATAGTTCTTCCACGGCTGGTGGTATTGTCAATCACTTCTGCAACCAGTTCATCACTTTCCCCGAAATATAATTTATTTCCAACACGTATTTTACGGGCAGGATCAACAATCACATCCCAGAGTTTATTGGTTTTGTTGAGTTCCCGGAGTAAAAAAACTTCGATTTTTGCACCGGTCTTTTCTTTACGGCCATACATTCTTGCAGGAAATACTTTGGTATTATTCACTACAAATACATCTTTGTCATCAAAATATTCCATGATGTCGCGGAACTGCCTGCTTTCTATTTGTCCGGTTTTGCGGTGAACGACCATCATCCGGCTTTCTTCTCTTTTTTTGGTAGGATGTTGAGCGATAAGGTTAAGCGGAAGGTCAAATCTGAATTGAGATAATTTCATGTAATAAACTAAATTTTAAGTTGATCACATGCCTTTGTACTGTAGTGATACAGAGATGATTGGGTTGCTGAAAATGTACAGCCTATCATGTTACGGCATGATGAAAGTGGGCAAAGGTAAGGAAATTGTTTTCTCAAAATTAAAATTCTGCGGGAAGCGGGGAGAGCAGCAATTTAGCCGGCCATCAAATCTTTTCCAGGGATGGCGTTAACCAATTTTTTGGTGTACGAATGTTTCGGGCTATTGTAAATGTTATCAGCGTTTCCGGATTCCACGATCACGCCTTTATGCATGACCAGTATACGGTCGCATAAATGATGGACCACCGAAAGATCATGAGAAATAAAAATTGCACTGAAGTTCATTTCTTCTTTCAACCGGCTGATGATGTTAAGTACCTGCGCCTGAATGCTGACATCCAATGCAGAAACACTTTCATCAAAAATTACAAATGAAGGTTGTAAAATCAGAGCACGGGCAATACAGATACGTTGCCGCTGTCCGCCACTAAATTCATGCGGATAACGGTGATAATGCTCTTCTGATAATTCTAATTTGTTCAGCATTTCCATTACCATCTTTTTACGATCTGCAACATTTTTTCCAATTCCATGAACCTTCAATGGCTCGGCAATCGCTTCACCAATTTTTATCAGCGGGTTTAAAGAACTATACGGATCCTGAAAAACCACCTGCAGTTTTTTTCGCAGCGGGCGCATTTCTTTTTCTGACATCGCCGTTACATCTTTTCCTTCGAGCATGATAGAACCGGAAGACACATCTATCAGTTTAAGGATGGCTTTTCCAATCGTTGTTTTGCCGCAGCCACTTTCACCCACCAGACCAACAATTTCTTTTTCGTGTACCTGAAAGGAAACTTTGTTCACCACTTTTTGAAAAACGGTGTGGCTGAAAATTCCTGATTTTTTGGAGTATAAAACTTCCAGGTCTTTCACTTCCAGAATTATTTTTTCATGTTGCACATATAATGGTTTGTGTAAAAGTTGCACCCTTTCCTGAATCATCAGGTCTTTCATTTCCGGCAAAAAATAATACTTGTCATTTGCAGAAGGACGACAGGCCATCAATGCTTTTGTATACACATACTTTGGTGCAGTTAATACTTCTTTTGCACGACCTTCCTCCACGATTGTACCTTTTTGCATTACTATTAATTTGTCTGCAACATCGGCCACTATGCCAAGGTCGTGCGTAATGAGCAGTACTGATAAACCCTTTTCAACGCTGATCTTTTTAAGCAGAGAAAGTATGTTGGCCTGTACCAACACGTCGAGTGCTGTTGTAGGTTCATCAGCAATTATCAGAGCGGGATCACAAGCCAGTGCCATGGCAATCATCACTCTTTGTTTTTGTCCGCCACTGATTTCGTGGGGATAACGGTGCAGCATTGCCGAAGGGTCTGGTAATTCAACGGTGGTAAATAAGGAGAGGGCTTTTTTAGCTGCATCTTTTTTTGACAGGGAAAGATGCCTTACCAGTACTTCAGTGATCTGGTTGCCGCAGGTGAGTAATGGATTCAAAGACGTCATGGGTTCCTGAAAAATCATACTGATCTCTTTGCCCCTGATATTTTTTATGTTCTGTTCTTCTGATCTGGAAATATTTTTTCCTTTAAAATAAACAGCTCCTTTCTGTATGGCATTAGGTGGCAGCAATTGCATAATAGATAGTGCAGCAAGCGATTTGCCAGATCCGCTTTCTCCAACAATAGCCACAAATTCATTTTCAAAAACAGAAAATGAAATATCAGGAATAACCAACGCAGTTCCTGTTTCATTTTTGAAACTGATCTGAAGTTGCTCCACCCTGAGTAAAGGCTCCATTATCAGAATTTCAAATGTCTTACGGTTAACCCGTCGTTCTCTAATTGTTTGAGTGAGTCGATACCTATACGTAAATGGGCTTCTACAAATTTTATAGTCACATTTCTATCGCTTTCTGCGGTTTTTACTCCTTCAGGAACCATAGGTGAATCACTTACCAGCAATAAGGCTCCGGTAGGAATTTTATTATAAAATCCAACAGTGAAAATGGTGGCTGTTTCCATATCAATTGCGTAGGCACGAACCTTTTGCAAATATTCTTTAAACTGCAGATCATGTTCCCACACCCTGCGGTTGGTAGTATAACATACACCCGTCCAGTAATCACATTCTGCGTCGCGGATGGTGGTAGAAATAGCTTTCTGTAAAGCAAAGGCAGGCAATGCCGGCACTTCGGGTGGAAAATAATCGTTGCTGGTTCCTTCTCCTCTGATTGCGGCTATTGGAAGTATGAGATCACCAATTTTATTTCTCTTTTTTAAGCCGCCGCATTTACCTAAAAATAAAACGGCTTTTGGATTTATGGCGGTGAGCAAATCCATTACTGTAGCGGCTCCCGGGCTTCCCATTCCGAAATTAATAATGGTGATATTGTTGGCAGTTGCACATTGCATGGGTTTATCTGAAGCTGCAATATTTACATTATTCCATTCACAGAAAAGGTCAACATAATTGGAGAAATTGGTTAGTAAAATATATTCTCCAAAGTTTGAAAGTTTTTCTCCTGTGTATCTCGGCAGCCAGTTTTCTACTATCTCTTCTTTCGTTTTCATGCAATCAATTTAAAATTAAATGTACAAAAATATTAATGGAACCCATTTTTTCCCCGTGTTTTCGTCAATAAATTCAATACATTGTGAGTAGTAAAAATCAAACAAACATCAAATGAAAAATTTTTTATTCACCGTTTTATGCGGTTCCGTTTTATTAACGGCTTGTAAAAAAACTGCTGTAAATAATGTTGATGATACCAGCGCGATGAGCCGGACAAGCATGGATGCATTCATTCGATCGGCTATACAAAAAGATCACAAATTTGAATGGAATTCGGCACCGGTAAATATGATCTGGAGTGCGTTAAATGAAAGTGACCATATTTTATCTGTAGGATATAAACCTGCCGGAGAAACTAATATTGAAGATCGTTTACACCTGATAAATATACATTCAAACGAATGGGTAGCCGCAAAAAATGAATTGCTGGAATTGATTCTTGCATCTGAAAAAGAATTGGATCCAACTTTAAAGATGGATCAACTGGTTCAATGGAATGAATCCTATTTGCCGGTGGTGGATGTGTCTGTTAGAAATCAGGCAACGATTCAGTTATTACGGGCATCAAAATTTGTTCGTTATGCAGAGCCGATGGGATATGAACCAGGAAAAGAACAAAACAGAATATCGAGCAGTAGCGGTTGTGGCAGCAATGTTGCCGAAGCAGGTTTGCAGGAAGGTGTAGATTTTACAACTATACTTCCCAACACAAAACTGTCCTGGAATTATGGCTTTCATAAAATTCCAAATGCCTGGGCAAAATCTACCGGAGCCGGCGTAAAAGTTTTTATTATTGATACAGGGTCTGAATTTGATCAGGAAAATCTGGGTTCTGCTTTCAACCAGGGCAACTCTTCCGGCAGAACAATAGAACGTATTGTAACATTACCGAGAGCTACTTTTTTAGGTTTTCCTACAGGGCCTGTAGAAATTGCTGATGATGGATGTGGACATGGAACTTCCATGGCAGGTGCCTGTGCGGCTCCGAGAGGAATTGACGGTGCATCCTGCGGTGTTGCTTACAATGCTAACCTTATTACGTGCCGTGCGGCAGAAGATGTTTTATTAGACGACAGCCGCGAAGTAAAAGGCGCTTCAGATGCATTTGTAAACGCAGCCAACAGGGCAGATGTAAAGATCATCAGCATGAGTATGGGGCGGATGACCAGCAGTTCACAAATGAGTGATGCTATTAAATATGCTTACGGAAAAGGAAAATTAATGTTTGTTGCAGCAGGAACATCATTTAGCTGGACAAGCAGTTGGTATGGTGTTATCTTTCCGGCTTATATGACGCAGGTTAATGCAGTAACAGGTGTAAGAGATAATCAATTTGGTAATACTTGCACCAGTTGCCACAGCGGCGCTGAAACAGATTTTACCATCGTTATGGAAAAGGCTATTAATGAGCGCCATCCATTAACGCTGGCCATGAGTGGAGATGCACCATCAACAGTTGGCGGATCATCCGTTTCTACTGCAACCGCAGCGGGGATTGCAGCTTTGGTATGGAGTCGTTTTCCAGCTTTAAACCGTGATCAGGTATTAAATAAGTTAATTACAACAAGTGCCAATTATCCTGTTAGAAACATTTCTTTAGGATGGGGAAATCTCAATGCAGATGCAGCTACCAACTAATTCTTTGTCAACATAATTATAGTCCCGGTGAATTTCACCGGGATTTTTTTTATTGGAATGCAAAGAGAGTTTAATTTCGTTTTCTTGATCAAGATAACCTACACACAAAAACCGCCTTCTATCCGAACGGTGGAAAACAAAGAAGAAATTTTTTGTGTCATCCGCAAAAGATGGTTTCGGATCACACCGGAAGAATGGGTGCGCCAGAATTTTTTATTGCACCTTATTTACGATCTGAGATTTCAGCCATCACTTATTGCAGTGGAAAAACAATTGCAGGTAGGAGAAATGAAAAAGAGATTTGACATTGTGGTGTATTCATCTTCACATAAACCTTATTTGATTATTGAATGTAAAGAGATGAATGTACCACTTACGGAAGAAGTGTTGCAGCAGGCATTGCGGTATAATATTCCGGTAAATGCACCATTTGTTGTTATTACCAACGGCGCATATTGTATGGCCTTTAAGATAGAAAATGGAAATTTTGTTGAGGCAGATCAACTTCCTTCCCGGACATAAAAAAAGCCCGGACAAACCGGGCCTTTGTGAATTTTATTATTACTATGGGAAAATGCCTAATTCAGCATAGCTGGTTCCAACTTTGTTGATTGCATTTACGTAAGCTGCAGTACGCATATCAGGTATAGATGGATTATTATTCCAAATCTCCATAATTTCTCTTGTCGCAGTAATCATTGTTTCTTCCAGTCCGCTATGAACCAGATCAACTTCTTCAGGCCCGTGCATGATAAATTTGCGCTCGGCGTTGCTTACTGTTTTACCTGTTAATTCTTCGATCTGACCCAGAATATGTGTGTTCAGATTTTCTGTGAAACGTTTTTCCATACGGCCATAACGAACGTGACTTAAGTTTTTGAGCCATTCGAAATAACTTACGGTAACACCACCTGCATTCAGGTACATATCCGGCACGCATAAAATACCTTTCTCTAAAAATACTTCATCCGCTTCTGGTGTGCATGGACCATTGGCTGCTTCACCTATGATCTTACATCTTAATCTTGGGGCATTGTGTCCGTTAATCACGTTTTCCAAAGCTGCAGGAATCAGGATATCACATTCCATCTCTAATGCATCAGCCGTTTTACTAAGGTTTGTAGAACCCGGGAAACCTAAAATAGAACCCGTTTTTTTTCTATATTCAAAAACCTCATCTTCATTTAATCCGTCGGGATTGGTAATTGCACCTTCAAATTCGGCGAGCGCAATAACTTTTGCACCTGCTTCACGAAAGAATTTGGCAGAATGATAACCCACATTTCCTAAACCCTGAACCACTACTGTTTTACCTTCTATGCCATTTGTTAGTCCTAGTTTTTTCATCACATCCGTCATGTTGCATACTTCTCGTATACCAAAGAAAACACCGAGACCGGTAGCTTCTTTACGACCACGAACACCACCCTGCGTAACTGGTTTTCCCGTTACACAACCGGCTGCGTCAATTTCACCTGGTTTCAGGGATGCATAAGTATCTACAATCCACGCCATTTCTCTTTCTCCGGTTCCATAATCAGGAGCGGGAACATCGATGCCGGGGCCGATAAAATTTTTCTTAACCAGTTCACTGGTATATCGACGGGTAATTTTTTCTAATTCGTATACGCTGTAATTGCGGGGATTAATTTTAATACCGCCTTTACCGCCGCCAAACGGCACATTCACAATAGCACATTTGTAAGTCATCAGGGAAGCAAGAGCCATTACTTCATCCTGATTAACTTCATCACTAAATCTGATTCCGCCTTTGCACGGGCTTTTATGCTGACTGTGCTGAACACGGTAAGCTTCTATCACTTCAATGGTTCCGTTATCTAATTTCACAGGAAATCTCATCTGATATACACTGTTACAGGCTTTGATTTGTTCAAGGACACCTTTGTCCCATTTGGTGAACTTTGCGGCCTTGTCAAAGCTTTTTTCAACGCTTTGGAAAAAGCTGTAGTGCTGAATTGAAGACATATTGTTTTTAGTTTTACTTCTGCTTTAAGAAGCGGTTTATAAATAGCAATTCAATTATTTAAAAGTTTCTTTTTCCAGCCGGGTTATTTTTCTGTCGATACCAAACATGAATAAAAATAATCCTGCAAGAATAATGAGACAGACAGCCACTACCACATAAATTTTTCCATTGGCACGCATCGCATCTGCCATTTCGGGTTTATCCTGCGCAAACAAATTTGCCGAGAGGAACATGGCGGCCATTAATAAAATGAAACGGTTTATTTTATGCATTCAGCAGGCTTTTATCTTTTATGATTTCAAATCTTATTTTAATAATTGCGATCCAGACTCCGAGTAACGTCCAGCCAATCACCGCAGGGTAAAAAACCATACGCAATCTGCTGTCTATGTCCTTAAAATTAAGCGCCGGATTTCCGCTGTCGCTGCCTGGAGCACCGGGGTGCAAACTTCCCACCAAACGCGGAATAATCCAAATACTCGGAAAGAGCATGGCAAAAGCGAAAATATTATATACTGCACTTACACGTGCCCGTTTATCTATATCGGTGAACGAACCTCTTAGTACGAAATAAGCTCCATAAATTAATAAGGCGATGGCAGCTCCTATCAGTTTAGGTTCTTTCAAAATGGCTGCGAGCGACTGGTGCTGATCGATTACCCAGGTATAATTTGCCCATAACATACCGGTGAGGTAACCGAGTATTCCATACAAACTGCCAATTGTTGCAAAGCTTTTTGCAAAAATATCGTCCCGGTAATGTCCTTTGTTTAAATATTTAATACTGTATACAAAACTGATGATAAAGAAGATCATCATAGCCATCCACATGCAAACATGAAAATAAAGATTCCGAATAGTTTCATTTAAAATGAACAGATGCGGTACATCTAAAAGAAATCCTCCGGCAATGGTATATACCAGCAGCATAAAGGATAATATTTTCCACCACGGTTTACGCACGATAAGGCGTTAGGTTTTTTTAGTGGCGCAAAGTTATGGTAATTGGTAACACACAACATTTTGATTTAGAAATTAATGAAAGGATGTATTCTTTTGGTTTTATACCTGTGCAATCAGAAAAATGGCATCATTTTTCATTAACTTTCCTTAAAATCTTATTATATGTTATGGAGAGGCCGAAGAGAAAGTTCTAATGTTGATGACAGGAGAGGTGTAAGTGGCGGACAAATGGCAGCAGGAGGAGGAATTATTGGAGTAATTATATTACTGGCAAATTTTTTATTGGGTGGAGGAGATGTGAATGACCTACAAAAAGCACTCCCCCAGCAGCAGCAGGCGCCTATGAGTGCAGAACAGAAAGCAGCGGAAGATGAGCGGGCTAATTTTGTAAAAGTTGTTTTGGCAGATACTGAAGATGTGTGGGATGAAATATTTTCTCAGAGCGGAAAACAGTATCAGAAACCAACACTGGTTTTGTTCACGGGTAGTACCCAATCAGGATGCGGTTATGCAAGTGCTGCCACCGGTCCGTTTTATTGTCCTGCAGATAATGATGTATATATTGATCTTTCTTTTGCCGAAGAACTTAAAACACGTTTTGGCGCATCGGGTGATTTTGCATTAGCCTATGTAGTAGCACATGAGGTGGGGCATCACATACAATTTTTAATGGGAACTTCTCAAAAAATGGACAAGCTCAGGCAGGAAGTTGATGAAGTTACTTACAATAAATATTCAGTGAAACTTGAATTGCAGGCGGATTTTTATGCGGGTGTTTGGGCACATTTTGACCAGAAAATGAAAAATGTAATATCCCGTGAGGATATTGATGAAGCTTTGAATGCTGCGAATGCAATTGGAGATGATCGTTTACAAAAAGAATCTCAGGGCAGGGTAATGCCCGATGCATTTACACATGGAACTTCTGAGCAAAGAATGTTCTGGTTTAAAAAAGGATACGACACAGGTGATTTGTCTCAGGGCAATACCTTCAACGACCTGTGAGGTTCCAACCTGTGAGGTTGTGTCTTAACCCTGCAATACTTACAGGTTCATAGAAAAGTCTCTGTTAAAAGTAATAATCAACTTTCTTTTCGATAATTCCGAAACCGGCACCTGAATATCTTCTGAATTATTTCTAGGTTTTGATTCCCATTTTCCCATGATTTTATCTTTGTTGGAGGATGGCATACATCCGTATAAAACTAAAATAGAAAGAGTAGCGATCAACAAAGCTTTTAAATCCATTCTGTTGAATTTAGAAAAATAAAATTAACCCGAAATATTAAAATGATGATTGTATTACCAACACCTGATTATTCCCCTTTTTTCTACAACGTATGATGAAAATAAATGCTACATTCGGCACCTCAATTATTTCAATCAAATAAATTATGAAAAATCTATTAGCATTTGTGTTGTCTTTTACTATGGTAACAGGGATGATGGCGCAAAAGCAAGCTGTATGGTCACCAGCCAGCATCGATAAAATCCATCCTGCAAAAACTGCAGAGAGATTAAGTTTTCCAAAAGAATTTAAATTATTTTCACTTGATTTACTGCCTCTACAGCAAGCGCTTTTTTCTGTTGTTAATAGCAGGGGTGCGAAACATTCAACTGTAATTTCCCTGCCAAATGCAGCAGGAAATTTGGAGCAGTTTGAAGTATTTGAAGCTTCAAATTTTGAACCGGCTCTACAGGCTCAATTTCCAGAGATCAGAGCGTTTTCCGGTGTAGGTATTACCGATAAATATGCCACTGTAAAACTGAGTATTTCTCCACAGGGCATCCAGACAATGATTTTCAGGACAGAGCGTGCCAATGAATATATGGAACCCTATTCTGCGGACCATACTGTTTATGCGGTGTATACTGCGCAGCGTAATCCTAACGCTGGTTCATGGAACTGTTCAACTGTTGATCGTAAACTGGTAGCCGAATTAAATGGACTGGCAGTAACTAATAGTATAGCATCACGTTCTGGTGGTAATTTGAAAACGTTACGTCTTGCACAGTCGGTAACTGCAGAATACTCCAATTATTTTGGTGCAACAAGTTCTGCACAGGTATCCTTGGTTCTAGCTGCTATTAATAATACACTTACACGTTGCAATGGTGTGTACGAAAAAGACCTTGCCTTACATTTGAATCTTATAGCCAATACAACATCTGTTATTTATTATAATGCCTCTACTGATCCCTATTCCGCCGGATCAACCGGTTCAGGTGGTGCCTGGAACGGTGAACTACAATCCACTTTAACTTCCGTAATCGGCGAGGCGAATTATGATATCGGTCATTTGTTTGGTGCATCGGGTGGTGGCGGAAATGCCGGTTGTATCGGTTGTATTTGTACAAATGGATCTAAGGGAAGTGGTTTTACATCTCCGGGAGATGGTGTTCCGGCGGGCGATAATTTTGATATCGATTATGTTGTACATGAAGTAGGCCATCAGTTAGGTGCAAATCATACTTTTTCTATGAGTAATGAAGGTACCGGCGTGAATAAAGAACCGGGTTCAGGTATTACAATTATGGGATATGCAGGTATAACCAATTACGATCTTGCCCCGCATTCTATTGCTTATTATCATCAGGCGTCTATTGCACAAATTCAGGCTAATCTTGCTACTAAAACATGCGCTGTAACAACAACAATAGCTAATGCAGCGCCGGTAATTGCAGCACTTACAAACTACACAATTCCTAAGAGTACACCATTCGCTTTAACAGGATCTGCATCAGATGCCAACGGTGATCCGTTAACGTTTAGCTGGGAACAAAATGATAATGCAGCTTCTTCTCAAACAAACGCCAGCAGTGTTGCCAGTGCTACCAAAGCATCAGGACCAAACTGGATTTCTTTCAGTCCTGCTACCTCACCAGTGAGGTATTTTCCAAAACTGTCTACCATACTTGCAGGAGGTTTGATCAGTGGGCCATTAAGTGGTGGCGATGCCAGCGCCAATACGGAGGCGTTGAGTTCTGTGGCCAGAACACTTAATTTCAGATTAACCGTTAGAGACAACGCCCCTTACAGTTCTGTTACGCCGGTTTCTGTAGGACAATCTGAATTTAAAGACATGGTTGTAACGGTAAGCAGCACCTCTGGTCCTTTTGCTGTAACGGCTCCAAATACAGCAGTTTCCTATACAGGCGGATCAACACAAAATATCACTTGGGCAGTTGCCAGTACAACGGCTACTCCGGTTAGTTGTGCGAACGTAAAAATATCTTTATCTACAGACGGCGGACAAACTTTCCCTATGGTGCTGGCGGCCAGCACTCCTAATGACGGAACAGAATCTTTGGTAATTCCCAATACACCTTCCACCACCGCAAGAATTAAAATTGAAGCAGTTGGAAATATCTTTTTTGATATCTGTAATACTAATTTCAGCATCACATCCGGATCTTCTTGCGGTACTCCTGGTGGATTGTCTTCAACATCTATTACAACATCAGGAGCAACCCTTAGCTGGACAGCCGTTTCAGGAGCGTTAAGTTATGATGTGGATTATAAATTAAATAGTGCATCTACCTGGACGAATGCTGCCACAGCAACCAGTTCTACATCAGTTTCCATTTCCGGATTGAGTGCATCGAGTTTATATGACTGGAGAGTTAGAGCGAATTGTACATCTGCTAACAGTGCTTATGCTAATGCACAGTTTAATACTGCAGCCACGCCAACCTGCGGAAATCCAACCAACCTTACCACAACAAGTATCACAACAACCAGTGCTTCTTTTAACTGGACAGCCGTTTCAGGTGCTTTGAATTATGACGTGGATTATAAATTAAACAGTGCTTCAACCTGGACAAATGTTGCAACGGCAACTGCGTCAACAACTGCGTCGGCAGGCGGCTTAACAGAATCAACTTTATATAATTGGAGAGTACGGGCAAATTGCGCAAGTTTGTCGGGTGCGTATGTATCTGCTAATTTTACAACGGCATCCTCTACACCAACGTGCGGTTCAGTTACAGGATTAATATCATCTGTTACCACAACATCAGCAACCGTAAACTGGGCTTCTCTTTCAGGTGCTTTAAATTATGATGTGGACTATAAACTAAATAGTTCAGCAACGTGGAGCAATGCCGCAACGGGTACAACTGCATTAACATTCATTATAAATGGATTAATCTCTTCCTCTTTATATGACTGGAGAGTTCGTGCAAATTGCAGCGGAGCAACAGGAAATTATACTGGCGCTCAATTTACAACAGCTACTCCTCCAACATCCTGCGTAAGTGCGTATGAAGCGAATGAAACATTGGCCACATCCGCTTCGCTTGCAGTTAATACCACCATATCAGCCGCAATAGGAACTGCATCTGATATTGATTATTATAAATTTACCACAACAGCAACTTCAAATTTAAGTATCGTATTAAGTAATCTGCCTGCTGATTTTGATATGTACATATATAATGCTGCAGGAACGCAAATTGGAAGTTCTGCCGGAACTACTACTTCGGAAACGGTTAATCTGAATAGCCAGGCCGCAGGCACTTATTATATTAAAGTGATCGGTTATAATGGTGCCAACAGCACAACAGTTTGTTACAACCTGAAAGCTACTGTAACCACCGTAACCAGTTGTATCAGTGCGTATGATAATTCAACCAACGGAACTATTTCAGGTGCTGCAACCATTCCTTTCAACACCAACATCACCGGTTTAATAAATCCGGCAAGTGATATTGATAATTATAAAATTGTTATCACAACTGTAGGAACGATCAGTATCACCTTATCTACATTACCAGCAGATTTTGATGTGAAATTGCTGAACAGTGCAGGTACACAGGTGGCCATTTCGCAGGCTGGTGGAACAACTTCAGAAACGATTAATTATACTGCGGCGGCAGGCACTTATTACATTCAGGTATATGGATACAGCAGTGCCATGAGTGCAACTGTTTGTTATACGCTCAAAGCTCAGTTAGGAACGGCTACCAAATCCGGTACATCTGAATTTATTTCGAAGGGTGTTCTTAAAATGTATCCGAATCCGGCTACAGCACAAATCAACTTTTTGTTGCTGGGTGTTGAAACCCGTAATAATAATTTCCGAATTGTAGATGCATTTGGTAAAATAGTGATGCAGGATAAGATGAATGGAAATATCAGATCTTTAAATGTTTCCCGTCTTGCATCAGGAACCTATATATTAATGGTGGAAGAATCAGGTACGTGGATCTCCAGCAAATTTGTAAAACAATAATCTGAAAAATTAAATGAAAGAAGCGCTCCAAAACGGGGCGCTTTTTTTTAGCAATAAGCACCCTTCGATAAACTCAGGGTGCTTTGAGCTTGTCGTAAGTTTATTGAGCTTGTCGTGAGTGTATTGAGCTTGTTGTGAGTGTATTGAGCTTGTCGTGAGTGTATTGAGCTTGTCGTGAGTGTATTGAGCTTGTTGTAAGTGTATTGAGCTTGTTGTAAGTTTATTGAGCTTGTCGTAAGTTTATTGAGCTTGTTGTAAGTTTATTGAGCTTGTTGTAAGTTTATTGAGCTTGTCGTGAGTGTATTGAGCTTGTCGTGAGTTTATTGAGCTTGTTGTAAGTTTATTGAGCTTGTTGTAAGTTTATTGAGCTTGTTGTAAGTTTATTGAGCTTGTCGAAATAAACACTCCGAATCACTCTTTCCATAAAAAAGGAAAAAGAATGATTGCTAAAACAATTACCAGCACATCAAGGCCTGCCACCAACGCCGCCAGTTGCAAAACAGCACCATCGCGAAAAACTTCTGCAAAAGCAGACTTACTCAACCGCATCAATAAAAGTAACTGGGGTAAAATAACCGGAAACCCCAATATAGCCATCAGTGCCGCATTTTGTTGTGCTTTTGCAGCGATGGCGCTCATTAATGAAAACACAAGGCTCATTCCTGTTCCTCCCAATAATACAATTCCTAAAAATAAAAATGAATTCTGAACAGGATCTTCCAGGAAAATATAAAATAATACAAGGCTGATACTACTCATGAGCAGCATCAGTATGATGTTGAATAATAATTTGGCAATAATAAATTCTACCGGAGATGCAATGGAATAGAAATACAACATCCGGCCACGGCTTTCCTGTAAGAAACTTTTAGCTACTGTATTTACGCAAACGAATAATTGAATCACCCAGAATAAACTGTTCCAGACATTGCCATCCGGTGATTCTGCCAAAGAAAGATATAACACGAAAATGGTAGATGCGGTGTATAACAAAATGCCATAAAACATATGCTGCTGACGTAATTCGAGCAGTATGTCTTTTTTCAGTAAGGCAATAATCCTTGGGAACATTAATTATCTTTTAATTCATGGCATGGCCGGCATCTGGGTTCGTATAAATCTTTTTCTCCCAGCAAAACCTGTCCGCCTTCATTCACCTTGCGATGGCTGATACTGGCAATATTTCCACATTTCACGCATATAGCATGTAATTTTGTAATATAATCTGCGATCGCTAATAAGTTCGGCATTTCTCCAAATGGTTTTCCCATAAAATCCATATCCAAACCTGCCACTATCACCCGTATACCACGCAATGCCAGTTGTTCGCAGACAAATGTAATCTCAGAATCAAAAAACTGGGCTTCGTCAATACCCACAACATCAACATTTTGCGCTAATAATAAAATGCTGTGTGCACTTTCAACCGGCGTTGATAATATCGCATTCGTATCGTGGCTAACAATGTTCACCGCATCGTACCGTACATCGATAGCTGGTTTAAATATTTCAACTTTTAAATTTGCGATCTTCACTCGCTTTAATCTGCGAATGAGTTCTTCAGTTTTTCCACTGAACATGCTTCCGCAAATCACTTCAATCCATCCCCGGCGTTCACCTTTATAATTGGGTTCAATAAACATTCCTGATATTTTAAAAATGTGTTTGTAACTTTATTAGAGTTTTTTGCAAAGATTAAGGATTAGCCGCATCAAGCAAAATGAATTAATTCATTACTGAGAAAAAGAAAATTATGGACCGGGTGGAAACCCTTTTACAAAAACTGCAAGCGCAACTTAAGAATACTACTTCTGTGGATGATATGCTCATAACTGTGAGAATGATAGAGGCAGAGTTATTACATCTGCGTATTCAACAACCTTCTGCATCTGCTGGCTCGAAGGCCATGGTAGATATGCCGGTTTTTGATCCTTCACCATCCCATAAAATGAAAATGGAAGAACCGGTTGCAGAAAAACACGAGATCGTAGAAGAAGAAAAAATCATATCTGTTTTGGAAGTAGATGAAGCTGCCATAGAAGCTGAACTGGAAGAGATCAAAAAAAATATGGAAGCGGTTAATAAAATGAGCTCTAACAACAAGCCGCAATTATTTTTCGATCCGGTAGAAGATACGCCCACGCTCATTCATCAGCAACCAGAAACCCACACCCATAAAATAGAAATTCATCAGAATATACCTACCATCAGCGGCGCTTCTCTAAATGATTCACTAAAACAGGGAAAGATTGAGTTATCCGATTCATTACAGGAAACCGCAATTAAAGATCTTCGTAAAGCAGTTGGGCTGAACGATCGTTTTTTATTTATCAATGAATTATTCAGGGGTGATGAAACCATGTATGAACGCAGCATAAAAACAATCAACGGATTTTCTATTTTGCCTGAGGCTGAATTCTGGATCAGACGGGAGTTGAAACTAAAACTTGGATGGAGCGACACCAATCCTGTTGTTAAACAATTTGATCAGTTGGTCAAAAGACGTTTTGCATAAATATAATCCATGATTTTCTGAGTGGCACCACATTGTTCCGCTACAAAATTTCCTGCAATTTTTCCTGCAGCCATTAGTTTTTCTGGATCACTCAAAAACTCGTCCAGTAAAGCTTCCAGCTCTAAAGCTGTTTCAACGCTGAAAGCACCGCCGGCAGAAACAAGATTATTTGCCTCATCAAATTTTTCATACACCGGCCCGAAAATCACGGGTTTACCATAAACGGCTGCTTCCAGAATATTATGTATGCCCGGCTTTCTGAAACCACCACCCACATAAGTAATGTTTGCATATTTATATAGTTTGGACAGCATACCAATATTATCAATAATCATAACCTGTGCTTCCCGGAATTGATGTTCCAATTCTGAGTAAAAAACTGCATCCGGAAATTCTTTGTGAACGTCCTGCAGATTCTCCTTATCAATCTCATGCGGAGCAATGATTAATTTTATGGATCTGTGCACTTTTGCATAATGCATCAGCAACTCTTCATCCTCATCCCATGTACTCCCGCAAACGATTACGGTACTGCCTGCACAAAATTTTTCTATGATTGGTAAACAGTGTGATTCAAATGCAATTTTGTTGACTCTGTCGAAACGGGTGTCTCCGGCAATAGAAACATTATTCTGTTGAAGGCTTTTAACCAATTCCAGAGAATTTTCGTTTTGAACAAACAGATGATCAAATGAACCCAGCATTTGTCTCCAGATTTTACCATAAAATTTAAAGAAGGGCTGATTTTCTCTGAAAATTCCTGAAACCAGCAGTACAGGAATATTTCTTTCCTTCAGTTCGGTGAGATAGTAAAACCAATATTCATATTTAACCCACAGCACCAGTGTAGGATTAATGCGTGCGATGAAGTCTGCTGCTGCTTTTTTGCCATCCATAGGCAGATAAAGAACATAATCTGCAACCGGATAATTTTTACGGATTTCAAAACCGCTCGGTGAAAAAAATGTGACAACCATTTTATGCCCCGGATATTGATGTTTAACTGCTTCTATAAGTGGCCTTCCCTGTTCAAATTCACCCAGGCTGGAACAATGAATCCAAACGCAGGGCCCGGTAATAATGGGAATCTGTTGTTGTTTTCGTCCATTTCGCCAATAGCGCGCTTTTATATTCCAAATGGATGCAATGGAAATGCCCGTTTGATAGAGTTTAAGAAAAAGCGTGTAAAAAAATAGTCCCAAAAAGCAGATTTTTCATCAAAAATAGTAGTTATGGTTGTTTAAGCAATTTATAAGCATCCTAATCCCTGAGTGCCTGAAAATGTTATCTTTGCGCCGCTTAAATTAAATGATTATGCGGCCGTTACAGATGGTGGATACCAAAACACAGTATCAGAAAATTAAAACGGAAGTTGACAGTGCGGTGTTGGCGGTGATGGAAAGTTCTCAGTTCATAGGCGGAAAAGTTGTAAATGATTTTGCGCAAAACCTTGCTGTTTATCATGGAAGTAAACATGTGATTCCTTGTGCGAATGGTACGGATGCGTTGCAAATCGCCATGATGGCTTTAGGTTTAAAAGCGGGCGATGAAGTGATCACTCCTTCCTTTACCTACATTGCTACCGTGGAAGTGGCCGCTTTATTAGGGATAAAACCAGTTTTTGTAGAAGTAGATAAACGTACTTTCTGTATTGATCCGCAGGTTATAGAAAAAGCGATCACGCCAAAAACAAAAGCAATCGTTCCTGTTCATTTATATGGTCATGCCGCTGATATGAATGCTATTCTGAAAATTGCTGAAAAACATAAATTGTTTGTGATTGAAGATAATGCTCAGGCTATCGGCAATTCGTATACGTTGAGTGATGGGACTGTTAAAAAAACAGGCAATATCGGCCATATCGGATGTACATCATTTTATCCGTCAAAAAATCTGGGTGCATTCGGAGATGGTGGCGCTATGTTTACCGATGATGACCAGCTTGCAGCGCAAATGCGTATGATCGCATCACATGGCCAAAGCAGAAGATATTATCATGATGTAGTGGGTTGTAATTCCCGTTTGGATGCTATGCAGGCTGCTATCCTTGATATTAAACTCAAGCATCTTGATGAATATATTGCTGCAAGAAGAAAAGCTGCAGATTTTTATGATGCAGCCTTCGCATTGAATGAAAAAATTACCACACCTTTCAGAGCAGCTGATAACAAACATGTGTTTCACCAATATACCATTACAACCAATGGGGTAGACCGTGATGCACTGCATGCCTATCTCACGGAGAAAGGGGTGCCTTCAATGATATATTATCCTGTTCCTGCGCATCGTCAGAAAATGTTTGATGCTTTTGGCGGAAGCGATTTCGAATTGCCGGTTACAGACTGGTTAACGGAAAGGGTTATTTCTTTACCAATTCATACAGAATTAGATGAAGAGCAGTTACAATTCATAAGCTCAAATGTACTGGCATTCATCAATCAATAAAATCCAAAAATAAATATGAAAATTGCAGTAGTTGGAACCGGATATGTGGGGCTTGTAACAGGAACTTGTTTTGCAGAAACAGGAAATACAGTTACCTGTGTAGACATCGATACATCTAAAGTGGATAAATTGTCATCAGGGCAAATAACGATTTACGAGCCAGGACTGGAAAAATTATTTTTACGTAATCAGAAAGAAGGACGTTTATATTTTACAACTCATCTGGAAGAAGCAGTGAAAGATGCTGCTATTGTTTTTTTAGCATTGCCAACTCCTCCCGGAGAAAATGGAAGTGCAGACCTGAAATATATTTTAGGTGTTGCAAAAGATCTGGGGAAAATATTATCACCGGATCAGTATAAAGTAATCATTGATAAAAGCACTGTACCGGTTGGTACTGCGGAAAAGGTTAAAAACAGCATCCTTGAAAGTGGAAAAGAAATCGGGATGGATCTCTCGGCTGCATTTGATGTAGTGAGCAATCCTGAATTTTTACGGGAAGGTGTTGCCGTAGATGATTTTATGAAACCCGATCGTGTGGTGATTGGCACATCATCTGAAAAAGCCACCAAGATGATGAATGACCTGTATGCACCTTTTGTACGACAGGGAAATCCTGTCATTTTTATGGATGAAAGGTCGGCAGAACTTACCAAATATGCGGCTAATGCATTTCTGGCCGTTAAGATCAGCTTTATGAATGAGATCGCACAATTGTGTGAGCGTATGAATGCTGATGTGGATATGATCAGAAGAGGAATAGGAAGTGATGAACGCATCGGAAAAAGATTTTTATTTCCTGGAATTGGCTATGGCGGAAGTTGTTTTCCAAAAGATGTGCAGGCACTGGTAAAATCATCCGTTGAAGTGGATTACAGCTTTCGCATTTTAGATGCGGTTATGGATGTAAATGAACGGCAGAAACTTCACCTATTGCCGAAGATCAATAACTATTTTAACGGTGAAATAAAAGGAAAACATTTTGCGATCTGGGGGCTGGCCTTCAAACCAAATACTGATGATATCAGGGAGGCTCCGGCATTGTACATCATCGAAGCATTGTTAAAGGCAGGTGCTACTGTTTCTGCATTTGATCCGGAAGCGATGTCCAACGTAAAAGAACAATTAGGAGAAAAAATACATTTTTCCGAAACACAATACGAAGCACTGGAAAATGCGGATGCACTTATTATTGCAACGGAATGGAATGAATTCAGAACACCTGATTTTGAAAAGATCGGTTCAACACTAAAAAACAAAGTGATCTTCGACGGAAGAAATTTGTTTGATTTGAAGCAGATAAAAGAACTGGGATTTCATTACGAAAGTGTGGGGAGGAAGAAAGTGGCCATTTCGACGGGCTCAATGGCCTGATGACAAGCTATTGGCCGATGACGGGCTCAATGGCCTGATAGCTCAATGGCCATTTCGACGAGCTCAATGGCCTGATGACAAGTTCAAAGGCTTTAAAAATATAAAATGAAAAAAAGAATTTTAATAACAGGTGCTGCAGGATTTTTAGGATCACACCTCTGCGACCATTTCATTGCAGAAGGCTATCATGTGATAGGAATGGATAATTTGATAACCGGTGATTTGAAAAATATTGAACATTTGTTCAAGCTGGAAAATTTTGAATTTTATCACCACGATGTTTCAAAATTCATTCATGTTCCCGGGCATCTTGATTATATTTTACATTTCGCATCTCCGGCAAGTCCTATAGATTATCTAAAAATTCCTATCCAGACTCTTAAAGTTGGCTCACTGGGAACACATAATTGTCTTGGTCTTGCTTTAGCCAAAGGTGCACGCATTCTGGTTGCGAGTACAAGTGAAGTATATGGAGACCCGCAGGTACATCCACAACCGGAATCGTATTGGGGAAATGTAAATCCTGTTGGTCCACGTGGCGTGTATGATGAAGCTAAACGTTTTCAGGAAGCTATCACTATGGCATATCATACTTTTCATAAAGTAGAAACCCGCATCGTTCGTATTTTCAATACGTATGGTCCCAGAATGCGGCTAAACGACGGCAGGGCATTGCCGGCATTCATAGGTCAGGCATTAAGAGGGGAAGATCTGACAGTGTTTGGAGACGGCAGCCAAACCAGAAGTTTCTGTTATGTTGATGATCTGGTGGAAGGTATTTTCCGTCTGCTGATGAGCGATCATGCCCAGCCCGTAAATGTTGGTAATCCTGATGAAATATCATTAAAAGATTTTGCGGAAGAGATCATCCGGTTGACTGGCACTCAGCAAAAAATTGTGTACAAAGAATTGCCGGTGGATGATCCTAAACAAAGACAGCCCGATATTACCAAAGCAAGCGAGATATTGGGCTGGACGCCGAAGGTAAATCGTGAAGAAGGATTAAAAAAAACTTATGAATATTTCCAGACGCTTCCGAAAGAAGAACTGGTTAAACTACCTAAAGAATTTTATAAAAAATAATTAATGTATCAACACCTGTTAGATAAAAAAGCAGAACTCGCCGTAATTGGATTAGGTTATGTGGGCCTGCCAATTGCACTTGAATTTGCAAAAAAAATCAAAGTGATCGGCTTTGATATCAATGCCGGCCGTGTGGAAATGATGCGTAATAAGATCGATCCCAGTCAGGAACTCGAATCATCAGCGTTTGACGGTTGTGATATTGAATTCACCAATGATCTTGAAGTTTTAAAGAGAGCGAATTTTTATATTGTTGCAGTTCCTACTCCTGTAGATGAACACAATGTACCGGATCTTAAACCTGTAAAACGTGCCAGTGAAACCATAGGTAAAGTTTTAAAGAAAGGAGATTATGTTGTGTTTGAAAGTACCGTATATCCCGGATGTACAGAGGAAGATTGCGTACCTATTATTGAAGAAATTTCAGGATTGAAAATGGTGGATGATTATAAGATCGGTTATTCACCGGAAAGGATTAATCCTGGAGATAAAGAACATACCATCACAACTATTACAAAAGTAGTGAGTGGCTGTTGCGCCGAAAGTTTAGATCTGATTACAAAAGTATATGAACTGGTTGTAAAAGCAGGAGTATACAAAGCATCGTCTATTAAAGTTGCTGAAGCAGCTAAGATTATTGAGAACACACAACGCGACCTAAATATTGCATTGATGAATGAATTGTCGATCATCTTCGACAGAATGAATATCAACACATTTGAAGTATTGGAGGCAGCCGGAACAAAATGGAACTTTTTAAAATTTCAGCCGGGCCTTGTTGGCGGACATTGTATTGGTGTAGATCCATATTATCTCACGTATAAATCGAAAGAATTAGGATACGATAGCCGTGTTATTCTTGCAGGCCGCGTGATCAACGACGGCATGGCCGGGTACGTTGCAAAAAAGATCATTCAATACATTATTCAGAATAATGGTAATGTGAAAGATGCACGTGTACTGGTGATGGGCGCAACCTTTAAAGAGAACGTAAGTGATATCCGTAATTCAAAAGTAGCTGATGTGGTGAAAGAGCTGAAGTCGTATTCATTAAATGTTGATGTAACAGATCCTTATGCAAGCAGTGAAGAGTTAATGCATGAATATGGATTCCCGCTGGTAGAAGAGATTGAAAAAAATTACGATGCGGTGATCGTTACGGTTCCGCACGATCACTACAGGAAACTGGATGATGCGTATTTTTCTTCCATCACCAAACCTTATGCTTTGGTGGCCGATCTGAAAGGTATTTACCGGAATATAATAAAAAGCAGAAGCTACTGGAGCTTATAAACCTTCCGTATTGCCGCACAAATTAATTATGAAAAAATTTCACAACAAAGATATCTCAGGCTCATCCTTTCTGGTAACAGGCGGTGCCGGTTTTATTGGAAGTCATATCGCTGAATATCTATTATTTCACGGGGCAAAAAAAGTTAAAGTGCTGGATAATATGGTGAATGGTTTTGAGTCGAACCTTAACATCCTTAGACAATACCCTGCATTCGAATTTATAAAAGGTGATATACGCGATGCGTCTGTTTGTAATGATGCCTGCAAAGACATTGATTTCGTAAGTCATCAGGCAGCATTGGGTTCTGTTCCAAGAAGTATGAAGGAGCCCGGTTATTTCAGTGAAGTGAATATTACCGGATTTGTAAATATGCTGAAAGCTGCTTCTGATAATGGTGTGAAACAATTTGTATACGCATCTTCATCCTCTGTTTACGGAGACGAAAAAACACTTCCTAAAAAAGAAGAAAAAATTGGAAACGCGCTATCTCCATATGCTGTTACTAAAAGAACGAATGAAATTTTTGCCTCCGTTTTTGCAAATGCATATGGCATGAAGCTGATGGGTTTCCGCTATTTCAATATATTCGGACCAAGGCAGGATCCTGACGGGCCATATGCTGCAGTTATTCCTTTGTTTGTAAAAGGAATTCTAAAAGAAACACCTGTGTATATAAACGGTGATGGTGAACAAACGCGTGATTTTACATTTGTAGAAAATGCAGTTCAGATAAATGTGTTAGGAATGCTAACGGATAATGCAAATGCATTTGATAAAGCCTATAATGTGGCAGTTGGAGAAAGATTCTCTGTAAATGATCTCTACGCGGCCTGTACAACGGAATTACAAAGCAATTTTAAAGCAACTTATCGCGAGCCACGCAGCGGTGATATCAGAGATTCATTGGCAGATATTTCTTTAGCAAAAGATTTGTTAGGTTATCAGCCGACCTTACGTTTTGAAGACGGATTAAAAGAAACGATCCGTTTTTTTCAGAAAATTTATAGCAATCCTGTTCATCAATAATACCGATATGCCATTCATAAAAACAGATATTCCTGATTTGTTGATTTTTGAACCAAAAGTTTTTGAAGATAGCAGAGGTTATTTTTTTGAAAGTTATAATCAGCAAGTTTGTGCAGAAGGTGACGTGGATATTCAGTTTGTTCAGGATAATCAGGCGAAATCATCTTATGGAGTTTTACGGGGATTGCATTATCAGTTGGATCCTCATTCTCAAACAAAATTTATTCGTGTTTTGAGTGGGAAAATTTTAGATGTAGTGGTGGATATCCGAAAAAATTCACCTGCTTATGGTAAGGTATTTTCAATTGAATTATCAGCAGACAATAAGCAGCAGTTATTTATACCGCAGGGATTTGCACATGGTTATTCTGTATTAAGCGAAACTGCAGAAGTTTTTTATAAATGTGATCAGTTTTATAATAAAGAGGCTGAAGGTGGTATTATTTATAATGATCCAACTTTGAATATCGACTGGAAAATTCCGGAGGCAGATATGATCATCTCTGAAAAAGACCAGTTGCATCCGCTATTTAAAGATGCTAAGAATAATTTTGAATACGTTGCAAAATGAGTGAAAATATTAGCGTCTTGATTACTGGTGCTAATGGCCAGTTAGGAATGGAGTTCCGAGACCTGGAAAATGATTTTCCTCATTTGCATTTCACATTCGCTTCCAGGGAAGAATTAGCCATCGAAAATAAAGATGCTGTTGCGGCATACTTTGATAAACATTCATTTGATTATTGTGTGAATTGTGCAGCGTATACAGCGGTTGATAAAGCAGAATCAGAAATTGATGAGGCAAATAAAATCAATGGAGAAGCCGTTGGATTTCTGGCATTAGCTTGTAAAAAACATCTTGTAAAATTCATTCACATCTCAACAGATTATGTGTTTGATGGAAAAGGTAATTCGCCCTATACAGCATCAGATATTGTGGCTCCGGTAAATGCATACGGACAAACAAAATTGTATGGTGAAAATGCAGCATTGAATAATCATCACGAAACCATGATCATTCGCACTTCATGGGTATACAGTATCTATGGAAAGAATTTTGTAAAAACTATGATGCGGCTGATGAATGAAAAGCCGGAATTAAATGTTGTGTCCGACCAGTTTGGCAGCCCGACATATGCAGCAGATCTTGCAGAAGCTATTCTAGAAATTATCAGTTCAGATACTTTTCTTGCAGGCATTTATCATTATTGCAATCAAGGTGTCATTAGTTGGTTTGATTTTGCAAATGCTATCAGGGAGATGAGTCATTATACATGTGTTGTTCATCCTATTCCTACATCATCTTATCCAACACCAGCGAAAAGACCGGGATACAGTGCGCTGGATACAACCGGTTTTAAAAATACATTTCAACAAGACATTCCAAATTGGCGTGACAGTCTTGAAAAATGTATTTCATTAATGCCTGCTTAATTTTTATTTCTGATATACACCAGCTTAATTCCAGCTTTATCGGTCTGCCGGTTATCTATTTCTATTTTGGTAATAGATTTAATTAATGGAGATAGTTTTGTGTAACCGAAATTCCTCGGATCAAAATTCGGTTGTTTCTTCAATAGCATATTTCCAACATCTCCCAAAAATGCCCAGCCGTTTTCATCAGCCAGATCATCGATTGTGGCAGAGATGAGTTTTAAAGTTTCCCGGTTTAATTTTTCAACGATGGGTTTTGATTTTGGTTTTGCAGATTTTTCTGATGCAGATTGTTCCTGCGGTGCATCTTCTGCCATTGGAATGATCTCCATGTAGATGAATTTATCACAGGCCACAATAAAAGGATTGGGTGTTTTACGCTGACCAATTCCAATCACTTTCATACCTGCTTCTCTTAGGCGGGTTGCCAATCGGGTAAAATCACTATCGCTCGAGATAATACAGAATCCATCAACCTTTCCACTGTATAAAATATCCATAGCATCAATGATCAGTGCAGAGTCAGAAGAATTTTTTCCCTGCGTATAACTGTATTGCTGAATGGGTGTTATCGCATTTTGCAAGAGTACACTTTTCCATCCTGTTACTGTTTGCTTCGTCCAGTCACCATAAATTCTTTTAAAAGTTGGTGTCCCATATTTTGTGATCTCTTCCATCACTCCGCGTATATTGCTGTAGGGAACATTATCTGCATCTATCAATACAGCGAGCCTGATATCTTTTTGAAAATCCATTTCACAAGATATTCATTTTTGTGAAAGTGGATGTCATGATGCCTCAACAAATTGTTATGTTTGCGTATGTCTTTATTCGAAAAAAGCAGCAAGATCATCATTACATGCAGTAACCGGTTGTCGCCGTTTTTACAAAAGGAGTTATTGGCGTTAGGATATGTACCGGAGAAAGTTTTTAAAACGGGTGCCGAATTAAAAGGTACGCTTGCTGATTGTATGCATTTAAATATCCATCTGCGTTGTGCCAGCCAGATATTATTTCTCATTCATCAGACGATAGCAAAAGATGCTAATGAATTATATAATGATGTGGTGAAATATCCATGGGATACGGTTATCGCACCCGATGGATATTTTTCCATTACGTCTAATGTAACAAATGAAACGATTACCAATAATCTATTTGCAAATGTGCGGCTGAAAGACGGAATGGTAGATTTCTTTAGAAATAAACATGGTGTTAGACCAGATTCAGGACAAGTTTTAAACGGTGCAGTAATTCATTTATACTGGAAAGAAGATCTAGCAGAAATATTTATTGATACTTCAGGAGAAACATTATCCAAACACGGTTATCGGAAAATTCCCGGGAAAGCACCAATGCTGGAGTCATTAGCGGCGGCAACCATACTGGCCGGCAAATGGGATCATAACGCACCTTTTATTAATCCGATGTGCGGATCAGGAACATTGGCCATAGAAGCAGCGTTGATCGCTACAAACAGAGTTCCGGGATTATACCGGAATAATTATTCTTTCATGCATCTGGTAGGTTATAGTGAAAAATTATATGATGAACTAATTCAAAAAGCAACGTCTGGTATTGTTGAAAAACGGGAATTGAAAATTATTGCTACCGATATTAGCGAGGATGCGATATATATATCAAAAGTAAATGCTGGAATGGCCGGTGTGGAAGAGATGATTGAATTTCAGGTTTGTGATTTTGCGGACAGTGAAATTCCGGAAGTAGGTGGTGGTGTTGTTTATTTCAATCCTGAATATGGTGACAGGCTGGGAGTAGAGGATGAACTGCAGGCCACTTATAAACGGATAGGTGATTTTATGAAAACGAAATGTAAAGGCTACACAGGATATATTTTTACAGGAAATCTGGAACTCGCAAAAAAAATTGGTTTAAAAGCTGCAAGGCGAATTGAATTTTATACCAGTAAGATAGACTGCCGGCTATTGGAATATGAATTATATGCAGGGAGCAGAGAGAAATTATAAATAAAGAATTAAAAATTTAGAATGAAGAATTAAAGTGAACAGAAAAACTTTTTTAAAATTGAAACAGGATATGATCTTGTTTATATTCTACATTCTGATCACTTGAGATTGATTAAAAAATATTTTTATAAAAAAAGTGATTATATAATAATCACTTTCTTGAATTATTCTACTTTTTTAAGCATTATTGTAAAGTCCGTATAATCTGTTGTAAGAATATTATTTTTTATACTGAATTTTTCAAAAGGTACATTTGGATTGCATACAGGGCTTTTAGATTTATTAAGACTATCATTTTTATAATAAAATAATTTACAAAATAAAATAATTGAGTCTTTGGTTTTATTAAGTTCCCATTTGCCTTCTGAAATATTACCGCAGTTTTCAAAAACATAACTTGAGTCAGTTTTCAATTGCAGGTAATCTCCAATAGAAATATTTTTAAAAGAAAAAAT
>JANOAO010000100.1:0-24290 GCA_031411115.1 Bacteroidota bacterium
ATATAAAGGCATTTTAATTTTTTTATCCCTTGCCATCATACTTACATTGGCAGCCAGATTACCACCCGCACTTTCTCCTACTACAGCAATTTTACTGGTATCTGCTTTTATAGATGCCGCATTTTTGAGAACCCATTGGTAAGCATCAAAAGCGACCAGGTGTGCAGCAGGAAATTTATTTTCAGGGCCTTTAGGATATTCTACAGATACAACAACGGCATTAGCCTGTTCGCACAAACCTTGCGCACTGGCATCATACACGTCTATATCAGCTATCACCCAACCACCTCCGTGATAATACACGATAACCGGTAACGTGGCCGATGAATTTTTGGGTGTATAAATTCTGATATGCGTATTTCCACCGGTAACAGGAATATCTTTTCCTATAGTATCACATTGTGGCGGAGGAACGGAAATATTTTTTCTTTGATCACAGCCATAACAGCGTCTTTAGGTGTAGGTTGCATACGGGCCTCTTTCGCATCTAATGTCTCAGCAGGTTTTCCACCCATAGAAACTAACTTTTCCATTACTACCTGCATCTCAGGTTTTATGGAAGGGCCCCAATCTGGAACTGCTCCGGTTGGTTTTAATGAATTTTCTGAACTATTATTATCTACCATAGTATCTTTTTTATCTATTTCAACAGTTGATTCCTTTGATTGATTATTGCACGAAATAATTGAACTAAATAAAATACCGATGCACAAAAGAGAAAGACTGTGAGAAAATTTAATAATCATAAAATCAAATGAAGTGTGAAAAATAATGTGAATGATTAACTACTTCACACAAACATTATGCTCATATTTAAAAATTAAGCGGAAATCATTTTATTATTCGGACAAGTTCGCTTATTAAGTAACTGCAATTTCATAAGCATACTATTTAAATAGCTGTTGATTTCGCTATACCGATTGCAATCTTACTACTGAGCACTTTAGTCAGGATTTGTCCGAATAAAAATATTTCTTCAAACGAATTATATAATGGTGCAGGTGCCAGCCTGATCACTTCCGGTTCTCTCCAGTCACCAATTACACCTTCATTTTGTAATGCAGCGTATATTTCTTTTCCATACTGTTTTACTATAATTGATAATTGAGCACCTCGTGCATTTCCTTCCGGTGTAAGCACATGAATATTAAAATGCTGACTAAATTTTTCTGCAATTTTCATTACAATGAAATGGAGAAAGCCCGTGAGTCTAACACTTTTTTCAATGATGTTATGCATACCTGCATCTCTGAATATCTCCAAGGATATTTTAAGCGGAGCCATTAATAGCACTGGCGCAGTACTTAATGCCCATCCATCTGCTCCGGCAGCAGGCGTAAATTCTTTTTGCATTAAAAATCTGCTGGTCAGATCGTTTCCCCACCAACCAGTAAATCTTTGAAGGTCCTGTCGTGTGCCATGTCTTTCGTGAATAAATACCGCACCTATACCACCCGGACCTGAGTTCAAATATTTATACGTACACCAGCAGGCAAAGTCAACATTCCAGTCATGCAATTTTAATGAAACATTTCCAGCCGCATGCGCAAGGTCGAAACCTACCACGGCTCCGGCTTTATGCCCTGCAGCCGTTATTTTTTCCATATCGAAAACTTGTCCGTTATAATAATTTACACCACCCATCCAAATTAAAGCAAGTTCCGCTGCATGAAAATTAATCGAATCAATAATATCTTCATTACGCAGCGTTTGCTCTCCGTCTCGTGGCTCCAATTCAATTAATACATCTGAAAATTCCAATCCTCTAAAACGGGTTTGCGATGCCAGTACGTACAGATCTGAAGGGAAACTTCCTTTCTCACAGATAATTTTAAACCGCTGCTTTGTAGGCTGGTAAAATGAAACCATAAGCAAATGAATATTTACAGAAAGTGAATTCATAATGGCAATTTCAAAAGCAACGGCACCTACTAACAAGCCCATATCTTCTTTTAACTGTGCCTGATATTGAATCCATGGATTATCTGTTTTAAAATGTGCTTCCACACCATAGTCAGCCCATTTATCTAATTCAATTTCAATTTGAGAGGATACATTTTTAGGTTGAAGTCCCAATGAGTTTCCACATAAATAAATAATATCTTTTCCATCCTGTTTGGGTAATCGAAATTTATTCCTGTATTTTTTTAATGGATCTTCTACGTCTAAGGCCTTTGCAAAAGCTAATGTATTTTCGTAATGCATTTTGTTTAACTTAAAATAGATGAAATAAATAGTGGAATCTTTTCTTCCAATTTTCCCTGTGCAATTGCTTTTATAAATGCACTTCCTATAATAGCACCTGAAGCAGATTGTGAAGCAATTTCAAAACTATGTTTATCAGAAATACCAAAACCGATTAGTATCGGGCTGTAAAGATTTGCGTCTTTTATTCTCTGATAATTTTTTGTTTCAAACGCAACTGGCGAACCTGTGACAGCAGAAGATGATACCAGGTAAATAAATCCTTTGCTGATGGAATTAATGTATTCCAGCCTTTCAGCTGATGTTTGGGGTGTTATAATAAAAATATTATACACATTTTTGGATTCGAATATTTGTTGATAGTCGTTTGCATAAATTTCAGGAGGAAGATCCGGAATAATTACGCCATCTATTCCTGTTTCTGCACAACAGTTTAGAAATTTTTCTACACCAAAACATAAGACAGGATTAAAATAGCCCATCAATATTACGGGTATGCTAACCACGTTTCTTAAATTTTTAAGTTGCTCAAATAACAAGCTAAGCGTCATACCATTTTCAATTGCCTGATGACTGCTTTGCTGAATAACAGTTCCATCTGCCATTGGATCGGAAAACGGGATACCAATTTCAATCATATCCACTCCACTATTTTCGAGGAGCGTGGCTATTCTGACGGTATCATGGAGTGCAGGAAAACCTGCAGTAAAAAAAACCGATAATATCTTTCCTTTTTTTCGATTAAATAAATCATCTATCCTGTTTCGCATATACTTCATTTAAAATGCACAAAAAGTCATGAAATAATCTTTTTTGTATTGTTCTGTTTTAAGATAATCTGAATAAGCTGCCATATCCTTATCGCCTCTGCCGGAAAGACAAATCACCACTACATCATCTTTTTTAAATTCCATTTTATCTAACACTGCCAATGCATGCGCAGATTCAAGGGCGGGGATGATACCTTCTGTTTTGGAAAGTTCAACTCCGGCTTTTAAAGCTTCCGTATCTGTAATATAAACCGACTGCGATCTTTTAGATTCATACAAATGCGCATGCAGCGGACCTATACCGGGATAATCTAATCCTGCTGAAATGGAATAAGGTTCTGTGATTTGTCCGTCATCCGTTTGCATCAACAACGTTTTACTTCCATGCAACACACCGGTTGTTCCTAAGGCGGTGGTGGCTGCCGAATGTCCACTATTCACCCCTTTTCCTGCAGCTTCAGCAGCAATCAATTGTACGTTTTCGTTTTCCAGAAAATGATAAAAAGCACCTGCAGCATTACTTCCTCCACCAACACAGGCAATCACATAATCTGGTGCCGACAATTTTGTTTTTTCCAAAAGTTGTGTTTGAATTTCTTTGCTGATGACCGATTGAAAATAACTTACCAGTTCAGGATACGGATGTGGCCCCACAACAGATCCAATGATGTAATGCGTATCCTCCGCATGATTGATCCAGTCGCGTATGGCCGCATTCGTTGCATCCTTTAAAGTCATACTTCCGGAGTTTACCGAAGTAACTTTTGCACCCAATAAAATCATTCTGTCTACATTGGGTTGTTGTCTTTCAATGTCAACTTTTCCCATATAAACCACACATTCCATATTCATTAAAGCACAAACCGTTGCCGTTGCCACCCCATGCTGGCCTGCGCCTGTTTCAGCAATAATTCTTTTTTTGCCTAATCTTTTTGCCAGTAATATTTGCCCAACGGTATTATTAATTTTATGTGCGCCGGTATGATTGAGATCTTCCCGTTTCAAATAAATTTGGGTATTGTATTTTTTAGATAAGCGGGTGGCAAAATATAATGGAGAGGGACGGCCCACATAATCTTTCAATAGCAATTCCAGTTCTTGTTTAAATGAAACATCTTTAATTGCATCAGCATAAGCATTCCGCAAATTTTCAACATTTGCAAATAACATTTCAGGTATATAGGCCCCGCCGTAAGACCCATAAAAACCATTTTTATCGATAGCATATTTCATATCTTAAATTTTTTGATGGTGGTAATAATTTCTTTTGCTTTTGGAATATTTTTAAGGCCGGGTTCATCTTCTATCCGGCTGTTGATATCCATCCCATAGATATTTAAATCCGAAAGTTGTAACGCTTCTTGTACATTGTCCAGTCCAATTCCACCGCTTAAAAAGAATGGAATTTCCTGATCATACTCTTTTAATTTCTGCCAGTTGAAAGAAATACCATTCCCGCCTTTTTTTTCACCTTTGGTATCAAACAAAAAATGTTTGCAGGAATTTTTATAAGAATCTGTTTTGGAAAAATCGAATTGATCATCCACAGAAAATGCTTTGATCACCGCAATACCTGATGCCTTAAAATAATTACAAAAGTCAGGAGTTTCATTTCCATGAAATTGTACGGCGCCTAAATGATAATCCTGAATTTTTTTTTGTATGAATCCAAATTCTGCATCTACAAATACACCCACTTTTTTTATGGTAGTATGCAAAATATCTTTAGGTTGAATGGATGATGCAGCATTCCGTAATGATTTCTCATAGAAAATAAATCCAACGTAATCAGGATCCAGTTTTACCAATTCATCAAAATTTTCACGGTATTTAATTCCGCAGATTTTTACTTTCATCATTAATTTGTTTTTTAATTTTTAGATCGGCAATAAATTTCTCACATGCCATTTCGGGTTTGTCTGCCGACATAAATGTTTCACCGATAAGGAAACCTTTAAAACCTTTTTGTTGTAATAAAATAATGTCTTCAGGGCATTTAATTCCGCTCTCGGATATTTTTACAATATGTTCGGGAATGTGATCATATAATTTTAAAGACGTTTCCAAAGTCACCGAAAAGTCATTCAGGTTACGGTTATTTACTCCTGCCAGGTCTATGAATTCATTAATATGATCCAGTTCTCCATCATCATGTATTTCGAGCAATACCTCCAAACCTATTTGCCTGGCTAAACTGGAAAGTGAGCGCAACTTTGAAGTGGATAGTATCGCTGCGATCAGCAAAATAACATCTGCTCCCATGTACTTTGATTCCAGAACCTGGTATTCATCTATAATAAAATCTTTCCGGAGTATCGGGCAATTATTTATCCGGGCTTTACGGAGGTCTTCCGGTGTTCCTCCAAAATAATTGGAGTCTGTTAACACAGACAATGCTGCGGCGCCGGCTTTAATATATCCAACTGTAACGTCCATTACATCTGAATGATTGTTGATCATTGTTCGTGATGGTGATTTTCTTTTGAACTCTGCAATGATCCCCGAAGTTTCTGTACGCCGCAATTCTTCTCGTAATGAAAAACTGGGATTTAAGAAACTGGTTTCAAAAGTTGAAACAGGGACTTCCTTTTTTGTAGTTGTTAACTCCCGTTTTTTTCCAGCAACAATATTTTGTAAAATGGTTTCCATTTAGTGTTGAATTAAAGTTTTAAAACATTGAAGTGCCTTTTTTGAATGGAGAGATTCAGTCGCCATCAAAATACAATCGTGGAGTGAATAATCCGGATAATAACATTGTATGGCTACAGCCGCATTAATGATCACAACATCATGTTGTTTTTGCGTACCATTTGCCTGAAGAATATTATAAAATATTTTGGCAGAATCTGCTATATCCTTACCACCTTGTAATGCGGCTGGATGAATTTTTTTACAGTTGAATTGATCAGGTGTCATGGTTTTATTATCCTCTCTGCTGATCATATTACAATTACCTGTGAGTGATATTTCGTCGTAGCCATCTTCTGAATGAATTACTGTATAATTAATATTGGTTTGCCGGAGAATGTTATCGTATAGTTGTGCCAAAGTGCAATCATACACTCCTAATACCTGAACCGTAGGAGATGACGGATTAATCAGTGGTCCCAGCATGTTGAAAAATGTTTTGACCTTCAGCTCCTTCCTGATTTCTTTTACATGTGCTAAACCTTTTTGAAATAATGGAGCATGTAAAAAAGATATACCGGCGTTTTCGATTTCTTTACGGATTACAGCAGGTGAATGGCTGAACTGATAACCGAAATATTGTAGTAAGTCAGAAGAACCACAAACAGATGAAACAGAATAATTTCCATGTTTGGCCACCGGAATTCCTGCACCTGCCACAATAAAGGCTGCCAACGTAGAAATATTGAAAGTGTTTTTATTGTCTCCGCCTGTACCACATATATCCATTGGTTTATAGGTTGATAAATCAATCTTATCACCTGCTTCCAGCAAAGCATCTCTGAAACCGGAAAGCTCTTCAGCGTTGATTGGCCTGATGAGAAATATTGTTATAAATGCAGCAATCTGTGAGCGGTTAAATTCACCATTACAAATTTTAAGCAGCGCTTGTTTTGCTTCTGATCTGGTAAGGTTGTTAACCTCCAATAAATTGTTCAATGTAATACTCATAGTAGAAAAATAAAATGTCATACAATAAAAAACCCGCTGTGAACAGCGGGCGTAAAAATTATAGTCATAACTATATCAATGCCATGCAGCCCACCATAAGGTTATCTTATTGTGCCACCATGATTGATTTATAGTATTGAAATTTTGCATTGAGATTATAAAAGATTAAGACAAGAAATGTAATTTTATTTGTTCTGGATTTCTAAACAAAAATAAAGCCGGTTTTTTATAAATAATACAATTATTACAATTAATTCTTTTAAACGTTTGCAGAGATCGCTCCCATTAGTATAAAAAGATGCAATGAAATTGAGGTGCTTTTAACGGTATCTATTTAACATTAAAGACATTGATTCTAATATTTAATAAATCCTGATTTAATAATTATACTAGTTCCTGATCTTCAACCGTTTATTCTATTAATGTTTATGACCTTTATGAAGATCCTCTTTATTTGCTTCAATTTTTACTAGATCCATTTTACATACAGAACATTTTCCAGCGTTTTCATACAATTTATCACCTTCACATTTCATCGGGCATTGATAGGATGCCTTCATTTCTTCCATTGATTTAACAGGCTTCATTTGCATATTACATACCGGACACTTACCATCTTTGAGATATTGTTTTTCCCCTTCACATTTCATCGGGCACTGATAAGCTGTTTTCATTGCCGTTGATTTCATTGGCTTCATCTGCATATCACAAACCGGGCACTTACCATCTTTGAGATATTGTTTCTCCCCTTCACATTTCATAGGACACTGATAAGCTGTTTTCACTGCCGTTGATTTCATCTGCATATTACAAACCGGGCATTTACCATTTTTGTGATAGGTTTTCTCCCCTTCACATTTCATCGGGCACTGGTAATGCATGGCAGCCGATTCTTTTTTTACTTTACTTTTCATTTTTGTTTTTTGAGCGTCCGCAGCGCTAAAACTTAAGATGGCAATAGCCATGCATACCATCATTTTTAAATTTTTCATTGTTTCTATTTTTATTGTTTTTTAATTTGTAAATATTCTAGTAAGTAATTGTTATGCCGGCACCATAGCCCATATCACTATCATAGTGGGTGGAGATGCCAAAGTATTTGGTTACAATGTAACGTAAACCTGCCATGTATTCTTTATCAGTATTACCCGACAGACTTAACCTTAGTCTTGGTGCAACCGGTATATCCTCACGCGATAACTGAAAGCGATATTTGCCTTTGCTGTCTATTCTTGCTTCTGCCACAAATAACATGGGCGTTGTGTATTGAATACCGGCTACTGCAGCCCTCCTGTTTGTTTGATTACTGATTTGCCCAAACATGTTTTTTTCACTTTCGTCTCTTTTCCTGTTACGATGATAATCGAAACCTACGAAAGGATATATCCACTGGTTCCTTCCCAGCAATCGTCCAAAATAAGTTTCGCTTTCATTACCATGCATGGTTTTTGCGCCCAGCCGCCATTCAGTAGAAAGCCGGTAGCGTGTGCCACCGAACATAAGTTCTCCATCGCTGCCGTTGCTTTCCAAACCCACAGTTGCCATTGGATGAAGCTTTCTGTCTTCAGCGTTTAAACTACGCTTTGCTTTTTTTGGATCAGTGATGTCTGTTTTATCAATTAGCGGATTATTGTAAGCGAAAACTTTGCCCATGCCGCTCATCATGTGGTAGAGAATATGACAATGAAAAAACCAATCTCCTCCAAGTTCGTTTGCATTGAATTCTATTGTATCTTTTTCCATGGGCATGATGTCAATAATATTTTTCATGATGGCGTAATCACCCTGCCCGTTCAGCAACCTGAAGTCGTGTCCATGCAGGTGCATGGGATGACGCATCATGCTGTTATTATACAGTATAATCCTTATGTTCTCGCCTTTCCTGATAAGTATCTTATCACTTTCTGAAACTACTTTGTTATCAATGCTCCAAACGTAGCGGTTCATATTACCGGTAAGGTCAAATTTAATTTCTCTCCATGGACCTTTGGGTAAAGTTGTTTTTTCAGGAGCCCGCAACATCTCGTAATTAAGTGAAACAATTTCTGAAACTTCAACACTTGCATTTGAAGAAGTTGAGGAAGCCATATTCATTCCATCCATATTGCTATGGTCTATCGGTTTATCTAGTTCACCCCCCGGATTTTCTGTTGCAGGAGTGGTTTGTTTCCTGCCTGCTCCTCTCTTCTCCATGTTTTGCACCTTTTTTTTAGTGCGAAGTTCTTCACCTGCAACCTCCGGATACATTACAGTATTCATATCTATAATCTGGTTTTTCATTTCCATTCCTCCCACATTAACCAGGTTGCCATTCATATCCATCATGTCGTTCATCATTTGCATGCCTGCAAAATACTTAGGTCGTTTCCATCTTACAGCCGGTACCCTTTCGCCGCTGCCGAGCCACAAAGAAGTATATTTTGTACGGTCCTCAGGTGTGGCTAAAAATTCGTAGCTTTTATTATCAGGAATGGTAACCACTACATCATAGGTTTCTGATACGGCAATAATTAATCTGTCCACTTCCACAGGTTCCACATCGTTTCCATCGGTAGCTACTACTGTAATTTTTCCACCGGAATAGCTAAGCCAAAAATAATCGGATGCACCACCGTTGGCTATACGCAACCTAACTTTATCACCTGCTTTAAATTGTGGCAGTTCGCTTTGATTTTTACCGTTTATTAAAAGATTATCATAGTAGATATCCGTTAAATCCATCGCATTCATCCGCTTCCATTCGTTCTTTAATTTTGTTTTAAACCAACCCAACTTAATTGCTTCTACATAAGTTTGCTCAGCACCTTTTTGCACTGCAAACCAATCGGTGGCAGCATGCAGGCTGCGGTGGGCTTCTTTAGGTTTCATGTCGAGCCACTCACTTAATACTAACGGTATAGTTGGTATATCCCATTCTTCTCTTTTGTTCATGATAAAAGCTCCGTACATGCCAAGTTGCTCCTGCAAACCGCTGTGGCTATGGTACCAGTGAGTGCCGTGCTGAACAATAGGAAACTTATACAGGTAAGTTGCACCAGGCTTAATAGGCATTTGTGTGAGGTATGGAACGCCATCCATTTTGTTAGGTAAAAAAAGCCCGTGCCAATGCAGCGATGTATTTTCCTTTAGTTGATTGTGAACCCAGATTTCGGCGGTATCGCCTTCAGTAAATGTTAGCGTGGGCATTGGTATCATTCCGTTTACAGCAATGCCCCGTTTTGGTTTTTTACCAAAGGTTACAGTAGTATCTCTTATGTACAGATGATAAACGACTGTTCGGGGCGGTATCTGGCTAATGATGGTTTTTATGGGTCCAAGGTTCTTTTTTGCCACACTGATATTCTCCCTGTTCTCACTATTATCCGACATATCCGTACCACCCATGTCCATCCCATCCATGTTTGATGTAGCTGGTGCTTTTGCATCAGCTTGGGTTGTAGAAGATTTTGTTTTATCAACAACTAATTTCATCCCACATTTAGGGCAATTGCCTGGCTTGTTTGATTGAATTTCAGGATGCATAGGACATGTATAAATTGTAGCAGCAGGTTGGCTAGTAGAAAATTTGGTTTTATCAACAACTAATTTCATCCCGCATTTTGGGCAATTACCTGGCTTGTTTGATTGAACCTCAGGATGCATGGGACATGAATAAGTTGTAGAAACAGGTTGGCTAGTAGAAGATTTTGTTTTATCAACAACTAATTTCATCCCGCATTTTGGGCAATTGCCTGGCTTGTTTGATTGAATCTCAGGATGCATGGGACATGTATAAGTTGTAGCACCAGGTTGAGTAGTAGAAGATTTTGTTTTATCAACAACTAATTTCATCCCACATTTTGGGCAATTGCCTGGCTTGTTTGATTGAATTTCAGGATGCATGGGACAGGTATAAGTAACCTTTGCTACTTGTTTAGTATCATTATTCATGTTCATTTCATGATCCCTGTGTTCATCAGTAGCATTTCCACCTGTTACCGAGCCTTTGGCTTTTAATTCATTTACCATCTCTTTTATCTCTGTAACGTCGCCTTTTATTTCCTGCATCATACTCTTTATTTCCCGAACTTCATTAATGGAGGAGTTGGCACCTGATGTAGTCGCTGTTTTTTTAGTGCTGCTAGTTTGTATGGAAGCAGCCGATTTTGTTGCTGTCTTTTTTGTTGCTTCAACTGTGATGGTCTTTTTAACCAATGTCATTCCGCACTTGGGGCAGTTGCCAGGCTTGCTCATTTGCACCTCGGGATGCATAGGGCATGTGTAAATTATTTTTTGTAATGCTTTATTACTTACAGTTGATGTCGTTTTTTTCTGCGCAGGTTTCATACCCGGCATATTCTTCATATCGTGCTGCGCATCTACTTGTAAAACGCCTAACAGAAAAATTATTGATATTAAATATTTCATCTTTACTTTTTATTTTTTTACTGATAACATACTTGCATTAATAGCCACTATTACAGTGCTTACAGTCATTAAAACTGCTCCTGCCGCAGGGCTTAATAAAATTCCACGATTATATAAAACTCCGGCTGCCAATGGCAATGCTACAAGATTGTAACCTGTAGCCCAAATTAAATTCTGGATCATTTTGCGATAAGTGGCTTTGCCGAAAAGAATGAGGTTCACTACGTCTTTAGGATTGCTGTTCACTAAAACAATTCCTGCAGTTTCTGCAGCTATATCACTACCGCTTCCAACAGCAATACCTACATCAGCTATGGCAAGTGCTGGCGCATCATTTACACCGTCGCCGGTCATGGCAACAAACTCTCCTTTGCTTTGCAGTTCTTTTATTTTTTCTAATTTTTGATGCGGTAACACTTCGGCAATAAAACTATCCATCATTAAAGTATCACTAACGCTTTTTGCAACCTTCTGGTTGTCGCCGGTTAATAAAATCGATCTGATATTATTCTGCTTTAACGTTTTGATGGCCGCTGCAGCTTCAGGTCTTATCTCATCTGATAAAGCAATGTATCCGGCTAATTGATTATTGATAGTTACAAATACAACGGTTTCTGTATCATTGGCAGTAAAACTTTCAGGAACATCCATATTCATTTCTTTCAAATAACCAGGACTAACTACCTGCACTTTTTTACCTTCCACGGAAGCCTCAACGCCTTTTCCAGTGATAGCAATAAAATTTTCCGTGGCCGGTATCGCAAGAGCTAATTGTTTTACTTTTTGAAGTATGCCCGTTGCAATAGGATGTTCTGATTTTTGTTCCAGTGCAGATGCTAAACGGATGATCTCATTTTCTGTTAAGTCTTTCTGAAGGGATACAATTTTAGATACTTCAAATTTACCTACAGTAAGTGTTCCTGTTTTATCAAATACAATCGTAGTTATTTTTCTTGCGTTTTCAAATGCAGTACGGTTCTTAATGAGCAAGCCATTTTTTGCTGATAACGCCGTTGATTTAGCAACAACCAGAGGCACTGCTAAACCCAAAGCATGCGGGCAACAGATAACAATTACTGTTACCATTCTTTCCATGGCAAAGGCTAAGGATTCACCGGTTAAATACCAGTAAAAAAATGTTGCTATCCCTGAGACAATTGCAATAAGGGTTAACCATTTTGCAGCGGTATCCGCCAATAATTGTGTTGTAGACTTTGATTTCTGCGCATCATCAACCAGCTTAATAACCTGAGACAGATAAGAATCTTTTGCGCTATGAGATACAATAATTTTAATAGAACCATTGCCATTGATAGCGCCTGCAATTACTTTATCACCTTTAATTTTTTGAATGGGTTTGGATTCTCCGGTGAGCATACTTTCATTGATGTAACTCTCCCCTTCTGCTATAATTCCATCCGCAGCAACTTTTTCTCCAGGCTTGATCAGTATAACATCATTTTCTTTGAGTGTAGCTGTTTTAACCTCAATTGTATTTTCGTTCTGCATTAGATGTGCATCATCCGGCATCAATTGTACCAGTAGTTCCAATTCTCTTGAAGCACCAGCTACAGATTTCATTTCTATCCAATGCCCTAAAAGCATAATAAGTATTAATGTGGCGAGTTCCCAGAAAAAATCCATTCCCGGCAATCCGAAAACCGTTGCAACGCTGTATGTATAAGCAACTGTTATTGCAAAACCTATGAGGAACATCATACCGGGATTTTTTACGCTGGCTTCATCAATCAATCCTTTTAAAAACGGATACCCTCCAAAGAAAAAAACGATACTTGATAAAGCCAGTAAAATATATTGTGAACCTGCAAAACTTATCTGAAGATTTAACCATTGTTGTATCATCGGCGATAAAAGCATAATTGGTACGGTGAGCGCCAACACAACATAAAATCTTCTTTTAAAATCAGCGATCATCCCTGTATGATTTGCCTTGCCTTGTATCTTATTGGCCACAGGCTCTAATGTCATTCCGCACAAAGGACATTTTCCCGGAGAATCCTGCATTATATGCGGATGCATAGGGCATGTGTATTTTTGCATGGCATCACCAACACTTAAATCTGGAGATATAGTATTCAAAACCCGTTGTTGAGAAGTTTTATCTACTGTGCTTTTTTCCTGAACCAGATTCATTCCGCAAATAGGGCAGTTGCCGGGTTTATCTTCACGGATTTGCGGGTGCATTGGGCAGGTATATTTTACTTGTATTGTTTGAGGATCCATATTAATATTATTTACAGCAGCCTTTTTCCCGGATAAAAATTGCCTTACATATTGAGATAATTTTATTCATCTTCTATTCAATTTTTCAACAGGCTGTCTCTGGTTTTTGTTGCCCACGCTACAACTGTTTTTATATCATCCTCATTTAATTTAGAATCAGGATGCATCATTTTGTAACTCCGGATGGGCATTGTTCGTTCTTTGATACTTGTTGCCATTGCTCTCAGTTTGTTTGCCTGTTTTCTTTTGGTGTACATTCCAAATTCGCTGAAGTTTAAATTCTCTTTTCCTTCATTGATATGTTTTGCCATCATCCATCCCATAGGCTGTATGTTCATATACCAGGGATAACGTGTATGGTTACTGTGGCAATCATAGCATGCGTTTTTTAAAATATTTTCAATATTTCCGGGAACTGCAATAACGGATAAAATATCTGTTGATAAAACCTTCTCACTGGTATTATAAGCAGGCCTTATAAATTGTATTCCTATGAATACGATCAGGATAAAAAGAAATATTTTTTTAAACAATTTCATTTATTTGATTTCTTCTTTAATTATTCCACAACCCGTCATTTTTTTGCCCATATACGGATTTTTTATTTCTTTACTTTCACTCAACCATGATGCTCCTTTTTTTTCATTATACATCGGGCAAAATTCTTTGTACAAAGTCTGACTGGAACCAAAAGTTTTTACCATATCATACATGTCATTGCTTAGCATATCAAAATGTTCCCGCTGGTGCTCCATCTTACCGGCATTTGCACCAATATGCGCTGCCATTTCTTTAGCATCTTCAGATATATCATCCCATGCATTTCTCTGTACACCTGTTATCAAAGTTGTATCCATTTTGCCCATAGATATAATAAAGTCATTTCCTGCTGTTGCTGCCCCTTTACTATCATCGTTTGCTAATGCATTTTTAATTCGGAGGTATTGATCTACCATTTCTTTTATAGGTACATCAACTTTTGAATTTCCGCTATTGTAAACACCTGATGCATCCGAAGTATCTGTAGTAGATACCATTGCGGAATCATTATGTGTGTTGATTTCAGTTGTATTGTTACTGTTGCATGCTGTGAGAATCAGTATCAATACTACAAGGCCCTGTGTAATTGATTTCATTTTAAAATATTTTAATTATTAAAACTTTATACTCACTGAACAGGAGATTTTTATTTAATGATGAATAAAAATATTTTGACAGTACATATATAATGAATGAACATACAGAAGTATCAACAGCATTACACGCTATACGTGCACTATAATATTCGTACTACAATTGTGAAATTGGAATGCAATCTTTACCTGTGCAAATAGGCTCTGTACCAATGCAGTTGCTAATATAGGAACCGTAAAAAATATTTTTTTCATATAATTCGATTAATGTAATAAGTGATTGCAGCAAGTGTACACATGCCGCTACCTGACTTATTCATTACATCAAATTTGAAAAGACTGAATGGCGATACGGATATCCGATATGGGAGGATGATAATTTCGAACAGACCACCAGTTATTTTTTACTATATCCTTATAGGTGGGATCAACGATGCTGAAATAAGAAATTATAAAAGCTGTAGAAAATACAGGATGGGAAAGGTTTATATAATCAGGTACAAATTTTTCAACGCTTTGCAATTGTTGAATCTTACTATTACAACATTCGTTTTTGCTATCTTCAGGGAGTTTATTTTTGTTTAGATCACTATCATGATTGTTCTGCTTTTTTTCAGATTTTTTTGAATGATCATGATGAGTACCATCGTTGTGAATATGTACAGCAGCGTTCGTATTTTTTTGATGATGATTTGATTTAAAGCTTGTATTAAGTTTAAATGTACAAGCTAATCCAATGAAAGTATTTGATATAAATACTAATAAAAGGAATAAAGCTTTAAATCGTATGGTGTTGATAATTCTCAAAACTGTGTTTATAATACGGATTACAAGTTAATACTTTTTTTAATTTTCATTTTATTAAATAACGTCTCCCGGACCTATGAGCAAATATGTTGGGTTCAGCCAGGCTCTACAAACACGTTTATAAGTTGGGTAAGAAAGTCTTATTTTAAATAAGAATTAAACGGATAATGGCAACTTTAGTTTTATAATACGATTTTACTTAATGGTATCACTCAATATACCACAGCTGAGCATAGAAGTTCCATAGTATGGATTTTTTATGTCCTTTTCATTACTCAACCAGTTTGCTTTTTTCATAGAGCAATATTGTACAAATACCGGTTGCGAACTCATTTTTAGCGCTCTGGCGATCTCTATCATATCTGAAGAAAAACTGACAAAAAATTGTCTTTGTAATTGGATATCCTTAGCCTCTGCTATAGAAGTTGCATTTTTTACCAGTGCCTGAACATTAACTTTTGAGATCAAATGGTTAGTGAGATCATTGATATTTTTTGCAAACGATACAGCGCTTTCTGACGCTGCGATATTATTTCCGGCAACCATCGCATCTTTAATGGTATAATAAGATGCCAATAATTTATCGAGCCCTGAAGTTTGAGAAGCATCCTGCGCAAATGATTTACCGCTAAATACTAATAGAAAAAATGTAAACATTGCGATGGATCTTACAGCAATTATTGTATGCTGTCGAATTATCTTTTTCATGTATTTTATTTTATTTTTTTAAAAATGTACATCAGTTAAGTGGTTCTGCTTTATAGCCTGCATCTTTAACCATGCTGATCAGTTTTTCTTCCGAAATACTTTTTGTTTCTATGTTTAATATTTTTTGAGGATCCTGCACATTCAACTCCCAACTAATTATTTCTTTATTAGCTTCCAACACCGGTGTGATCTTAGCTATGCAACTGCCACACATGATATTTGTTTTAAATTTATATTTCATATTTTTTTATTTGTAGCAAAGGTCAATCATTGCAAAATTTTATTTGTACAGGATTAAGGAAAGTAGTTACAAATAATTGTTACAAACGCATCCATTTCAACCGTAAACTATTGGTTACAACACTTACACTGCTTAACGCCATAGCGGCGCCCGCAATCATAGGGCTGAGTAAGAATCCGGTAAACGGATACAAAACCCCTGCTGCAACCGGTATTCCGATAATGTTGTAAATGAACGCCCAGAAAAGATTTTGACGGATATTGATCACCGTTTTATCTGACAACTTTATAGCTTTGGTTATTTTAGAAAGATCGGAAGATATGATCGTCATTTTCGCCACATCTATGGCAATATCACTTCCTTTTCCCATGGCAATACTAACATCCGCCTGAGCCAGCGCATGACTGTCGTTGATGCCGTCTCCCACCATGGCTACCAGCTTTCCCTGTTGTTGTAATGATGTAATGAAAGCGGCTTTATCTGCTGGCAATACCTCTGCTTTGTAATGCAGAATGCCGGCCTGCGCTGCAACTGCTTTTGCCGTGTGTCGGTTATCGCCGGTAAGCATATATACTTCAATCCCTGCATCCTGTAATTCCTTTACGGCCTGAACAAAATTTGGTTTGATTTTATCTGCAATGGAGATGGCAGCGAGTGCTTTGACATTATCAGCCAGCCATATAACCGTATGCGCTTTCGCCAGCCAGCCATCCGCAACTTTTAGCAAAGAAGGATCAGTTACAATATTTTGTGAATGCAGCAGCAAAGGACTTCCCAGATAATACAACTTTCCTTCATAACGCAACTTCACACCTTTGCCCGTAATGCTTTCAAATTCTTCTACCGGATGTGACGAAACATTTTTGTTTTTGAAATAACGAACCACTGCTTCTGCCAACGGATGTTCCGACTGTTGTTCTATGCTCAGCAGCAATGCAGACAACGTATTTTGATTGGCACCGGCAATCCATTCGATCGCTATTAATTCCGGTTTACCTTCTGTGATCGTTCCTGTTTTATCCAGTACAATCGCATTTAATTTTCTGGACAACTCCAGGCTTTCCGCATCTTTTATCAGTATGCCATTCTCTGCTCCTTTGCCCACTCCTGCCATGATAGCTGTAGGTGTGGCGAGGCCTAATGCACAAGGACACGCGATCACTAAAACCGTAACCATTGCCAGCAGTCCGTGTGTAAAACCATTTTCTCCACCCCATACAACCCAAGCAACAAAACTGAGGATGGCAATGAGGATAACAATGGGAACAAAGATGCCGGCAATCTTATCCACCATTTTTTGTACCGGTGCCTTGCTGCCCTGTGCTTGCTGAACCATTTTGATGATCTGTGCTAAAAGCGTATCACTCCCAACTTTCTTTGCTATAAATTGAAAACTTCCTTTCTGATTAATCGTGCCTGCAAAAACTTCATCATCTGTTTTCTTTTCAACCGGAACAGGTTCACCACTGATCATACTTTCATCAACATAAGAAAACCCCGCACTTACCTTACCATCTACTGCGATCTTCTCACCGGGTTTTACCAAAATGGTATCACCTGATTTTATAGAGGCAATGGGCATTTCAATGGGATGGCCGCCAGGATGTATGAGCGTAACTACCTTAGGTTGCAAACCCATTAATTTTTTTATGGCAAAGGAAGTATTGCCTTTTGCTTTTTCCTCCAGCATTTTTCCTAATAAAATAAATGCAATCACAACAGCGGCTGCTTCAAAATAAACATGTGCATGTAATCCTTTACTGTGCCAGTATTGCGGGTACACCGTATTGAATGCACTGAATAGATAAGCCACACCGGTACTTAATGCAACCAGCGTATCCATGTTTGCAGAACGATGTTTGAGTTGCTTCCAGGCACCTGAATAAAATTGTTTGCCAAATACAAATATAACCGGCGTAGCTAATGCCCACATGATATAATTCGCATAAGGGATATCCATAAAAAACATTCCGATTAACACTACGGGAATGGACAAAACAATGGAACTTATGGTTCGACTTTTCAGCGTATTCATTTTTTTACGTTGCACATCTTCAAGCGCATCTCTGGCATCTTCGCTTTCATCAATCATCAAATCATACCCAATACTGCGCAAAGCAGCTTGTAATTTTTTCGGATCCGTTATGGTGGAAACATATTCAATGTTTGCTATCGCATTGGCATAATTGACGGCCACTTTTATAACGCCCGGTGTATTTTTTAAAATAACTTCAGAACCGGATGCACAGGAAGCACAACTCATATTCAGCAAGGGAAAATTTTTCTTTACCGTATCCACATCATATCCCAGATCTCTGATTGCCTTTACAGCTTTCGGTATAATTAAAATTTCATCTTCTGTGGTGATTAGTGCACGGTTATTATTTAGTTCAACTATATGCTGAGAGATACCTTCGATCTTATGTAGGCCTTTATCAATTATTAATGCACCATGTTCACTATCCATACCTGATAGAGGAAGGCTTACGGTAACCGTTTCTTTATTCATAATTTACCTTTTTATGAGGCAAAGTTGAACTCAAATAAAAAGATTAGCGTATAGTATTATGGAAATAATGTACAGATAAATGAAAAGTGCGTAGGTCGTTTACACATTGTCTATGGATTTACGTTCAATTGCACCAATTTGACGGAACTGAGAGGGCGTCATGCCAGTTAGTTTTTTAAATTGCCCGGATAAATGCTGGGTGCTGCTATAACCTAAATTGAATGCGATCTGACTTAGAGAATGTTCATTGTACATGAGCCATTCTTTTGTCTTTTCAATTTTTTGTAAAATGAAATATTGTTCTACGGTGATGCCCTCCACTTCTGAGAATAATTTACTGACAGAGGAATACTCTTTGAATAATTTTTCGCTGATGTATTTACTGATGCTAAAATGATCTTCGATGTTGCCGGACTGTACTTTTTGAATTAATAAATTCTTCACCTGCCCAATGAGTTGTTTGCGCTGATCATCCAGTAATTCAAATCCATTTTTTAAAAGATCGTCCGAAAACTTTTGAAGTACTGCTTTACTCGGTTCACGCTCCAATTCTACTTCTCCTAACCTTATGTATTTACTTGGCAGATTGTATCTCTCTAGTATTTGTTGAATCGAAGCGATGCAACGTGGGCATACCATATTTTTTATGATGAGGCGCATGATGCAAAGGTACGGCGTAGCAGAACCATTTAAAACAGGCTAATATTCAAACTCCTTTAACCATAATTAGGTCATAACATTAAATCTGATGTATCTTATGCATAATTTTAGATGATGAGTAATACCTATATAAAATTCGACTTAAATAAATCTGATTTAAAAAAAACGCCGGAGAATATCAGCAGTAGATTTATTAAAACCATATTAGATCAACCCGCACCGGTTTCTAATCCTGACTTTATCCATGAAATTCCAAAAATTATCACCTGGTTAATTGAATTTGAAGATGATAGTTATTTTCCAAATAGAGAAATTGGTCTTAATGAAATGGGAGAACCCATTGTTGCGATGCCTTGGAAGTCGAATTATGGTTATTGGACAGACAGTAATGTAGTTCTAAAAGATCTTGCTTCCAATTTTGCAGTAGAACAGATATCAAAAGTTGAATTTGCTGAAAAATGGAATGCCTTTCAACATAAATTTGGAAAAGGATAATACTTATTATTGAATCTTATTTATTGAACTGCTCCAAGCCCGGACGTGTTTAATTATCCATACAATTTTAGCTTTCCATCCACCAAAAGATTTGCTTAACTTTACAACCAAAAGAATACATGTTATCCAACAACGATATACTGAAAAAATTGAGAATTGCACTGGCACTTCGTGATGATGAGATGTTACACATTTTATCATTAACAGGATTTACAATGACCAAAGGTGCATTGAATGATTTGTTCCGGCAGGAAGATCACCCCGGATATGTGGAAGCCGGTGATCAGGTATTAAGAAAATTTCTTGATGGTCTTATTATTTTTAAACGTGGGCCTAAAAAGTAAGGAAATAGTTAAGCGTACACATTTTTATTGTTGGAATATACACTTCTGGATTTGGGAGTTTTATGCTTGAATAGAATGCGAAATAAATTTTATAAATAAATTATTTAAAAAATAGAAACACAGGAAATTATTGCACTTGAGCATTAACGTTTATGATCCAGCTCTGCTCTTAATTCCTGTATATGTTTTGATAATGCCAGGACTGTACTTTTTAATTCTGCAACATCTTTTGCTCCTGCCAACGGCGCATCTTTTTCTTCTGCATCCCTTCCAATGAAATACGTGGCAAAGGTTGCGGTAACATATCCAAAAATTGTGTAGCCAAATACTGCAATTAAAAAAGCTAATCCACGACCTTCTGGAGTAGCAGGATTGAAATCGTTACCTGCCGTTATCACCCTCATGGCAGTCCACCACAATGCCATGCTGAATGTTTCAAATCCTTCAGTGGTTTTTTCCAATGCATGCATTCCGGTTGCACCACCAAAGGTTACAATGAGGGTTACCATCATTACATATCCAAATGCCCGACGTTTCATAGTTGCCGATAAACTTTTCAGGCTTCTGTTCAAGGAGGTAACAATACGCACTAACCGTATTCCTCTTACACTACGTAATAAACGCACAAATCTAAAAATTCTGAATACTCTTAATGCAGGAATTACAAGAGATATTGCAGTCAACCAATTCTTTTTGAAAAAAATAAGTTTGACGGGTGCTAATATAAATTTGATTATAAAATCAATTATAAAGATCACCCAAATAGACAAGCTCATATATTCGAGTGGTTTTGACAAACCCCACAATAATTCAACTATCAACAACGTCAGCCAAACAAAACCCAGAAATATCATGGGACCTTCCAAAACCTTTTCTATTGATTTCAATAGTTGGTTTCTTTCATTTGCCAATTGTTGTTTCATAACATTAATTTACTCAATAATATCGCCGTGTTATTTTGGCAGTACAAATAAGAGACCGTAAAATAAATATTGCAGGAAGCGGTTACTCCATTTATTACATGCCGGTATTCATCTTAGAGCGATACTTTTCCTGAAATTGATTAATTGTTATCCAGCAATTGATGCAGAAGTAAATCTGTAATTAAATTTGAGGGTTCAGCATTATTGATATTGCAAAATGTAGTTCCATGAATATTTCAAAGCTTGTTTTCAACCGATTGCATATTCATTTCTGCATCTGATCTTTTCTTTAGTTTTTCAAATAACCAAACCGTTAAAATTAACCAGGCAAAGCCTATACAAATGCCTGCTAATACATCACTCGGGTAATGGACCCTCAGATAAATACGGCTAAAGCCAATAAGTAATGAAAAGAGAACGAGCGTTGTTCCAATAATGAGTTTATACATCTTTTGTATTTTGGTTTTCCAGATCAGGTAGGTAAGCAATCCGTAAAAAATAAATGCGGAGGTCGCATGACCGCTGGGGAAACTAAAGTTCTCTAATTTGTCAATTAATGGATTTGGCGGACGTAAGCGATGGAAAGAAAGTTTCATACAATAATTCACCACAAACCCACCAATACCAATAGCTGCAATTTCCAATGCTCTTTTCCAGTTTTTGTAAAGCAGATATATCAGCACCAAAGTACCGTATGCAATTTGTAAAAATAGTGCTGAAGCGAAGTAGGTAACAACTTTCATAAAACCTGTGAGCGTATCACTGATTACATAGGCAGAAAGAAATGCAAAAACACGGTTATCTGCTGCAACTTCTTTTTCCCATAGAACTTCATGCATAATAAACACAAAGAAAAAAATGGCTGCTGCAAAAAGGATGAGCAGAATTAGCATGCTTAAAGGCAGCTTCTTAAAATATTTCGTGTTGAATTTTCTGGCGCTTTGCATATTAAAGTTGCATAAAACTATTGAACTACATTTTAGTATGTCATTACTACAACCTCACAGGTCCCAACCTGTGAGGTTGTCGCTTAACTATAGGAACTTGCTTAAATCTTCATACGTTGAATCCTCACTGCGTTTAAGATTGCTAATAATGCTACTCCTACATCTGCTACTACTGCTTCCCAAAGGTTTGCTATTCCACCTGCACCTAATATTAATACAATCACTTTCACCGTCATTGCTAAAATGATATTTTGCCAAACTATGTTTCTTGTAATCTTTCCAATTTTGATGGCTGATACTATTTTAGTTGGCTGGTCATTCTGAATTACTATGTCGGCTGTTTCAATTGTAGCATCACTTCCTAAACCTCCCATCGCAATACCTGCATCTGCTAAAGCAACTACCGGTGCATCATTTACTCCATCACCTGCAAAAGCAATTCGCCTTCCTTCATTCTTTAATTGTTGGACCTTTTCTACTTTTCCTTCAGGCAATAAATCTCCGTAGGCTTTATCAATACCAACAATCTTTGCCATTTGGTCAACTACACTCTGCTTATCACCTGATAGCATCACTGTTTGAATATTCAGTTTATGCATTTCATCTATTGCCTGCTTTGCATCTTCTTTAATTTCATCAGCTATTGTAATATGACCTTCATAAGTATTATTAACTGCTACTACAACAATTGTATCTACTACCTGTTCTAACTCTTTAGGATATTCAATATTAAACATCTTTAAAAGCTTTAAATTGCCTGCTAATACTTCTTTGCCTTCAATATTGCCTTTTAAACCATGCCCTGATATTTCTTCTACTCCTTCTACTTTTACATTGTCTTTTGCAATGCCAGCAAATTCTGTAACTGCTTTAGCAATCGGGTGTGTTGAGTTTTGTTCTAATGCTGATGTTAGTTTTATAAGTTCCTCTTTGCTTATGTTGTTTGGTACTACCTGTTGAACTTTAAAAACACCTTTGGTTAGTGTTCCTGTTTTGTCCATGACAACCGTATTAATCTTTGTCATTACATCTAAGAAATTACCCCCTTTAAAAAGTATCCCATTTCTTGATGCCAAACCGATGCCTCCAAAATACCCCAATGGTATCGATACAACTAATGCACATGGACAACTAATGACCAGGAATACTAATGCTCTGTAAAACCATATATTGAAAACATAATCTTCAACGAAAAAATAAGGAACTAAACACAAAGCAAAAGCTAAGAAAAATACTATTGGTGTGTAGACTTTTGCAAAGCGTGAAATAAACAATTGGGTTTGTGATTTCCTTGCTGTTGCATCCTGCACCATTTCTAAGATGCGGCTTAATTTACTGTCTTTAAAAAGTGCATTTACTTTTACTTCTGAAACTGTATTTAGATTTATCATTCCAGCATAAATTGCTTCACCTTTATGCTTTGTATCTGGTTTACTTTCCCCTGTTAATGCTGCTGTATTGAATGATGCATTTTCTGAAATAAGTTCTCCGTCTAAAGCAACTTTTTCTCCCGGTTTTATTTGTATGTTTTCGCCTAATTGTACTTTTGATGGGTCTGTGACTTCCGACTTACCATTTCTTAATACTGTTACTTCACCGGGTCTTATGTCTAACAATGCTTTTATGTTTCTCTTTGCTTTATTAACTGCTGCATCCTGAAACCATTCGCCAATGCTATAGAAAACCATTACGGCAACCCCTTCTTCATATTCTCCAATAAGAAAAGCCCCAATTGTGGCTACAGTCATTAAGACAAACTCGTTAAAGAAGTCGCCCCGTTTTGATTTTCTGAATGCTAAATCAGCTACTTTTCTGCCTGCTAAAAGCCATGCAATAGCGTTGATAATAAGAGATAGAATATCAGGTAATTTTATTTTGAAGCCATATTCCAAGGTCAATAAAATAACCAAAATTGCGAAGGCTAATAACAAATCCCAATGCGCTTTCCAGCCATCGATTTCTTCACCGCCGTGATCATGTCCATCATCAGCACTATGTTTTTCATGATTTGCTTTACCAATTTGTTTTTCAGCCGAAACAGCTTTAGCGGATACTGTATGTTTCTGAACCTCTTTTTCTCCGGTATCACAACATTCTTTTGACATATAATTATTTAATAAAAAATGAAAGTATTCCTGTAGCCAACAGAGTAAATCCTGTTATTATTCCCGCATTGTGTTCTAATGAATGCCAATTGAGTTTTAGTAAACCTTTGAAAGCAAATCTTACTAGCAGTACCATTCCTGTTGTTGTTATTA
>JANOAO010000101.1:0-8534 GCA_031411115.1 Bacteroidota bacterium
CGTAAATTCTCCTAGAAGACGTAGTACGTTTTTGTGTGGCATAATCTTCTGCAACAATTAATACATCAGCAGAATCTTTACAATAAAAAAAAGAAATATCCGCCAGGCCATTTACTATCGGGCTTTCAAACATATGGTTCTCCAGGTAAATTCTAACTGTACCATCCGACACGGGTGCATTAGCGCAGTTATTGAATGTACCCATAAGGTGAAATTGGCGGGGATTTAACGGAGTCACTAAAATAGTTCCGGCATTTTTATCAATGGTTCCCGTAGCTACGGAGAAAGTATAAAAAGACAACTGGCAAGACATACTATTCAATGTTAACTGGCAATTTGAATTCAACGGAGCAGGCATGCTGAATTTTCCTTCCTGGTTACTATATCCGAACATGGTAATATCGGTACCTGGTACAGTTAGTCTGATTTCAGTATTAGAAAGTGGAGTACCCTGTGCATCTTTCAGCGAGCCATAAATCAATACACTGGGATATGCATAATCATAATTCCACCAGGTGAAATGAGATACTTCGGCAACAAATTTATTTCCCTGACGAATCGCTTCACCATCTTTAACCCACTCTCCTTTTATCACATCAAAATACCACATAGGGATTGTAGCGGAAGCGCCTGCACTCATAGAAGAAGGTATTGCCGCACTTAAGGTGGCCCTGGAAGTTGATTTTAATTTAAGCGGCAGATTAGCATCAGATTTCAATTCCACATTCAACATTCCAAATGTCTTTAGTAAAACATTTCCGTTATCATTTCCTGATAAATTGCCCGGCATACGAACGTCAAGATTCGCATCTAACGGATTAAGATAAGAAGCGTAAACGCTTACAGAACCTGTATAAGCACTGCCGTCTTCATTTACAAAAGAACCCGGTTGAAAATTGATGCTGACTTCTGTATTTACATTAATCTGCCCACCGGAAACAGCAGAAACAGATCCGGTGATCTGGTAACGCTCCAGCATTACTTTACCAAAAGCCTGTGCATTATCTGCCGGAAAACTTCTGTAAGCATTATAATAACCCGCGGCCTTTACGGTTACAACAGAATTTTTGGTGGAAACGATCACATTTTTTAAATAGGCAATTCCAAATTCATCGGTATAACCGGAAACTGCACCCGAAGTAACCAGTGCATGATTGACAACGATCCCATTTTCATCCAGAACCATTATTTTTAAAGAAGTGGTAACTGTATTGACGATTGGATTATCCGGATTACCTGAATCAGACTTTTTACAAGAAGTAAAAAAGATCACGAGGCATAAAATATTAAGGATGAATGCAGTTGGCAAACGAAGTGATTTCATTAAATAGATTAAGCATTAAATATAACTTTTATTACCGAATTCACTGGTTGGAACCTCACAGGTTGTTATATTATTGACAAATGAAAATAATTTTAATGTAATAATGTACTTCAATGGGATTTTTGACTTGTTCCTTTGTCAGAAAATTAATTCTTTACCACATGAAATTCTTCTCCCTTTTCAAAAGCATTGCACAAATACTGAACTCTCTTTACACAAATGCCCATCATTGAGTACATACAAACGGGCTGTATATCGATTGTCTAAGTCTTTTTTTGGACAAGTAAAAAGAACAGAAAATACCACTACGTAATAAAATAAAATTCAAGAGAAACAAAAATCCCGGATCGCTCCAGGATTTATAAAAAATATTAAAAGATTTTCTACTACTATGGAATCGGATTTATGCGAAACTCTCCGCTGGTAAAAGTCATAACTTCAGGTGTTGAGGTGCCAAAATCATTATACAAATAATTTCCTGTAAAAGTACCTTCAACAACGTCTTGGTTTACAGTAGTTAATGTAACCGTAAAAAAGCTTGGAGGCATGCCGGGAGCATCTTCCGCACGGAAATTTTTTATATTAGCTCCATTTTGAATGGTCAGATCAAAAATTACCTGTGGGCTCAACAATCCGGTAACATATGTTCCGGGTGTTAGTGGCCCGCTAACCTGGATTACGATATCCAGAACTTCGCTTGCATCTGTACTCTGTCCTCTGATAACGAGGTCTGTTAATGAGGCATCCAGTTGGTCAGGCCCTAACTCGCCGGTAACAAGAGGGTAGCTTAATAAAGTACCGTTCTTATTCACTTTTACATAATAATTTGAGTTATTATTTGACGTTGAACTTTTTTTGCAGGATGACAATATTAATAAAGTCATACAGGCCAATAGACCAGTTAACAGATAATTTTTTATACGCATATTTTTTACATTTTGAGGACTGAAAATAGCGTATCTCTTTCAATTACTACAAATTATTAAAGTATTGATTTGATTTTTACAAAGAGGTGCTTTTCTTTATTGATGGTGGCCGTCAGTTTATGGCAAAACTTAAAACAATAATCTTTACTGTTCTCTCAATTCTACAATCAACCGTTTGATTTTTTCAGTTATTTCCCATAACCAAAATTGAACATCCATGGCGCAAAATAATAGCATAACGGAGTAAGAATGATGATCGTTATCAATAACACGATCAACATTTTTGGATTGTATAAAAAGGCTTCCACCGTATTGCCGGAACCTTCTACACCACCCACAATAAAACTACCTGCCGCTGCAATCGGATACACCAGCAAGCCGGCTTTTAACTGTAGTTTCCACCATTTCTGATATCCATCGTAAGCTTTTTGTAATTCCTGTTTTATAAAATTGCCCGGTGTTACAACGGCATGTGTATTTGTATATAATTTCCAGGAATTTATTAAAATCCAGATATTGAACGAGGTAACAATAACCAGCGCAACACGAACCTATTTTTCTTTGCGACTTTGTGGTTAAATCTCTTCTTTGAACTTTCCAAAAAGATATTGTGCAATCAATAAAGCAATCATCAAAGCGATTACACTGATATATCCCAGCCATTCATAATGCCCGATTTTACCGCCTGCCTTTTCTACTACAACAAATCCTGCTATGAGTGAAGCAATGCCTGTTCCTGCCTGTTGAAGACTGCTGTTAAAATTCTGAAAACTTCCGCGAAATTTTGGGTCAGCAACATTGCTTACCATAGCCTGTGAAGTTACTCCTCGCCCTGTTGATACCGTGAACCAGCATCCGAATAATAATAATACAATCCAGTACGGAATAGTTACCAGGTTGGTGAGAATAATCACCAGCGGTAAAGAGATCAAAAGGCAAATGCGAAACACTTTAAGCTTTCCGATTTTGTCGCTTGCCCTGCCTAATATATTAGAAGAAAAAAAAGCTGCTATACCTCCAACCAGATAAATAAGTGGTGTGATCGTTTTACTATAGCCCAGGTTAAATTCCAGGTAAGGATTAATAAAAGGCACCACCAGGAAATGGCCAAACATGATAAAGCAGGTAAACAAAAGCGCCAATACCTGACGTTTTTTTGAAAACACTTCCTTAAATCCTGCTGAATTGATGGAAGGCTTTTGTCCCGGAACGAGGTGGCCGGAAACCGCGGGTAAAAATTTTATCAGGAAAGGAATCAGCAAAATACCCAGCGATGCGATCAGGATAAACGGAGCATGCCATGAAATTAAGTTTGATAAATATAATGCCAGTGGAATACCAATAACCGATGCTATAGCAAAAGCCGACATAACAGCCCCCATCGCCCTGCCTCTGCGCTCATAAGCAAACAGGTCGCTGATAATTGAAATCACCTGTGCACCAATAAGTCCTCCAAAAATTCCTGCAATTAATCTTGCTACCAGTAATACAGAATAAGATGGCGAAAAACCACAACCCATGGTAGCTAATAAAAATCCGGTATAGGCAAAAAGCAGCACTTTTTTTCTATCGAAGCTGTCAATAAAAAATGCGGCAATAAATCCGGATACACTGGCAGCGATTGTATAACTGGCTACAAGCAGGGAAAATTGTTGAGGACTTATTTTAAAAAATGGCATCAGGTAGTTACCCAATGGCATCATGATCATAAAATCAAGTATGTGTGTAAAATTCAGTGTAGCGAGAAGAAAAATGATGATCCTTTCTTTTTTGTTCATAGGGTGGCAAAGGTATGAGGATTGGGGTTATGATAATTTCCCCATTAGATTGGTGGGTCACGAACCTATACCAGTAGGCGTAAAATTTTATGTAACGAAAAGAAAATGATGATTTATTATTTGGTTTGAAGGGTCACTAAACTATACTTTTCATTTAGTAATGAAGAAAGAGTCTCGTTTATAAACGAAACCCTTTCTTCAACGATTATTAAACCCTGAGATTAAATTTTTTAAAACAACTGGTATCATTAAAATTTACTTTGTTATTAAAAATGCGTTGTAAAATATCCAATACCAATCCAATATAAAATCTATTCCGCTGCCAATCCAGTAGCTCCGTCCGGAATACCGGATACGGTTTGTATATGCATTAGCATACCATCATTACTAACAACAAAAACTCCAAAAGTATCATCTCCGCTGTTCAGCACATAAAGAAATTTGCTGTTTTTATTCAGTGCAGCATCAATGGGCGTATTGGTTGCGGTTGTTGCCACGCCTTGTTTAATGGAAAATTCATTTTTCGCATAAAAAGAAGTGATGGTATTGCTCGCGGTATTGGTGGCATACACATACTTATTGTTATTTGTAATCACTACCCAGCATGCAGCCGTCTGTCCTGCTGAAAGAGGGCCGGTAACCAGGCTGATTTCACCATTGTTACTGATATGATAAGAGGATACCGTGCTGGCTCCTGCTGCTCCACCGGCTGCTTCCGAAACATATATCAGATTTTCTTTTCCTACAGCAAAACCAAATGGTGTAGGGTTAGCTGAAGTAAGTGAATGGTATACATCCGGCAAACCGCCTGATACCGTATAAGTGATGATCATGTTGGTTGCTTTTTCTGTGATGGCCAGAACTGTTCCATCATTTACAAAACATATCTGAGCTGCACCCGAAGCACTGCTACTAAGTGGGCGCATTGAGCCACCCAACGGTGATAAAGTGCCATCTGACGACATGGTAAATCCGGATATATTTCCTGTACCTCCTGCATTCAGAACATATACCAGCCCGCCATACATAGTTACACTCACGGGCCTCATTCCTCCCGATGGTTTAACACAAACTAATTCCAAAGAACCGGAATTTGCTCTGAAGCTGGATATGGAATTTGAAGCGGGATTAACGGCAACAAGAAGGTCTCCTTCATCTGATAAAGCTATAGCGCCCTGATTTCCTAAACCTCCGCCGGTGCCTGAACCACCTGTGTTGAATGCGGCTGAAAAACTAAGCATTCCATTAACTCCCCTGTTATAAACCATTACCTGGTTGGCTGCTGCATTATTACTTAAAGTAAATACTTTTCCAACAGAATTACTCTTTCCTCCTTCCTCTGAAGCCATTACATCTCCCTCGTGCATCATAGTTTTTTCACAGGAAGCAAATGCCAGGCTTAATAAAGCCATTTTGAAAATGTGTGTGATCTTTTTCATTTTTGTTTTTTTATGTGATGAATAAAAGTTTCTTTACAGGCATACATATATCCGTATGCACAGTTGTGTCATAAATAAATGTTTTGGATTTGTGTATTACCTGATGATTCCTGCCCGGATACCAAATGTGGTAACGGGCATACTTCCTATGCCAACCCCCTTCAAAGGAATTTGCATGAATGGCTCGAAACGAAGAGTAGTATTTTTATAATTCTGTTCAAAACCGATCGAGAATGTAAATGATGCTGCAACATATTTTCTTATATCATTGTAAGAACCACGCATCATCTGTTCATTACTGTTATACTTCACTTTATAATCATTTTGTTCTTTGGTTATAAGAGCAGAAGTTATACCTGCAGTTCCGAATAAATTTCTTTTTCTTCCAGGGGAAAAATTATATTTTATTTGAATTGGAATTTCTAATAAGTTATAGTTACCGGAGAGATTGATTATTTTCATTCCGGCTGGCATTGCCGAATATTTATCAGAGAAATATTTACCCTGGCTGTTGTACCGTTTTTTACCATAAAACATCCCGGTCTCAACTGATGTATGAGAGCTTATCCGGTAACCTGCAATTAACCCTATACTATATCCCGCATGGGCCATACTTTCCATCTTAACTGTACTTCCATTCAATGCAACCAATGCGCCGAAATAAAAACCTCGTGTTTGTTTCTTCTCTAAAGTTTCCGGTTCACTTTTCACGGTCAAAGTCAATTGCATTTCATCTTTTATTGTGGAATCATTATATGAAATGCTGTCTTTACCCGAAATCTCTTCTATTAATTGTTGCCCTGATTCAGATCCATCAAAGTTTGAAGTTTCAATAATCTCTGCATTATCAATAACAATTGAAGCATTTCTTTTGTCTTCTAATTTTACATAAGAAGCGTAATAAAGAGGCTTAATGAGCCTGCGTCCTTTTGTTGAGTTGGGTTTGAATAAAACAGAATTGTAAGATTGAATATTGTTTTCTTTATCATTCTTCTTGCCTTTTTCAGAAACTGGCGTTGTTTTAATTTCCGTAAAAGAAGACCTGACTGGCAGAATTTTTAAATCATTTGTATATAAAAAGGAATGTTGAAGAATCAAAGCCATGATTATAAGAGGGATTACAAAAAAACGTTTACTTTTCTTCTCATTAATTAAACTGTTATTATTAACCCTCTCATTTATTTCATCCCACCTGTCTTCACCTTCCTTAAGTGGATAATTTTGGGATGCGTGCCGTAACAATTCCTCCATATCGTTTCCTATATTGAGCATGCCTTCCCCTCCTCCATTTTAATAATTGTTGTTTGCAATATGTTGCGGGCCCTTGATAAACCTGACCTTGATGTACTTACAGGTATTTTAAGTTTATCTGCAATCTCACTATGGGAATAACCATCTATCACATACAGATTAAATATTACCCGGTAATTAGTAGGCAGTTCTTTTATTAAGCTTACCAGATCCTTATATAAGAGCAATTGGTCTGCAGTATGTTTTTCAGAATCTGTTTCCCATAATTCCTGAGTTAATTCTCCGATTTCCGGAAGCATATTATTCCTTCGTAATTCATCTATTGCACAATTGATCATTATTTTTTTTATCCAACCCATCAACTGCATCTCCGCATCTGTAACAGAAAAGTAATTAAATGTTTGTATGTTCAATAACACTTTTACAAACCCATCTGTAACCACATCCATTGCTTTTTCATACCTGTATATATACCGGAAAACAATTTTACACGCAAAACCTTTGAACTGATTATACAAAAGCCTCTGGGAATTCGGATCCCTTTCAGTGCAACCTTGTATAATATTTATAATACTCAAATTATCCTGTTAATGCGGATGGTATGATCGTGTGTTAATATATACGGATAAAAGAACAACAACGCTGCAACATATTAAATCTTTTTTTTGATACATCATCTGTTAAAATAGTAGTGGCAGATTATATCTTAACCTTTGTGCTTTTCCGTGTATAATGGCACAGTGTAAATATCGGTTTAAAAGTATTTTAGTTGCCTGTATTGCTAAAAATGGCCAAAAGGGAAAGATCTAACGTATATACGCCTTATTGATCAAAATAAATGCTAACCTTACGTGCATAAAAAAACCTTTCATTTCTGAAAGGCCTTTTAGAATAAATATGATAGCTAACTACTCTTCCGAATTCATGTACAGTACCATCGGCCATAAGGGGCTTAACTTCTCTGTTCGGTTTTTGATAACGGGATCATTTTAAAATTTAAAGCTATTAGAGGATAATCTGTTGTATCCTTGTTATTTGCCCTCTTGCATAGCTGGCATACTGGTATTGATCATATCCCTGTAAATTTTCCATTTGCCATTTTCTTTTTTCCATCCCACCAGGTATTTGCCTTTATCGAGTAAGGAATTTTTATCTCCATACATTTCATAAGTACCCGTTTCTAATAAAAGGTCATCATTGCCAGTGAGATCCAATAAGGTAAGCTTAACATCTTTAATTCCCATTCTCAGCATACCGCCCATAGTGGCTGCCATATTAGAACGCATAACCGGCTCGGAATTAGGCATAAGAAATTGGGCATCTGAATGATAATGTTCAGCGAGGGCAGCCGAGTCTCCTTTTTTTACATCAGATGCAAATATTGCATTATCTGCTTCTATTTCAGTTTTTGCATCTGCAAGGCTGAAATTCGACGTACTGTCTTTGGTTGACATATTGGTACTATTGTCGCTTTTGGGCTCATTGCAGGCTGTGAGGCTAACAACAACAGCAGTCATAAAAAATAGATTTTTTTTCATTTATGATTTGGTTTAGATACAAATATATATGATAAGAAGTATCTAAACTGGAACACTATGAGTAGGTTTTCTATTCATAGTTCACTTTTACAAAAACAGGTATTATTAATTTCGATTAAATTGTTTTAATATACGTGAATAAAAAAAGCCTTTCAGGTTACTGAAAGGCTTTTAAATAAATATGGCAGCTACCTACTCTCCCGCATTGTTGTGCAGTACCATCGGCCATGAGGGGCTTAACTTCTCTGTTCGGTATGGGAAGAGGTGAACACCCTCGG
>JANOAO010000102.1:0-73605 GCA_031411115.1 Bacteroidota bacterium
AAAATACGCCTGAGCGTATGGAGTTAAAAAAATTCAACCCGATTCTTAAAAAAGTTACTGTACATAAAGAAATTAAATAGTCATGGCAAAAGCAGCTAAAACCGCGATCAAAACCAAAGACCAGAAAGCAGCAGCGGATGCAAAAAACTGGAGTAAAGTAATTCGTACCTTACGTAGCCCTAAATCAGGTGCTTACACATTTAAGGAAGCGATAGTTCATAAAGACAAGATCAAGGATTTCCTGGGAAGTTAATCTTTACTATACCTTTTTACAAAAGCTGTTCTACCGGAACGGCTTTTTTTATTGTACGCATTCATCGCAACTTCAATAAGTTTGCAAATTCAAGTTTTGATATATGGGATTATTTGATAAGCTATTCGGAAAAAAACAACAGCAGGAAACACTTGATCAGGGTTTAGAAAAAACAAGAGAGGGCTTTTTTTCCAAGATCAGCAAAGCCATCGCCGGCAAAAGTACCGTAGATGAAGAAGTGCTCGATCTCCTCGAAGATGCATTGGTAGGTGCAGATGTGGGTATTGATACTACAGTGAAAATTATCGAACAAATTGAAGCACGTGTTGCAAAAGATAAATACCTCAACACATCTGAACTGAATAAAATTCTAAAGGAAGAAATTGAAAAGTTACTGGTCAATGCTCCTTCCGATACTTCTTACGAAAGTTTTGAATTGCCTACCGGGCATAAACCGCACGTAATTTTAGTAGTGGGCGTTAATGGTGTAGGTAAAACCACCACAATTGGAAAACTGGCGCATAATTTTTCCAAAGCCGGTAAATCGGTATTGCTGGGTGCTGCGGATACCTTCAGGGCTGCAGCGGTTGACCAGCTTACGATCTGGAGTGAAAGAACCAATGTTCCTATCGTAAAAAAAGAAATGGGCAGCGACCCTGCTTCTGTGGCTTATGATACGATTATCAGCGGTGTATCCAGAAATTCTGATGTGATTCTTATTGATACCGCCGGAAGGTTGCACAACAAATTGCACCTGATGGATGAACTTACAAAAATCAAACGGGTAATTCAGAAAGTTATTCCGGATGCGCCGCATGAAGTGCTACTGGTGCTCGATGGAAGTACCGGACAAAATGCACTGGAGCAGGCAAAACATTTTACAGCAGCCACAGATGTTACGGCACTGGCGATTACAAAACTGGATGGCACAGCAAAAGGTGGTGTGGTACTCGCTATTGCAAATCAGTTTCAGATACCTGTAAAATTTATTGGTGTAGGTGAAAAGGTGGAAGACCTTCTTGTGTTCAATTCAAGATCTTTTGTGCAGGGATTATTTCCTGATGTAGCTTGATCAGGAATGAAACATTTTTACATTGTTGATCCATTAATTAATAGAAAGTTTTAATCAGCAGAATAACGCCACCATATAACACGGTCGTAACAAAAATCCCTTTTGCCGTATGATCTCTTCCACTGTTAATATAGATCGTAAACAATGCGGCATTCAGTAAGAGTGAAAGGCTGAGTGCTACAGATAATGTTCTGAAACCCGGTTCCACTATCATGAACTGAATCACTTCTTTAAAACTGAATATTTTAAATTTAACATATTTGAAGAGGATCATGCCCAGTATTGGCGCAAAGGTGCCGAGGAGGAGACCCCAGTAAAAATTATCTTTCTTAAAAATCATTTGAATAATTTCTTTTTTTCAAGAGCGGCTTTCATGGTGTAATTGGTGAGGTCAAATTCTACGGGAACCACACTCACATAATTGTTCGTCAATGCCCACACGTCGCTGTCTTTTGATTTGTCAAAATTTACAAACTTACCGGTAAGCCAGTAATATTTTTTGCCTTGCGGATCCATTCTCTCATCAAAATCCTCTTCATATTTTGCGTAGGCCTGTTTGCAGATTTTGATCCCTTTTATTTTATTGTAAGGAATGGAAGGAATGTTTACGTTCAGCAATAAATGTTTGTCAAGTTTTTGCTGGAGAATTTCACTTACAATGGTATGAACGATCTTTCTTGCTGGTTCAAAATCCGCTTCATAATTATAATCCAGTAAAGAGAAACCGATGCTGGGAATTCCTTCAATAGAAGCTTCCATGGCAGCAGACATAGTTCCACTGTAAATTACATTGATGGAATGATTTGCGCCGTGGTTGATTCCGCTTAAGCAGATATCGGGTTTGCGGTGCAATATTTTATCAACCGCCAGTTTTACGCAATCAACAGGAGTGCCACTCGTTTGCCAGGCTTCTATATCTCCGAACAAATTCATTTTATTCATACGCAGCGGAGAACCGATCGTGATCGCATGTCCCATCCCGCTTTGCGGTTTATCCGGCGCCACCACCACAACTTGTCCAAGGTCTTTTACTGCTTCTACAAGATTTCTTATTCCGGGTGCTGTTATATCATCATCATTTGTGATTAAAATGATGGGTTTTTCTTTCTTCTTAGCCATTAATCTTTTATCTGTTTATAATGCTGGAAAATAGGGACGGCCAATCAGGTCGCCTCTGAAAGGCCATGGAATGCTGGCCAGAATAAGAACCAATGCTATTCCAAAAAATATAAGTGATTTACGGTGTTTTGCTTTATCCGTTACGGTACGTTTAACTGCGGTTCTGCCTACATGCACCAGTATCCATGCCAGTATCATCATGGCTGCATGTTCTACGGTAAAGAAACGTGTGAAAGGATTTCTCATCACTTCACCCATTCCTGATTTTAGCATGCGAAACCAGTCCCCGCCAAAAAATAAAACCAATCCTAACAGCAATTGAATGTCGCAGGAGATCATGAAAAACAAATTCATTTTATTATCGCCGCCATTATACATTCTGCCGGAACTCAATCCGCCAATGGCACGTATCACCGTAATCAAACCGAATAATAAAACTGCCCATCTCAAAAGGTTATGTACTATCAAAACTACCGGCATAAAAATATTTTGAACAAAAATAAGGCAGGTTAATTTGTGTTACCCAAAATAAATTTTGATAAGCTAAATAGTTTAGTATATTTGTGCTAATCAAATTAGTTAATCATGTCAGTAGCCGGCTTAAATTTAAAGTACCTGCGTAAACTGCGTGGGTGGACTCAGGAAGAATTTGCGCAAAAACTAAACATCAAGCGATCGCTTATCGGCGCCTATGAAGAGGAGAGAGCAGATCCCCGACTAGATGTACTGGAAATAATAGCAGATATTTTCAAACTGAGTCTGGATGAATTGTTATTGAAAGATCTCAGTAATACCAATAACAGTTACTGGATGAAAAGGCGTCAGCAAAAAATGGGAACTTCTTCTGCTGACCGTAACATCATTCATTTTGTACCGGTTAAAGCTGCCGCAGGATACCTGGCCGGTTATGCAGACAGTGAGTTTATTGATGAACTCAACACGTTTACACTTCCTATGCTCAGTGGTGGTAATTACCGTGCATTTGAGATCATTGGAGACAGTATGTTGCCTACGCCCAGCGGAAGTATTATTGTTGGCGAAAAAATGACATCGATCGAAGAGGTAAAAACGAATACGGCTTGTATTGTGGTCAGTAAAACCGAAGGGATAGTGTATAAGCGCGTCGTAAAAAATAATAAGACCAAAAACAAAATTTCTCTGGTAAGCGATAATCCTGTTTATCAGCCTTATCAGGTGAATGCGGAAGATATTGCCGAGATCTGGTCTGCACAGGTAGTCATTGGAAAAGTGGCACAACAGCAACGCTGGGATGTAAACTCCCTGGCCAATCTTGTGAATAACTTGCAGGATCAGGTGAGTACTTTAAAGAAGAAAATGAATTGATATCCTGTTTCAAACCATAACTTTAACCATTCAGATACATCGATTAAAATTTAAAAAACACAGTTATGATCAAGTTACAAATTGTTGGAAATCTTGGAAAAGATTGCATCGTAAAAGAAGTGATCGGAAAAAATGTGATCAACTTCAGCGTCGCACATACAGAACGTTACAAAGATGCACAGGGTAATCAAAAAGACAGGACTACATGGGTGGAATGTGCGTATTGGACAGACAAAACCACCGTTGCCCAATACCTTACCAAAGGTAAAATGGTGTATGCAGAAGGTAGTCCTGATGCGGATGCTTATACTAAAACAGATGGCACTGTAGCGGGTACGCTCAGAATGCGGGTACAAAATCTGCAATTATTAGGCGGAAACACCGGTGGTTCAGAAAATGGCAGCGGTTATAACCAGGGAAATGTTCAGAACGTTGGTGTTGCTCCTGCGCCGGCCATGAAACAAGCCATGCCTGTAGAAGACGATCTTCCTTTTTAAGCGTAAAAAAAAATATTAAAAAAAGCTCCTTATCGGGAGCTTTTTTTGATACCTCGAAATGCCAGGGCATAAAATGTGCGAATGTGCGAATGATTTTACAAATGACAAATGATAAATGGGGGATGAGAGAATGTGCGAAAGGGAAATATGCGAATGTGCAAATGAAGTGAATTTTTTTTGTGGCTTACAAACCAACACGTTTACTCTTCATCTTTGCGCTTTTGCATTTCTTTCCGCCTTTGTGAGAAATTAAAGTCTACAACCTTCTAGGTTGACCAACCTTCTAGGTCTCTATAAAAACTATTGTTATATGAAAATTTCCAGGGTATATTATTTTATCAGCGCATATATTTTTTTGGTTACAGCCTATAGTTTATATGCACAGACCGGAGGTTTTAAATTAATGGAAGTTGATTGGTTACTGAACTGGAAAGCCTGGGCAATGTTGACACCGATTTTTACCGGATTAATTTCTACTCTAATTTTTGTTGGCAGCCGGTTCAAAATGATTCGCCCTCTTCAAATTTATTGTTGTTATATCATTTTTAATATTCCTTTTTTTATTTTGACTTTGTCATCAAGGTTTACATTTATGCAGGAAAATGATGGAAGATTTTTAAATACACTGCTCATTGGAATAGTGTTAACATTGGCCCTGTACATCTGTAGCTTTGTATTTTTATGGCTGTCTACCCAATTCAATAAACCTTTTTTGAAACTCCATGAAATTGGAGGTGAAACATTTTCAGAATTTGAACCAGTAGTTGCATCTACACGTTTTGTGAACAGATTAATTGATGCATTAATAATTGTACTGGTTTTACTGATGAATATTTTTGAGAATTATTATTTCAAGGAAAATTTCAGGGGTACCGGTACATTCACATTATACATGGTGGAAATAGCAGCCGCATTATTATATTATCTTTTACTGGAAGGGTTTTTTAAAATCACCATTGGAAAATGTATAACCAATACAATAGTGGTGAATGAGTCAGGTGAACGCCCGTCATTTATGACCATTGCGGGAAGAACATTATGCAGGTTCATTCCATTTGATGCTTTCAGTTTTTTAGGAGCGAATTCGCGAGGCTGGCATGATTCGATGAGCGGCACATATGTAGTAAAGAAATCGTTAGTTTAAAACGAAAAGAATAAATTCATTTTTTTTTATTGATATTCTATGCAGAATATACATGTACTCTTCATTAATTCTAAAACTGTTGTAGTATTTAATTTAAAGGTTCTTAGTAAATTCTCAGCGAACTTTGTGTTAAGAGGTTAGGTTAGTAAATAAAAAAACCCGCTTTCATAAAGCAGGTTTCGTGCGGCAAAGGAGATTCGAACTCCCACGCCCTTGCGAGCGCTACCACCTCAAGGTAGTGCGTCTACCAATTTCGCCATCGCCGCATTGAGGAACGCAAATTTAAGGAATTAACCTTTCAGCATTTAAAAAATCTGGATGATTAAGCGGTAATCTATTTTTAAAGATTGTTACAAAATTTAGAACCATCCCGAAGTTTTCAAATAATTTTAATACCTGGTTAATCAACAGGAATATAAATACAGATTCATAATGGCCAATAATATCAAATGCCCAAATTGCGGCAATACATTCGATGTGGAAAATGTGCTTGCTTCAGAAATAGAACTAAAGTATCAGCAGGAATTTCAAAAGAAGCTCAATGATTCACTAACCGCAATAGAAAAAGATAAAAAGCAACTGGAGTTGAATCTTCTGCAATTTGAAGAAAAGAAGAAAAAGGAAAATGAACTTTTTGCCGAGCGTATGCTAAAGGAATCACAACGCCTGGAAATGGAATTGCAGGAGAAACTAAAAAAATCAATTGCTGCCGATTTTGAGAATCAGGTTCAATTATTACAACAATCAAATACTGCAGCAGAAGAAAAATTAAAAGAGGCAAGAAAAAAAGAGCTTGAATTTTTACAGATGCAAAAAGCATTAGCAGAAAAAGAAGCTGAACTGGAGTTACAGATTCAAAAAAAAATGCAGGAAGAAAGATTATCTATCACAGAAACGATACGCAAACAGGAACAGGATAAAAATGCTTTGAAAGAATCTGAATATGTCATGAAGTTTAAAGAGATGCAGATGCAGTTGGAAGAGCAGAAAAAACTGGCAGATGAAATGCGACGGAAATCAGAACAAAGTTCGATGCAGCGACAAGGCGAAGCACAGGAATTATTACTGGAAAAAATACTTCGTGAAAATTTCACCTTTGATATGATTGATGAAGTAGGCAAAGGAGTGGAAGGTGCCGATTGCATTCAAATAGTAAGAAGTAACACAGGCAAAGACTGCGGAAAAATTATTTATGAAAGTAAACGTACCAAAGCGTGGAGCAATGGTTGGATTGATAAATTGAAATCAGATATGCGCAGCCGCGGTGCTGATGTGGCGATACTGGTTACGCAAACCTATCCTAAAGGCATGGAATGCTTTGGTGAAAAAGATGGCATTTGGGTTTGTAGTTTTGATGAACTGGTAAGTGTTGCCTGTGTTATTCGCCACGGAATTATTCAGTTATATGAAAAACAAGCGAGCCAGGAAAATAAAGGGGATAAGATGCACATGTTATATGATTATCTCACAGGGATTGAATTTCGAGGTCAGATTGAAGCAATCGTGGAAGGATTTATGTCTATGCGAAACAGCATAACCAAAGAACGGGTTCAGATGGAAAAAATGTGGAAGGAAAGAGAAAAACAACTCGAAAAAGTATTGTTGAATACAAGTGGATTTTATGGCTCTGTAAAAGGAATTGCAGGCGCTTCTATTTCAGATATTCCTTTATTGGACGGCTCCGATGATCTGGAATTGGAATGAAAACAAATTAAAAATTAAGAATTAAAAATCATTGAAAATGAAAAATTAAGAATGTAAAATTTATTAAAAATTGGATACTGATTACTATTTTATTAATTCTACATTTTACTTTCTACATTTTTAATTTTGCCTTTTTACGCGATCAGGAAATTATTGAAAGCAGGTGGAGCAGGAACATATTTGTTGAGATTTAAATGAATCACCTGCGCAACAATTTTTTTGATGGCAGGAAATGTTCCCGGTTTTTTTATATACATATTTGCGAGGCCATCATATGCTTTTTGGATCTGTGATTTACTCCCTGAGGTGGAATAAATGGCAACAGGCAAATGATCAAATTCTTTTTTTTCTCTAATATTTTCCAAACATTCGAAACCATCTTTTACAGGCATGTTAATGTCAAGAAAAACGAAATCAGGATTAAAATCATCCAGTTTTTTTATTGCATCAAATCCATTTGACACCACACAAACATTACAGGAGGGCAACATATCTTCAATAACTTCTTTCAGCAGATCACTGTCATCCGTATCATCATCTACCAGTAAAATTTTTTTTAATTGATTCATTCTTTTAGATTATGATTCAGAGTATATAGCTGAGAAAATCAATGTTGAAAAGAACAGTAAATTAATTAAAAAAATTTAACATTAGTATATAAACTGGTCTTTGTTAAATGTACGTATTCCATTTTCGTTAATATCATAATGCGTTGCATTTTAAAAATATCTGCATTGAAAATTATTTTTATATCAAATGAAGATGTAAAAATTACGGCATAAAAAAAACCTTGTAGGGTTAAACTACAAGGTTTTTATTTTAAAAGTACCCGGGAACGGAGTTGAACCGTCACTCGCATTACTGCGAACAGGATTTTAAGTCCTGCGTGTCTACCAATTCCACCACCCGGGTAAACAACTTCTTCACCAAAAGATGAAAAAAAATCCCGACGAATCGGGACTTATGTTGGAGCGGAAGACCGGGCTCGAACCGGCCACCCCGACCTTGGCAAGGTCGTGCTCTACCAAATGAGCTACTTCCGCGGTTATAAAGAACTAATTTTTGGATGGCAAAAATAAGGTTTGTTATTCCAAAAAAACAAAACTTTTTTTATTTGTATTTCGGATTATACAAAGTGTTATCTGGTACATTTACTTCCGGCTTCCCTTTGTAACGGTGGGAATATAAATTGTAACATCCACCCAAAACAAAAGCAATGATTAAAAATACCTGGCAATACCAAAGAAACCTGGATGAAGCTACCCAGTTATGCCCGAAATCTTTTTTCTGATTTTCAATTAGTTCTTCGCTCATTGATTGATTTTTAACGAGTGCAAAAATAAGTGCTTACACGCAAAAACCATTATTTGCGTACCACAATTTCTGAAAACTTCTTTTTCTTCTTTATAAAATATTGCCAGATCAGCGATCCATTGTACCAGCCTTCATTTTTCTTATCCGGAAATGGCAACTCAGGTATTTGTCCAGTAATTATCCAGCCAGTGTAATGAAAATGAGCTTTTGCCACTGCCGTAAAGAAACCAGTATCACCACTTAATAAAGCTCTCCAGGCAGCCACAGCATCCAAAGCCAGTCTGCAGGGCATTTTCCACCATTTTTCACGCCACGGCAGATTCTTATGCATCATCACCAGGTTATTCCTGAAATTTAAAAACGTTTTTTTGCTGTTGCCTTTAGGTAAAGTGCCGCCTCCAACATGATACACTACGCTTAAAGGCACGGCAAACACTGCATAGCCGAGCCTTTGCAACCTCCAGCAGAGGTCGATCTCTTCCTGGTGTGCAAAAAAATAAGGGTCCAAACCGCCTGCGTCATGGTATAATTTTGCACGTATGCATAAAGCCGCACCCGTTGCCCAGAAACAGGGCGCTACATCATCATACTGACCAGCATCTGATTCACAATCATCAAATACCCTTCCTCTTGCAAAAGGATAACCTAAACTGTCGATCCATCCGCCACAGGCTCCGGCATATTCAAATGTATCTTTTTGGTGATACGATAATATTTTAGGCTGGCAGGCACCTGCATTTCTATAATTTTCCATTACATACAATAAAGGTTCCAGCCAGTTGGGTGTTACCTCAATATCACTGTTCAGCAGAATATAATAATCTGAATTTACCTGTGAAAGTGCAGAATTATATCCTTTTGCAAATCCTTCATTTGAAGAATTAATGATGATCTCCACGTTTGGAAAATGCGCTTTTACAAATGCAATGGAATCATCTGCGGATGCATTATCTGCCAGTACAATTCGTTTATTCGGGTAAGTAGATGCCAGCACAGAAGGTAGAAATTTCTCCAGGAATTTTTTTCCGTTCCAGTTTAAAATTACGATCGCTACTTCCGGCAGGTTACCGGCATTAGCCCATTCTTCAACATCGTTGCGTCGCATTACGTTCATCGGCAGTACTGCTATGATGCAGTTTGGCAAACATAACGCATAAATCATTTAGGCATTCTTGTTACATTTGAAAATGTTTTCGCAACTATTCAACTGGCGTACGGTTTTATCAACCATTGCCATTTTCATTGTAATCACTTCCGTATTCTTTTCCAATTACCTGGCTAAGAAAATTGCCTCAGATGAAAAATTAAAAATTGAGCAATGGGTGGAAGCTGCCAAAGACATCAACAACCCAAATGCAACAGAAACGCATCTCAGCAGTCGTATTCTTACAGAAAATAGCAAGGATATCCCGATGATCGCCGTTACAGAGAAGGACAGTATTCTCGATCATTACAACCTCGATACATTTCAGATCCGTTCAGACCTGAATTATCTCCGGAAAAAATTACAGGAATTCAAAGATCTCAACGCTCCGGTAATTTGGCAAAATCCTTTAAACCCTAGTCAGGTGAACCGCGTGTATTATGGAGAATCGTCTTTGTTGATACAGATCAAATACTTTCCTATCATCCAGCTCATCATTGTTGCCTTATTCATCGTGATCACACTTGTTACAATTGCTACCCGAAATAAGAGTACGCAAAATCAGGTTTGGGCCGGGATGGCAAAGGAAACGGCACATCAGTTAGGAACACCATTGTCTTCACTGCAGGGATGGGTGGAAATGCTTAAAGACGATCCGCAAAATCAAAAGATCGCCATTGAAATGAGTAAGGATGTGGACAGGCTAAAACTGGTAAGTGACCGTTTTGGAAAAATAGGAAGTACACCGCAACTGGAAGAACATAATATTGTTACGCAGGTGGAAGCCATGGTAGCGTATTTAAAAAGACGTGCACCGGATAAAGTAAAGTTCATTGTTAATGCAGATGATCCTGAAATGTCTGCAATGATTAATGCACCTCTGTTCGACTGGGTGATAGAAAATTTATTAAAAAATGCCCTGGATTCTATGGAAGGAAAAGGAACTATCACCATCGCATTGAAAAATGAAGTGGCACAAATGAATATTGATGTAACAGATACTGGAAAAGGTATTCTGAAAAAAAATATCGCTAATGTTTTTAAGCCCGGCTTCACCACAAAAAAACGAGGGTGGGGGCTAGGCTTATCACTCAGTAAACGAATAGTTGAACAATATCATAAAGGGATGTTGTATGTAAAACACAGCGAACCGGGTAAAGGTACAACGTTCCGCATCGTATTGAAAAAATGAGCGTATTTTATGTAGAATGAAAAATTTAAAATGGAGAATTATGGTGTTATGTGTTGTGTTTTCAATGAGGAATGAAGAATTGAGCATTGAGAATTATGTTGTTGTTGTGTGATAAATGATAAATTAAAAATCAATAAAGTTATTTGGGCACTTAATATTTCCAAACGTATCTCGTGGTTGATTTTTACTTTTTTTTGAGTTCGCATCTCATATCTTGTAACCCGCATCCCACATCCCGCATCCCGAACCCCGCATCCCGTCACACATGAAAGATTTTCTGAACACGCTAACTCAAACATTACATGCACATGCCAATGCTCACATTGCCGTTCAGCAAAAAGCATACATGAAAGATCTATTTCCTTTTTTAGGGATTAAAACTCCTTTGAGGAGAGATTTGTGCAAGCCGTTTTTACAACGTTCATTTCTGCCTCCAAAAAAGGAAGCTGTACAAATTATAAAGTTGCTTTGGTTAAAACCGGAAAGAGAGTATCAATATTTTGCACAGGAACTTATGTATAAATATACTTCTCAGTTTGAAAAAGATGATATTGAATTGATAGAATGGGTGATTGTAAATAGGTCGTGGTGGGATACCGTAGATTTTATCGCTGCAAAAATTGCCGGTGAATATTTTAAGATGTTTCCCCAACAAATAAAACCTGTTACAACACGATGGATGAAATCCGGAAACATGTGGTTGCAAAGATCATGTATGCTGTTTCAATTAAAATACAAAATGAAAGTAAATGTTGTGTTAATGAGTTTATTTATTCAGCAATTGCAAGGGTCAAAAGAATTTTTCATTAACAAAGCCATCGGCTGGATGTTGCGTGAATACAGTAAAACAAATCCTGTATGGGTGAAAAAATTTGCAGCCGAAAATAAATTGAGTAACCTGAGCAGGAGAGAAGCCTTGCGTTTGATGAAATAATTGAATTCTCTTTAACGAATCGTGTATACAAAAATTAAAACGCAATCTTGTATTTCAATTCATAACTCAACATTCATAATTAAAACTACATTTTTCCCATTACATACATATCGCCCATAGGTGTTGGATTTCCACCTTCCTTTTCAAGTGTAATGGCAAACGCTTCGGCCTTGCCGAAAGACTTCATCTTCTGGATCCGGTAATCATTCCCTTTTTTTGTAGTTAAGATCATCCCCGCATCAACAGGTTTTCCATCAACAATTGCCCAGAGTTGGTATTGTTTTCCCGAAGGAGCCTCCGGTAAGTTGGTAGGATCTACATACACTTCCCCGGTATTTTTCATCCAGAAAATTTTAGCTGCCGCATCAGGAGCAGCCTCCAATCCATTTAAGGCGACGGGAACACTGTATTTATTATGTACAACTTCCATATCTGCCTCAATGTCTTTTTTGGCATCTTCCATGGCAATAAGTTGTTGCTCTTTTTCAGAGATTAACTTTTGAGCAGACTGAAATTTATTAAAAAAAACAAGATTAGTAACAGCACTGAGTAACAACAAAAAGACGGAAGCGGCAGCCATTTTTTTCCAAAAAGGGAGCATGTTTAGCACCTTTGCCTGTACGTGATCAGTTGCATGCCCATTCTGTTTTTGAATGTAGTGCATTACTTTAGTTCTGAGATCTGAAGAAGGTGTTATTGCATTTAGTTGCGCAAAATTCTCCATATCTGTTTCTATACGGTTCAACTCTGCTGACAATTCAGGATGCATACGCAACCATTCCTGCACCTGCAGGTTTTCTGCATCTGAGGATATGCCCATTGCATACATTTCCAAAATTCCGGACGATATGATTTCTTGTGTGTCCACTATGTTTGCTGCATCATTTTTCTTAATTCAATTATTGCCGAACGCATTCTTGTTTTTACCGTGCCAAGGGGAATATTTAAAGCTTTAGAGATCTCATCCTGAGTATAGCCGTAATAATAAGCAAGGTCTATGAGCTGTTTCTGATCAGGTTTTAAAAAGGTCAGTTGCTTTTGCAAACCGATCGTATCAAATTTTTCTGATGTGGAAATTTTGTCATGATAATTACTTACGGAATTTTCATCTGTTGAGATTTTCTGCTGCTTTTTAAATCCTTTACTTCTTAAAACGTCGATGGTGAGATTTCTGGTCAGATTCACTATCCAGGTAAATAACCTTCCCTTGGTATGATCGTATTGCTCAAAATTATTCCAGATCTTAACAAATGCTTCCTGCAAAATATCTTCAGATAACTGCAGGTCGTCAACCAATCGGGAAACAATACCATTCAAAGCTCCGGCATAATTGTCATACAGATAACCAAAAGCAGCCTCATCCTTTAACCGGAGCAAAGCTACTAATTCATCTTCTGTATATTTAATAATTGGAGCCAATCTATTTTAATATAGGAACAAATATAGTTAACGAAGGCTGTGGAATGTAAAATAAATATAATTAGTTTATAAGTTGAACTTCGTACAGTCCGCTAAATAAAAACCATTTTTTTGTGGCGATCTCAAGGCATTTGAAACGTGTTCTCATTTTCTCCCCTCTACGGAAAATCCTTTCTCCACGAATCTTAAATAATGCATTCTCCGGAACATGCTCAACTGGTACAGTTCCATCTTTCTGATCATCATATTTTTTTAGTACCCGTAACAGCTTTACATCTCCACAACTGGATGCCGCAGGATTTGAAACACTTCTCAATAAAGTAAGTTCGATTTCGGCGGGAAAAATTTTTTGTGAGATAAATTCTTTTAATATTAATCCAAATTCATATTTCCACTCTTTGCCGTGTGGCGCAACAATATTTCCATATTTTTCAAAGGTGAGGAGATGCGCCAGTTCATGCAATAAAGTAATTAAAAAACTGTATTTGTTTAAATTCCCATTCACACTGATGCGGTGCGCTTTATCGTAATGTTTATGCCGGTAATCACCCAAAATACTTTCCCGTTTTCTGGTAACAGTGAGATGTACTTTATGCTGATACAAATACCGCATCACACCTTCATAACTTCCGGCAGGAATATAATCTTCCAGTTGTTTTAAGGGAACTTCCTTCTTAGGCATGCTTTCTATTATTCAACTTCATTAACACACCCACTTCTATTGCCAGGTAAGCCAGATATAAAAGTAACGCTGCAAAAACAGATCGCTTGTTGTATTGAGAACCTGCTAAACTCACATATAAAAAAACAGCGATCACACAAATGAACATCTTCAGCATCATGCCGCCCATAACGCTTCTGATAAACACATTCGGATTTTTATTTTGAAGTGCTTTTGCCTGCATGAAATAGCTGATCAGGCTGATCGCAATAAGAATAATATTAGCATAGATCAGCACATCTATATTAAAACCTTTCGAATGCAATGCTGAAGAAAATGCAACCAGTAATCCGCTGATAAGCGTGAAGAGGATAACTAGTGGAATTATCGAACCTAAATTTTTTCGCATTTATTTTTTTTGAGAAGTTTCCCTGATGATCTTATAAATCACACCAAAAATAATCGTTAATGGCAAGATCCAAACAAACAAAGGCGTTGTAAACGCAAGCCATTCATCCACTTTTAATCCTATAAATACACCTAAACCGATAGCTACCAGAAACTGAAAGCCTAAACCGGCGTATTTTGCTAATGAGTTGTTCTTTTGATTATTCATTTACTGCCCGCGATAGATCTGTTAGTTCAACAATATTTGCCCCCATCTTACATTGCCCGTTAAAATTAGCGGAAGGTTCCACCACCAGTTTTGAAGCATGTATATCTCCCTGTACATGGGCCTTACCGCGAAGATACAGCAGATCGTCAACTTGTATTTTTCCGTCAACACGTCCCATAATATCCGCCTGCTGGCCGGTGATATCACCTTCAATAATCGCATCAGGTCCAATAAAAATTTTAGCACGGGAACTTACATTTCCCCTTAAAGTGCCGTCAATTCTTATGTCACCGTGGGTATCTATATTTCCAAATATGATCATACCGGAAGATACAATACTTACGCTTTGCATCTGATTATCAGCTTTTTTTGGTCGGAACATGGCTTTTATATTAAAACGTTTACAATACAATACTATATATAAACGTTGCAAAGTCCGGTTTAGTCTTCGCTGCTCTCTAATTTTGGTACAGTGAGCAGGGTTGTATCTAATGTGGAAGTGGTTCCTTTTAAAACATTCTGGAGATTATTGTAATAGGTATGCTGGAGTTTCAGGGCATTTTCCATAGAATCTGTACGCATTTTCAATATTTTCAACTGCTTGACCTCTTTTGCACTTGAATAACCGGCACCGGGGAGATAATATTTCAATGGAGTAAAAATGATTAGTGCCACAGTAAGACTAATCATGATCACAAAAACTGCACTCATAGCAATATAGACACTGCTTCTGGTGAGTTTAAACTTCACCACTTCTTCATACGTATCCTCATTCATCACCACCAGACGGTAATGATTTCTGAGTCGTTTCAGTGTTGTGTTTGGGTCTATTTTCACAAAAGCTGTTGTGGCGTAAAAGTAGCGAACAACTATTGATTATAGGATTTTTCTACGGGGTATTCCATTCTAATTTTAACAGATTACAACACGACCTTATTCTCATTTAGTGTTGATCATTAGTATTTTTGATATCCTAATGGGCAAAAAAGCCGATATTTATTGTTATAATCTTTATTGATGCACAGACAGTTCCTGCGGATATTTTTCTTTATTGCATTATCACTTAGTTCCGGGGCGGCTTATTGTCAGCCTACCTGGACTTTTGATCCTTTTGGTAAAGAAAAGAAACCAGATGAATATGAAGAAAAAATCCTCGGTTCTGAAAAAACCGCCACAAAAAAATTCACTACATTTCGACGCTTTGTTCAGAATAATGTAACGCATTATAACTTTTATTTTAATGCCAATACTAAACTGGATGCGGTTATAGAAAGAGCCAAGCTGGCGCAGGTAGATGATTATTCTAAATTACTGTCTTTTTATCCCTATAGTTTCGCAAATACATCCAGCCAGAAAGTGGAACTCGATTCCGTGATACTGAAATCAACCGGAGGTATTTTATTGCATGATTTGCGCAGCGACTGGGTGGATGATTTGTATTTATTAATTGGGAAAGCCTATTTCTTAAGAAATGAACTGGACTCAGCAGCCTTAACTTTTCAGTTTATTAATTATAATCTCTTTCCCAGAAAAAAGAAAGATGATGATGATAGCAAAGTGATTGGCGGAAACAGTCAGGCATCGCAGGGAACGTTATCTATTGCTGATAAGGAAAAAAGAAACATTGTTCAAAAGGCATTTACTAAAGCACCCAGCAGAAATGAATCTTTGCTTTGGTTAACCCGAACACTTACAGAAAAAAAACAATTTGGTGATGCGGCCGGTATGCTTAATATTCTGCACAACGATCCCAACATGCCGAAGCGCCTTATAAACGATCTTAATGAAGCTACTGCCTTTTGGTTTTATGCCCAGGATTCGTATGATAGTTCTGCTGTTTATCTGGAAAGAGCACTAAGCGCTGCTGAAAATAAACAGGACCTTGCACGCTGGGAATATTTACTGGCACAGATGCTGGAAATGAGTGGTAAATATGATCAGGCATCTACCTTTTACATGAAGGCGGCTAAACATACAGTTAATCCTTTAATGGATATTCATGCTCATTTGAATGAAGCAAAAATGGCAAGACAGAACGGCAATGCCAAAGAGTTGGAAAACAATATCAGCCGCTTACAAAAAATGGCCAAAAAAGATAAATATGAATCATACAGAGATATTATTTATTATTCTATCGCTCAGTTGAACCTTCAGATGCCGGATACATCAAATGGGGTTACCTATTACAAAAAAAGTATAGCTACTCCCGCAACTTCCAATGATTACAAAGAAAGATCTTTCCTGCAACTTGCTAACATCGCCTACATACAAAAAAAATACTCAGACGCTTTTGCCTGGTATGACAGCCTGATGCCGACGGCTGATAAAATAAAAGTAGATTTTAATCTCAAAGAACGTAGAGATGCATTGGCCAATGTGGTAGATAAAATATCTGTGATTGAATTGGAAGATAGTTTGCAACGGATTGCGGCAATGTCAGCCGGAGAAAGAGATGCTTTTCTGAAAAAAAAGAGCAAAGCTTTGCGTAAAGCCAGTGGAACTAAAGAAGAAGATTTCAGTTCTTCTTCACCAAATATGGCGTTTAATAATTCTAAAAATGAACCTACTGATCTTTTCGCTCCGGCAAAAGGTGAGTGGTACTTTTATAATTCAGGATTAAAATCAAAAGGCTTCAGCGAATTTAAAAGCAGGTGGGGAAAAAGGGAGAACGTTGATAACTGGCGAAGAAGCGCTGCTTTAACTGCCAGTACAAAAGGCCCTTCTTTCGGAGACCCGATGGATGCGGGTAAAGGTCAGTCAGGTGATTCTGCAAAAACAGGTTTAGTGGAAAATAGTTATGATGCTTTGTTACAAAACCTGCCTTTGACACAGGAATTATTAGATAGCAGTAATAACCGTATTGCAGAAAATATGCTCGGACTTGCAAAAATTTTCCAGTTCGAAATTCAGGATTATGATGAAGCGATTCGTGTTTATGATGAATACCTCACCCGCTTTCCAAAAAGATTAAAGGAGGGTGAAGTTTATCTAAACTTATACTATTGCTGGAATAAAAAAGGTGATCAGGCAAAAGCAGAATATTATAAAAATCTGGTTGTTACGAAATTCAATGGAACCCCTTCTGGTGTAAAAATTTCTCATCCTGAATATTTAAGACCAGATCTTAACAACCCTGAGGTGACTGCCCGTTACAAGGTTATATACGATCTTTTTATAGAAGGTAAATTTGATACCGCCTTTCGTATGAAACAGGCAGAAGATAGTATTTATGGCGATACTTATTGGAGTCCGCAATTATTGTATATAGAAGCTATCTATCATATTCGTCAGAAGAACGACAGTATGGCGATTGATCTTTTAACGCGTGCAGAGGCATCTTCTACAGATGATAAATTCAAGCAGAAAATGAATACCATGATCGACGTGCTTGGAAGACGCAAAGCAATTGAAACCTACCTTACATCGCTGGAAGTTACAAGGGTGGAAGAAACGAAAGTACTGATACCGGTAGATGATAATCAGGAGAAGAAAATAACTCCTGCATCCGTAAATCCTTCCGTAGTTAAACCAATGAAACCGGTCAACAGGCCTTTGTCATCTGATTCCACCATTAAAGCCATTCCTTCGATGACAAAAGGTGGTTTCAGGCTGCAATCTGACAAACCACATTTTGTGGTAATGATCCTTGATAAAGTAGATCAGGTTTATGTGAACGAAGCCAAAAATGCATTTTTAAGATATAACCGCAACAATTTTGCAGGACTCTCATTTTCTATCATCAAAGATCAGTTGAGCGCCGATAAACAATTGTTACTGATATCACCTTTTCAGGATGCAGAATCTGCACTGGTGTATTTTGATAAGATCAAAAAAGCTGCACCGGCTGAAGTATCCTGGTTGCCGAAAAATAAATATTCTTTTATCATTATTAATCCGGATAATCTGCAATTATTGAAAGAGAATAAAAATCTGGGCAGTTATATCGAATTACTGAATAACAATTACGGAAATAAATTCTGATAGACCTATGACAAGAGCAGTAAGGATTCTCTGGCGACTTTTTTTAGGAGGATTTGGTATTCTAATATTGTTATTACTATGCGCAAATTTTGGTTTGTTTGGAAAAATGCCGTCCATTCACCAACTCGAAAATCCGGAAGCCGACCTTGCCAGTGAAATCATCAGCAGCGATGGTGTGCTAATGGGCAAATATTATTCTGAAAACAGAAGTGAGGTTAAATACAACGAAATTTCACCTAATGTAGTAAATGCGCTGATAGCAACAGAGGATGAAAGATTTTATGATCATTCCGGTATAGATGCACAGGCATTGGCACGTGTGGCCTTTACGGCAGGAACACAAGGTGGTGGAAGTACCATTACGCAACAGCTTGCTAAAATGATGCTAGGTCAGGGAAGAGGTAATGTTGTAAAACGTGGTGTGCAGAAATTAAAAGAGTGGATTGTAGCTGTGAAGCTGGAAAAAAATTTTACAAAAGAGGAAATCATCACTTTATACCTGAACCGTGCGCCATGGGGTAACGTTTACGGTATCCGTAATGCGGCTAGAACCTATTTTCAGAAGGAGCCCATCGACCTTAAAATTGAAGAAGCAGCGGTGCTGATTGGCATGTTGAAAGGATTTATTTATGAGCCTATTCGTCATCCTAAACTCGCCATACAAAGACGGAATACTGTTATCAACCAGATGGTAGTTGCCAATCAGCATTTTCTTAAACAGGAAGACGCAGACCGGCTGAAAGCAAAGCCTCTGATCACCAATTATAAAAAAATTGATGAAAATGTGGGCATTGCTCCATATTACAGATCTGTACTTGTTGGTGTACTTAAACAATGGTGTAATGATAATAAAAATCCTAAAACAGGAGAGCCTTATGATTTGTTCCGCGATGGTTTAAAAATATATACCACTATCGATTCACGCATGCAGATTGCGGCTGAAGACGCTGTTGAAAAACACATGCCCGTAGTGCAACGGAAATTAAATGCTTCACTTTCAAAAGGGCGTGCTGCAAAAATCTGGAAAGGGCATGATGATATTATTGAAGCAGCTATGAAATACACCGATAGATGGAAGCTGATGAAGGAAGAAGATGTACCGGAAGCAGAAATAAAAAAATCATTTTATCTGCCAGTTAAAATGAAAGTTTTTAGTTGGTGGGGAAATGATAAACATGAGAAGGATACGATCATGTCTCCCTATGATTCCATAAAGTATCATAAGCAATTATTGCAAACTTCTTTTGCTGTGATGGAACCCAGAACAGGGGAGATTAAAGCCTGGGTAGGCGGTATCAATTATAAATGGTTTAAGTATGATCATGTTACGGCAAAGCGCCAGGTTGGATCCACATTCAAGCCATTATTGTACACATTAGCAGTTACGGATGCCGGTTATTCTCCTGATACATATATACCAGGCGGACCATTAACGCTGGGAGGTAAAACCATCAACACAAGAGGTGGAACAATGGCCAATTGTCTTGCATGGTCTGTAAATGGCGCTGCATGGCATCTGATGGCAGTAATTGGAGTAAGACGAACGATAGAATTTGCGAAGCAGTGCGGCATTGCGGTAACGTTGCCACCTTATCCTTCTATCGCTTTAGGAGCTGCAGAAATTCCCATGCTTCAGATGCTGCAATCTTTCACCATGTTTCCTAATAAAGGTTATAATACGGAACCGGTTTACCTTACGCGTATAGAAGATAAGAATGGAAATTTGCTGCATGAATTTCCAATTTCGCAAAGCAAACAGGTAATTGGCGAATCGGACGCATTTACGATGGTGAAAATGATGCAGGGTGTTGTTTCATCAGGAACCGGCAGAAGAATCAGTTCTTATAACATTCCTGTTGAAAAAGCCGGTAAAACCGGTACAACTAATGGAAATACAGACGGCTGGTTTATTGGCTATACGCCGGAATTACTGGCCGGTACGTGGGTAGGTTGTGAAGACCCCATTATTCCGATATACAGCGATAACGGAGGAGGTTCCGAAATGGCAGGGCCTGTTTGGGCATTATTTATGGCTGATATTTACAATAGCAATAAATTCAATTATAAACTCACAGCTTTTGAGGCGCCCGCCGATATTAAATCAAATCCAATTTATGCGGATGCTAATTTTGATAACATTCTAAATAGCGGGGATAGTTTAATGACAGACAATGGTAATGGTGATGCCGGTGATTTTTTTACAGAGGATGAAAAAGAAAAATTGGATCAACTGCCTGTAAAACCGGATACTTCCAAAAAGAAAGAAGAGAAAAACTCAAAAAAAGCAGACAGTTTAAAAGCTGTTGAAGATAGAAAGAAGTTTAAACCTAAATCATCAAACGATTATAAATAATTCAGCGGCATTGCCGCTTTTTTTATGTTTTAAAAAACCATTGCGGTTGATGTTTCGTACATGATGAAAACTAAAAAAATCATCATGAAAAAATTCTTGTATTTAACTTTCATTACCGCTTTACTTGTAAATGCTCCGGCTTTCGCTCAAAAAGGAAAGACTGTTATGGTTGGAGGGGCTGCTATCTATCCTACTAAAAACATTGTACAGAATGCGGTAAATTCAAAAGATCATACCACTTTGGTAGCTGCAGTTAAAGCAGCCGGTTTGGTAGAAACTTTACAAAGCGCTGGCCCTTTCACTGTATTTGCACCCACAAACGCAGCGTTTGAAAAATTGCCTGCAGGTACAGTAGAAACTTTATTGCAACCTGAACAAAAAGCGGCTCTTACCGGAGTGCTTACTTATCATGTGGTAGCCGGTAAAATTTCTGCAAAACAATTAATGAAAAAAATAAAAGACGGAAAAGGAACTACAACATTGAAAACAGTTGCTGGTGGAATGCTCACCTTCATGAGAAAAGGAAATGTGATTATGATTAAAGATGAAAAGGGTGGTGTTGCCACTATTACGATCTCTGATGTTAATCAAAGCAATGGTGTAATACATGTGATCAATAGCGTGCTTTTACCGGCTTAAAAATTAAACTGCCTTGGTATGGGGATATCCGGGGTGTTTATTTCATAAAGGGAACTTTTGTAGTTCCCTTTTTTATTTAATAAAACCATACTGTTAATAAAACCGTATCTCTTTAACAAATCAATAAATACAATCATTAAAAACAAATCATTTATGAAACTCTCCAATCTCATCTTTACTGGCATCAGTTTAATACTGCTGAACAGTTGTAAAAAAGACACCATCAATACAGATCAGTCTTCGTCATTCAGTCAGCAAAGAAATATTGCTGGTGTTTATTTTTATGCGCTGGGTGAAAACAATACACTGGATAAATATAATACAAGTACTGCAGATCAGCTATTACAGTCTACTATGATTGTAGGCTTACAACCAATGGAAAAAATCATGTCAATTGATTTCCGCCCGGCCACTGGCGAAATGTATGGCATTTCCAATCAGTCGAGAATTTATATCATTAATCCAGATAACGGGCGTACAAGAATGGTGGGTAACGGCCCCGTAATGCCGCAAATAAGTGGTATTTCAGGATTTGATTTTAATCCTGTTGTTGACAGGTTGAGAATTGTTTCCTCAGATGGTACCAATCTCCGCATAAATCCTGAGACTGGTGTTGTGATTGTGGATGGTAACATCAATGGATTTGATAATGTTGCCATTGCAGGTTCTGCTTATATGAATAATATGGCCGGCGCTTCCAGTACTGCTTTGTATGATATAGATGTGAACAGTGATAAACTATTTAAACAAAATCCTCCGAACAATGGAACACTGGAAGAAGTAGGATCACTTCAAATTAATGTTGAGGGAGAAGGTGGTTTTGATATCTCGCCTGATGGAGTTGCATTAGGTTTATTTAGAGAAAATAAAAAATCGGTATTGTTTACTATTGATCTCACATCAGGTCAGGCAAAAAAACTTGAAAAATTCAGTAAGGAAACTGAATATATCGGGTTAGCTATTCCAACAAATCCTGTTGCATACGCTACAAACGGAAACAATCTGGTGATTTTTAATCCAATGATGGAATCACCTGAAATAGTTAAAACAATTACCGGATTACAAATGGGAGAAACTGTTGTAGGTATTGATTTTCGTCCTGTAAATGGTCAAATATTTGCTATCACCAATAATAGTGGTTTGTATACAATCAACGCTGCAAGCGGCGCCGCAACTTTTGTGGCTACCATATCTGTTGCCTTATCAGGTACAGCGTTTGGAATGGATTTCAATCCAGTTGTAGATAGAATTCGTATCGTAAGTAATACAGGTCAAAATTTGCGAGTGAATCCGGCTAGTGGGTTGGCTATAGTTGATGGAAATATTAATCCCGGGTCACCAATGATCAGTGCTGCCGCTTATGCTAATAATTTCTCAGGAACTACTTCCACTATTTTATATGTACTGGATGCTGAAATGGGAAAATTATTTATTCAAAGTCCGCCGAATGCAGGAAGACTCTCATTTGTGGCAGATATAAATATGATGGCATCTACTTCCAATGGATTTGATATTGGCAGTGCCTCCAATAAAGCATATGCGGTTTTGGGGTCTGATGGAATGAATGCTTTATTTGGTATAAATCTGCAAAATGGAATGAAAGAAAGATTAAGAACGATCAGCAGTACAAATGGTTTTACAATTGGTTTGGGTTTTTAAATTCTACTATTTGAAAGAAAAAGCTGGCAACTGCCGGCTTTTTTTTATTTACAGATGTTTACGTTGATCCTGTATTTATAATTGTATATGATGTTAACTTTATGTAATCATAAATGAGCGTAATGAAGAGAACTGTAATAAGTGGAACCGGTTGCTACATACCCACTTTAATTCAATCGAATGATCATTTTTTACAACATGAATTTTATACGGAAGACAACCAACTCTTAGGTAAAACTCAGGAGATCATTATTGAAAAATTTAAAGAGATCACCGGCATCAATGAAAGAAGATATGCGGCTGATAATTTAAATACATCCGACATTGGATTTGCAGCCGCAGAAGCTGCAGTGAAGGACAGTGGTATTGACCGTGAAACAATCGATCAGTTGATAGTGGCACATAATTTCGGAAATGTGATTCGCAACACGATTCAAAGTGATGCTGTGCCTTGCCTGGCCAGCCGGATCAAAAATGCCCTTCACATAAAAAATCCTCATTGTGTGGCTTATGATGTGTTATTCGGTTGCCCGGGCTGGTTACAGGGTGTAATTCAGGCAGATGCTTTTTTTAAGGCCGGTATCGCAAAAAAAGCGCTGGTCATAGGAACTGAAACCTTATCAAGAGTGATTGATAAGTCTGATCGTGACAGTATGATTTTCAGTGATGGTGCTGGTGCAGCCGTTTTGGAATTTAAAGAAGTTTCTGAAAACGGTCCCGGTATTTTGGGAACCGCTGTGCTCACACATGCAATGGATGAAGTGGATTTTATTACTATGGGAAAATCATTTGAACCAGAGAGCGATGAAGGCATACGTTACATAAAAATGAAAGGAAGGAAAGTGTATGAATATGCTATGAAAATTGTTCCCGCTGCCATGAAAGAATGTATGGATAACTGTGGTGTTGATATCAAAGATGTAAAAAAAGTGTTCATTCACCAGGCTAATGAAAAAATGGATGAAGGCATCATTAAAAGATTATTTCAATTATATAATTATCCAATTCCAGAAAATATAATGCCCATGAGCATACATTGGTTAGGTAATAGTTCTGTTGCAACTGTACCTACCTTATTTGATCTGGTGAGAAAAAATAAAATTCAGGATCAGTCGGTTCAGGAAGGTGATATTGTATTATTTGCATCTGTTGGTGCAGGTATGAATGTAAATGCCGTTTGTTACAGATGCTGAGTTAATTTGTTTTTTCTATTTGTCCGCGTATTTCTCCCTCCGGAAAACTTCTGGAATGAAAGTCGATATAATAACCTCCATTCATTAGTTGATTGGCATCCGATTCGGAAAGTGCGATGATCTCATTAATTTGATGATTATCACTTATCATCAGTTCTTTAATGATGGGTCCATTATCAGGAAAATAACCTTTGTGTAGATGTGCGGTTTCCGGAGTCATGCTGTCGTAGTTGATAATGATTGAAAGAGAATGCTGCTGAATGTTATATCTGCCAGTTAAAATGCCGGAAGCAGGAGATGAGTTGGGAGGGTTAACTTTAAAACCCCAAAGATCACTCCGTAAAGCGACTTCATCATTATTTTGCTGAACGATAGTTTCGATATTTGAGGATTTACTACAAGAAAAAAGTAAACTAATTATCAGGAGGTAGATGGTAGTTTTCATGATTATTTATTTTCATATGATTGGTATATTTTACTAAAAATCAAAAGCAATGCCGTTAAAGCTCATCCACCGTATATTTGTAATACAACTTCCATATTTTGTAAGATTTTTATAAAAAATTAATTTTCTTCTAATATTCTATGGGTACAATCTTTTCGCAAGCAGTAGATTTTTTTTCGGGTTTATTTGATACGAATCTTTGGCCACCTCGCTGGTATTGCGGTAAATGGACTCCTTTTCACGGATGGTTATATATCATTAGTGATTTACTGATTTGGTCGGCGTATTTTACTATTCCACTTATCATATTTCATTTTATCAGCAAAAGAAAAGATGTTCAGTTTAATCGGATATATATTCTTTTTGCGGCTTTCATTTTAGGTTGCGGGGCCACTCATCTTTTAGATGCCATTACTTTCTGGTATCCATTATATCGCCTGAATGCACTTGTGCGATTAATGACTGGTATAATTAGCTGGTTAACTATTTTTCAATTAATTAAAATAGTTCCAACTGCTTTGGCTTTACGCTCTCCAAAGGAACTCGAAAAAGAAGTGGAACAAAGGAAAGCAGCAGAGGAATTATTATTGGTAAAGCTGCAGCAGCTCAATGAGGCCCAGGAACTCGCCAACATGGGACATTGGGAATGGGATATTGCAGCGGATCAAATTAAATGGTCCAGAGGTCTTTACAAAATCTACGGCATACCGGAAGAAGATCCCATCAATTTCAACACTTACATGAACATGATGCATCCTGAAGATAAATTACAGGTTGATGCAGTTTTGAAAGAAAATTTACAGCAGAAAAAATTCAATGAATTTCATCATCGAATTATAACTACAACAGGCGAAATGAAAATTCTTCATGCAAAAGGAGAAATCATAACGGATGAAGTTGGTAATATTATTAAACTCATAGGCACTGGGCAGGATGTAACACAGTTTAAAAAAGTTGAGCAGGAATTAAAAGTTAAAACAAGTGAACTGGAAGACATGAATGCAGAACTTCAGAAATTTGCATACGTTGCTTCACATGATCTGCAGGAACCCCTGCGAAAAATTACTACTTTCTCCAGCAGACTGGAGTTGGAATATGCGGAGCAACTCAAAGGTAAAGGAATTGAATATTTACAAAAAGTAGTAAATGCATCTTCACGCATGCAAAAACTGATTGAAGATATTCTTAGTTTCAGTACACTCACTTCTCTTAACATTAAAATGGAAAACACGGATCTTAATGAGATACTACATGCTGTTTTAAGCGATATGGAAATTGTGATCAGTCAAAAAAATGCTAAGATCATTGCGGATAAATTACCTTCTATAGATGGCAACGCTTCACAGTTAGGTCAGTTATTCTTAAACCTGATCAGCAATGCTGTAAAATTTAATGATCCTGAAAGACCTCTTGAAATAAACATTTCGTATTCAATTATCAACGGATCCCAATTGCCGAAGTCTGATATTATCAGAACGCATTATAAATTTGCAGCTTTGGAAAATACCAGGTTCTGGAATAATGAACAATTTTGCAAAATTGAAATAAGAGATAATGGAATTGGTTTCGATCTGGAATATGCAGATAAAATATTTGTTTTGTTCCAGCGTTTAAACACACAGGCCGCTGTATCCGGAACGGGAATTGGCCTTGCGATCTGTAAAAAAGTGACAGATAATCATCATGGTGAAATTTTGGCAACAAGTGAAGCGGGTAAAGGAGCAACATTCACTATTATTCTGCCGGTGAGCCAACAGAATTTTGGTTAACAGATAAGCCAAGAATGATCAGGCTGTAAAAATTATTATCCATTTTCGCCACATTTTTTAAGAGGCCCCATTCAATAAAACCATTTCGTTCAAATAAAGTTATACTGCGGTGGTTATGCGCAAAAATAAAAGCCAGTAAAGTATGGATCTTTAAATCTGTACACCAGCGTATGGCATTTTTAAGGATAATATCTCCATAACCTTTTTGCCTGTGTTTCTCAGCCAGATAAATACTGATCTCAGCAGTTCCTGCATAAGCAGGTCGTCCATAAAAATCCTGAAAACTTATCCATCCAATTGTTTCCTTATCACAAGAGATCATTTTGATCGGCCTCCATTTATGGTGTGATAGAAACCATTCCATTTTTTGGTCAATTGAAACCGGTTGGGTATCAGCAGTAACAAGTCTGCCTGCTATTGTAGAATTATATATCTCTACAATAATAGGCAGATCATTTATATGAGCGTCTTTGTATGATAACATCATCGACACTTTATACAGTTTATGCTACGGCTTTGTTTACCAAAGCAGCCGCTTCACTTAATAATATGGCGCTTTGTACTTTCAGTCCGCTTTCATCAATTAATTTTTTTGCAACATCCGCATTGGTTCCCTGTAGTCTTACAATAATTGGTATGTTGATATTTCCAATACTTGAGTAAGCATCAATCACACCTTGCGCTACACGATCGCAACGAACAATTCCGCCAAAAATATTAATCAGGATTGCTTTTACTTTTGGATCTTTCAAAATAATTCTGAATCCGGCTTCCACTGTTTGTGCATTTGCTGTTCCTCCAACATCCAAAAAGTTAGCTGGCTCACCGCCACTCAATTTAATCATATCCATAGTGGCCATCGCTAATCCTGCACCATTTACCATACAACCTACGTTGCCATCCAGTTTAACAAAATTTAAATTGAATTTTCCTGCTTCCACTTCTGTTGGATCCTCTTCAGAAACATCACGTAAAGCTGCAACATCATTGTGGCGCATCAATGCATTATCATCAACATTCATTTTACAATCCACTGCAATGATTTTATCATCACTGGTTTTAAAAAGTGGGTTTATCTCCAGCATTCCACAATCAAGCGAAACATAAGCATTGTACAGATTGGTTACGAAACGGGTACAGTTCTTAAAAGCTTCTCCTGAAAGTCCCAGATTGAAAGCGATCTTTCTTGCCTGAAATCCCAGTAAAGGACTTCCGGGATGGATCCATTCTTTAAATATTTTTTCAGGTGTGTCATGTGCCACATCTTCAATATTCATTCCGCCTTCGGTGCTGTACATGATCACGTTCTGGCCTTTTGCACGATCAAGTAATATTGAGAGATAAAATTCTTTAATGGGGTTGGGTCCCTCATAATAAACATCCTGTGCCACCAGTATCTTATTAACCATTTTACCTTCCGGTCCTGTTTGAATAGTCACCAGCGTTCCACCTAAAATATTACGGGCAATGTTGGTTACATCTTCGGCGCTTTTACCAACGGCTACACCACGCTGGTCTTTACCAACGATAGAACCTTTGCCTCGGCCACCTGCATGAATCTGTGCTTTCACAACGGCAAACTTGCTGCCGTATTGCGTGTGGATCTGGCGGTAAGCTTCTTCTGCTTCTGCCACGTTGTTACAAGCAAATCCTTCCTGCACGGGAACATTAAATTTTTTCAGGAGTTCTTTAGCCTGGTATTCATGAAGATTCATAATTAAAAAATTTTGGCGAAGATAATGCAAATGAATAAATGCCCGACAACCTCACAGGTCCAAACCTGTGAGGTTGTCCTGAATTTCTCCTTTCACATTCGTACATTTGACGCTAAAACTAGCAATTATGATGTCGAAAATAAGGGAGGCGGTAGATTTTATTCGCAGTCAGTATCAGGGAGAGCCGGAAGCAGCGATCGTTTTGGGTAGCGGGCTTGGAAGTTTTACTTCAGAAATGAAAATTGAAAAAGAAATACCGTATGGCGATATTCCTCATTTTCCGGTAAGTACGGTGATAGGCCACAGCGGGAAGATGATTTTTGGAGAACTAAGTGGGAAAAAAGTAATTGCTATGGCCGGACGTTTTCATTATTATGAAGGCTATACAGCGCAGGAATGTGTTTTTCCAATTCGGGTAATGAAATTTTTAGGAATAAAAAGTTTGTTTTTAAGCAATGCAGCCGGTGCAACCAATACAACCTATAAAGTAGGTGACCTGATGATCATTAACGATCATATAAGTTTTCTTATGCCCAATCCGCTGGTAGGAAAAAACCTTGATGAACTCGGAACGCGTTTCCCGGATATGAGTGAACCTTATAATAAAAAAATGATCAAATCGGCGCAGGCTATTGCAGCAAAAGCAGGATATGATGTAAAAACCGGAGTATACATTTCAGTAACAGGGCCAACTTTTGAAACAAGAGCTGAGTACAAGATGTTGCATACGTTTGGTGTTGACGCAGTTGGGATGAGTACGGTACAGGAAGTGATTGCCGCCAATCATATGGGCCTGCCGGTGTTTGCTATGAGTGTTATTACAGACATTGGAATAAGAGAAGAAGAGAACGTTATTACGCATGAAGAAGTTCTGGAAGCTGCAAAAGCAGCAGAACCAAAGCTCACGCACATCTTCAAAGAACTGGTGGCGCAATTGTAAAAAGTGATCATACCAAAAATATTAGTTCCGATACTTATTTTCTGTTGTGTGTATGCAGGTGCACAAGTTCCCAGGCGTATACAGCAAACCATCAATTCAGCCGGTAATGGAAATACGAAAGGTCGTACAACCGCAGCAACCGCAGATACGGTAGGTTTTCAACAACGCAACGATCTAAAGGATTCCATCAACATAAGTTATCATTTTCTGGATTCCACCCGAAAATTATATATCGATTCCGGTGTGAATGATTTTGATAAATATTTTCCGGTACCATCAAATTATATTTATTTAGGTAATAACGGAGCTGCTGCGTATCCGATTATCTTTCAGCCTAATCTCACAGCAGGATGGGATCCCGGATTTCATGCCTATGATTTATACAGGTTTACTATTGAGGGAACCAAAATTTACCGCACCACACGGCCTTTTTCATCGCTGAGTTATCAATTAGCAAGCGGTAAGGAACAAATGATTAAAGCGAATCATACGCAGAATCCGAATGCCAGTATTAATTTTGGTTTCGATTATCGTTTGATCACTGCACCCGGACTTTTCATCACACAAAATACCAATCACAACAACTACCGTTTCTTTGGAAATTTTCTTACCAAAAAGAAAAGATACAATTTTACTTTTGTGATGCTAGGAAATACAATACGTGCATCCGAAAATGGGGGGATAGTAGCTGATAGTTTTTTAAATGATCCTAACAGAAAAGATCGTTTTAGTGTGCCGGTCAATCTGGGCAATGCTTCACAGTTTCAAACTAATCCTTTTGTTACTACTGTGAACACCGGAAATACGTATAAGGATTTTAATCTGTTTGTAAGGCATTATTATGATGTCGGACAACGGGACAGTATTGCTGTAAATGACAGTACAACGGAATTTTTATTTTATCCCCGGTTACGTTTTCAGCATACTTTTCAGGCGGGCTCACGCAGTTTCCGTTTTAAAGATGTTTTTGCGGATTCTGCCATTTATAAAAAATGGTATGATATACAATTTGCAGGACCGGCAGACACTTTAAACGTTTTTGAAAAATGGAAAACTATATCGAATGACCTATCGCTTATATCTTTTCCGGATGCAAAAAATCTTTCACAATTCATTGCTGCAGGGGTGATGTTCCAAAATATAAATGGCACGTTTACAAATTCCAGTGAAAAATTTTATAATCTGATGGTGCATGGTGAATACAGGAACCGTACAAAGAGTAAAAAATGGGAGATGGAACTAAAAGGGGAGTTCTATGTAAATGGATTGAATGCCGGAGACTATTTGGCGCATGCTAAACTAAGCCGTTATCTTAATAAGCGTTTAGGTAACATTACTGTATTTTTTGATAATGTAAACCGTACACCTTCTTTTGTTTTTGACGATCGGTCTTCTTTTAATCTTGGAACTAATGTTAACTATAAAAAGGAGAATATAATTTCGTTTGGCGCAACTTCTAATAATTCATGGCTAACACTGGGTTTTAAAAATATCATTTTTACAAATTATAGTTATTTCACGGATTTTTATAATACCGCTCAATATTCATCTTTAATTAATCTGTTGCAGGTTACAGGGGCAACAAAAGTTAAACTCACCAAACGTTTGAACTGGTATATTGACGCTGCGGTTCAACAAACTGACGGTGCTGCGCCAATACGTGTTCCGTTGTTTTTTACCCGAAGCCGTTTTGCCTTTGAAGGTGTGTATTTTAAAAATCTGTTGATGAGTACGGGAATTGAGATCCGTTATTATACACCATTTAAAGCCAACACCTATTCTCCTTTAACCGGACAATTTTTTCCGCAAGACACCATTACGATCCGCAATCGTCCGGATATTCATGCATTCTTCCATTTTCGTATCAAAAGTTTTACCGGCTTTATAAGAACAGAAAATTTGAATACTGTGAGTTTCTCAGATGGTTTTGGTTTTACAAAAAATAATTTTGCAGCACCTAATTATCCCACTCAAGGCTTAATTATCCGCTTTGGAATCCAATGGTGGTTTGTAAACTAACCTGTGAGGTTGTATAAAAATTTATTAATTTTATTGCATGAAAATCCTTCAATTCATCCTTCAAATTTTCAGAAGCTTTTTCAAAAAAAATTGTTGTGATTAAACGCAGGCATCGTCAATAGCTCAGCTTTGGTCCCGCTTTTCATTGCATGCCGCTATCGCGGGCATTACATTGCAATCGGGCGTATGGTGTCAGCTTTTGTACTTTAAGCAACATCAACATTACATTTTATACACGAGCTGCTGCAATATCTTTTTATCAAAAAAATCTTTGCATATCTCAGATGCATCTTGTAAAATGGCTTTCATTTGATCATGATTAGCAGCATCGTTAATTCCGGCTTCGTGCGCAATAATAAATTTCAATCCATTATCTTTTATTTTTCCTAAAGTGGAAATCATCCAGCTTAAAGACAGAAAAGGGGCTTTGTTCAGCAGAAAAATAAAATTACAATTTAGCTCGGGAGGAAATGTGTTAAAAGGGGAATGTATCACATCTTCCGTTATGTATTGGCGCAGCTCAGGATCTTCAGTATTTCCATGCAATTGAATAGTACCCCGAACGGCATGCGGATATATACTCAGCCAACGCAATTTTCTTCTCAGTTCATGAATGTGTTGCTCGATATCAGTAAACTGTCCCCCAGTGGAATTATAAAAATATTCAATTTCAGCTATGCTTTTTTTGTAGAAGCGGTCTATAAGTAATACATTCTCTTTTTCCTCCGGCCATTTGATCTTTTCTAGTTTTTCAAAAGCTTTGCGTACACGTTTATTATCTTTAACGATCCACTTTTCATCAATCAGGATATTATTAAGTTGTTTAGAAGATTCTCCTATTTTCTTTTTAATGTATGCGGAAACCTCCACATCATCCTTATATGGTTCTTCAAAACCGGTGTAATAATCAAGACGGCCAATTCCATCCTCCAAAGTTTTAAAACGTTCTTTCAGTTTAGTAAAAGTTTTTTCATTCAGTTCTTTATACATTTTGCATAAAGCTTCCATCATAAACACGGGCGTTCGTGCATTGTTTTTCAACAACCACATTCCAGGATCTTTTTCTGCACTGGCTTTAATTAAATATTCCTGAAGCTGGTCCAGGTGATATTGAAATGCGTTAACTGGTATCATAAATTATTTTTCAAAAAGTGCGACGGAGCCGCCCACCCATGTTTTATCTTTATTATATCTCGTTCCAATCATTTTTCCTTTACTTAATCTGGCAAGATTTAAAACCGCTTTTGGTTGTAACCATCCTTTTTTCCAGAAATAAAATAATCGGATCTCTGCTTTCGCAGGGCCATCCGGCGTTTCTACCACATCTGCATATTCTACTTTACGTTGTAATATCCAGTTATGCGGATCTTTTATCTTGTCAATGTCTGATTGCTGTACATCAATAACCACACCCATTCCTGCGAAAGAAAACAATGGTTTCAAAACAAATTTATCCAGTGGGAGTGGTTCTTTTATTTCATTCAGAAAAAAAGTTTCCGGTACATAAGGGTGATCAATAAATGGTATAGTGAATTTACTAATGCGGTAAAACCAATTCGGATGTGGTATCCATTGAACATCAAATCCTGATTTCAAATCTACTATTGCAGGAAGTTCTTTCTGTTGTGCAAGATCATCAAATATTACACGGTTATAAATTCTGTCAATTTGAATTTTCCTGCCATCTTTTTCATAATATAATTTTTTACCGTCAGCCTTTAGTTTTGTAAGGCAAACCGTTTCTATTCCGATAATATCTTTTGTAAAAGCGAAATCGATTCTTGTTTTTTGTTGATCCGGATAAATTTCCAGCAGTATCACATTTTCAGGTGCTGCATCTCCAATAATGATTTCCTTCAGCAGAGTAATGAATGTTTCTTTGTTATAACCATTGAGATACGCATCAAATTCTTCATTTGTTTGCGCATATTTTTCCGTGGCTTCATTATGAAAAATCTGGTAGGCAAATAAACTCGGAAATCCCTGCATTTCTATCAACTGAGGTTCCAGTTTCCCTTCATTATTCAGGCAAACACCAAAGTCAAATACAAGGCATTCGGGAAATTCATTTTCACCAGGAATATTATATTCTTCCGGTATACTTCTTTCTGTAACCTGTTTAAAATTATCTGCTTTTATGAGCTTCATAATTTCATCACAGGCATCCAGCATTTTTTGCGTAAAATCTTTTGGAACATATACAGGTGTTTCAGCTACTCTGAAATCCAGCATATCTGGATGTAGTTGTTCAAGATCTTTTAAGAAAGACTGGTATTTCGATTCTGTAAATTGAAGATTAAATGCTGACCGCAGTTTTTTGATCATAACAATGATTTTGCAATAACGCTAAATTAATGCTTATGCGTTATTGTTCATCATGTTCAGGCTTCTGCTAAAAAAGTTGAATTAACGGCAAGATTTAAAAAATTAGGAAGTATCACTGAATAAGTATGCATGATCTTATCCGGATCATTTAAGTGTTCGATCATGGATTCCCATTTTTCAAAACTATGATTTTCGATCACCGTTTTTTTCTTTTCTTCCGTTTGCAGGTATAATGACATACCAATAGCATCCGCTTCCGGATGAAACTGCGTTCCGATCATGTATTCATTAAAACGGATAGCCATTACCGCTCTTTCCAACGGCACATGTGGCCTCGATTTTTCGATGGCCAGTATATGACCATTATGTTCCTTCAGCAAGTCATGACGTGGTTCGGTTACCTGATAGTCTCTGCTGTCAACTGCATAAAAAGGTTCTTTAAGACCCTCGAAAATAGGTTCGTTATTCTTAGAATGAATGGAATGAATCGGGAATACACCGAAGGCCGTACTTTTTCTTCTGGAAACCCTAGCATAATTAAAATGCCTGCAAACCAATTGGAAAGAATGACAGATCAGAAAAATGTGTTTTTTTTGAATATTACTGCTGTTGAAATTGTATTTTTCAACCTCATGGAGCCATTTAAAATATTCAGCTTCCCATTCGCTGCCTATGCTATCTAACGGGCTTCCTGGCCCTCCGCTGGAGATATATACATCGTAATTTAAACCAGGGAGCTGTTTTTTAATACGAACTTCAAATTCATCCATATGCATGTTCAGGTTATTGAATTCAGCATATTGTTGCAAGATTTCCCTGATACAGCGCATTCCCTGATTAGGCGCACCTTCATACAGATCTAAAATTGCTACACGGAACATTTTGCTCTCATTCCAAATCATACGCCAAACATAATAATTATTTGAAACTTTAACGGTAGTATAAATTCTACTTTATATGTAAATCATTCTGTAATACTTTGCTTTAACAGCTTTCAGTTATACTTAAAGGAGCCAATCCGTTACCTTTGCCATCGTTTATGAAAACAAAAACTTTAAAGAGAGATAAGGTCAATATCATTACACTGGGTTGCAGTAAAAATATGGTGGATAGTGAAGTGCTGAGCGGTCAGTTACTGGCCAATGATATAGATGCGGTTCATGAAAATGCAAAACCTGATCATAATATCGTAATTATTAATACCTGTGGCTTTATTGATAAGGCTAAGGAAGAAAGCATTAATACCATTCTTGATAATATTGCTTTAAAGAAAAAAGGCAAACTCGATAAAGTTTATGTTACCGGTTGTTTAAGTGAACGCTACCGAAACAACTTAGAACAAGAGATTCCGGAAGTAGACGCATTTTTCGGAACATTGGAATTGCCGGGTATTTTAAAACTTTTTAATGCAGATTATAAAGAAGATCTGATAGGCGAAAGATTGTTAAGTACGCCTCAGCATTATGCTTATGTAAAAATCAGTGAAGGCTGTAACCGAACCTGTTCCTTCTGTGCCATTCCTTTGATGAGAGGAAAACATACCAGCCGAACAATGGAATCTATAATTGAAGAAGCAAAACGTCTGGTACAACGGGGTGTAAAAGAAATCATGCTGATTGCACAGGAACTAACCTATTACGGACTGGATATTTATAAAAAACGTCAGCTTCCGGAACTATTACACGCACTGGCTGATATTCCGGGTCTTGAATGGATTCGTTTGCATTATGCGTATCCATCCAAATTTCCCATGGAGATAATAGATGCAATGAAGGCAAGGCCAAACATTTGCAATTACCTGGATATTCCTTTGCAGCACGCATCCAATAACATGCTAAAGGCTATGAAACGCCAGATCACGAGAGAAGAAATGGAGTTGCTTATTGCCGATATCCGTGAGCGGATCCCTGGAATTTGTTTGCGTACAACGTTGATCGCAGGTTTTCCGGGAGAAACAAGAGATGATGTGGAAGAATTGAAAACCTTTTTACAAAAAATGCGTTTTGACCGGGTTGGAATATTCACTTACAGCCATGAAGAAGATACATCTGCACATGATTTGATAGATGATGTTCCGGAAGAAGAAAAAGAAGCCCGTGCACAGGAAATTATGGAATTGCAGCAGGAAATAAGTTTAGAAGCCAATGAAGCTAAAGTAGGACAGATATTCAAAGTGCTGATTGATAAAAAAGAAGCGGGCCGTTATATAGGCAGAACTGAGTTTGACAGTGTGGAGGTGGATAATGAAGTGATCATTACATCCGATAAAAAATTAAATATTGGTGATTTCGTTATGGTGAAAGTTACCAAAGCATTTGATTACGATCTCGAAGGAGAAGTAATAGCATAATTAACTAATTGTTGAATGAATTACACGGCCGCTTATATTTCTTATGCTGAAACAGGAAAGTTTAGTAATCTGGTGCTGGATTATATACAGGGTGATAAAGCTTTGGATCCATTTTATCCGCATGCATTTAATCTTGAAGGAATAAAAAAGGCAATCAAAGCAAAACAAAATTTTGCCAGCCGGCCGCAACTTTTCGCTGTTTTATCGGAGCAATATAAAGCGGTACATCAAGAGGAAGCTGTTGAACTTAATCTCAATAAAATTTTAGCAGATAATACATTCACGGTTTGTACAGCCCATCAGCCCAATCTTTTTACTGGACCATTATATTTCATTTATAAAATTGCACATGCCATTCAACTGGCAGCGCAATTGACAAAACAATTTCCGGAAAATCAGTTTGTGCCTGTTTATTATATGGGAAGTGAAGATGCAGATCTTGATGAACTCGGACATATTTATGCAGGCGATAAGAAATACTCCTGGGAAACTCAACAAACAGGTGCGGTAGGAAGAATGATAGTTGATAAAAAACTGGTGGTACTCATTGATGAATTGGAAGCACAATTTTCAGTAGAAAAATTTGGCAATGATATCATTCGAAAATTAAGAAACGCTTACACAGAAGGGAATACCATTCAGCAGTCAACTTTTCAACTTGTTCATGATCTTTTTGGTAAATACGGACTGGTTGTTTTAATTCCTGATCATGCGGAGTTAAAAAAATTATTTATTCCTGTTTTACAAAAAGAACTCACAGAACAGTTTTCGAGAGTTGAGGTAGAAAGAACGATTGCAGCATTTCCCGAAAAATATAAAGTGCAGGCAGCAGGCCGTGATTTGAATTTATTTTATTTAAAAGATAATATTCGGGAGCGTATCATTTCAAGTGAGGATGGGTTTTCAATAGCCAACACAAATTTGCATTTCACAAGTGAAGAATTACTGAACGAGTTAACCATACACCCTGAGAGGTTTAGCCCAAATGTGATTTTACGTCCTGTTTTTCAGGAAACTATTCTTCCTAATGTTGCGTTTATTGGTGGTGGCGGAGAGATCGCCTACTGGCTGGAGTTAAATAATGTTTTCAAATCTGTAGACATTTCAATGCCCGTGTTAGTATTGAGAAATTCATTTTTATTTATTCAGAAAAAACACGAGGAATTTCTTTCACGCCGGCAGTTAAAGAATCATGATTTGTTTTTGCCATTTGCAAAGATTTTACATCAGCTCATAGAAAAGGAAAGCGAAAATTTACTTTCCCTGAATGAATATAAACAACAACTTGAAAAAGTGTACGCTTCCATCAACGAGAAAGCAGGGGATATTGATCCTACTTTACAGCAACATGCAACTGCTCTAAAGCATCGGGCGGTGGAAAAAATACGTGCACTGGAAAAGAAAATGTACCGTGCAGAAAAGAAAAAATTTGAAGCACTGGAAAGGCAGTTATCAAAGGTTCATCATCAATTATTTCCATTGGGAAATTTGCAGGAGCGGTCACATAACCTAATAGAATATTATTCTGTTTTTGGAGATGTATTTATTCAGATGGTAATTGAACATTCGAAAAATTCATTGCAACAGTTTTGTATTTTAAAGGAAGCCTGACAACCTCACAGGTTGTAAAAAAAGCCGCCTTTATAAAAGGCGGCTCTAAAAAATATTCAAAAATCTTTATTTAAAGTCAGCTTCTGTAACGCCTTCATTGATTTTTACATCTGTTAACTTCATTGGAAATTCCTGTTCACCCACAGTTTGTGTAATGCTGTATGGGTACATAATATTACCTACTTTACGGTAATCTGAAAAATCTGTGATTTGCATCATTTCCTGACCTTCTTCAGATAAAGTAGATTCATCACGCAATAATAAACCGGTTTTTGTGGAATAGTATTCAACTGAAGTTTTTCCACTTGGTTTAGTTACTTTGATTTTATAGGCATCTTCATTTCCAACTTTTCCGGTTCCGGTATAGAGTATCTTGAAATCGGCACCTACATAATATAATTGAGGAATAACGCCTTTCTCATCATTCATATCTTTAATATCATCCGCATCCATATCTACTTTCTTTCCCATTTGCGCCTGATATCCTTTTGTTCCATCGAAACTGCGCTGCATCACTTTCATATTGCCCATTGCAACTTCAAAATAGGTTTTATTCGGGTTCATAATAATACTTGAACCGCTGAATGATCTTCCCATCATTTCTGTTGAGAAAGTAGTTTTGATACTGTTTATTTTTTTTAACTCATCTTTTCCGCCAATCGCTTTTAAATATCCTTCAATAACGGAGAATGCAGAAACAGCGTCTGTTGTTTTGGATGTTTCCTGAACATTAACTTCCGTTTTTTTCTCTACTATAGGGTTTGCATATTTATCATACATTTTAACCGGGTAACCGAGGCGTGATAAATTCGGAACGATTTTACTTGCATTTCCAACAATCACAATTCGGCTCTTGTCTTTACTGAAATATTTGTTAGATACTCTTTGAATATCTTTTACCGTTACTGTGTTGATCTTTTGCAAAAAAGTACGGTAATAATCTTTCGGTAATTTATTGATCAGAATGTTAGAAGCATAAGTAGCCGTTCTTGCCGGATCTTCCATTGCCAGCGCAAATGATCCGTTGAATTTTGCTTTAGCAATGTTCATTTCTTCTTCTGTAATATTTCCTTTGCGCATGTTCTCTATCTCACTGAAAATTTCACCTATTGCACTATCTGCTTTTTCACTTCTTACCTGTGCTTCAGATGAAAAAGTTGATTGCCATCTTCCATTTCCTACACTTGAATAACTTCCATAAGTAAATGCATGTTTTTCGCGCAGGTTCATAAATAATTTACTTTCTGCACCACCACCCAAAATTTGATTGGCAATAAGTAAAGCATGATAATCAGGATTGCTTAAAGGATTATTTACCAAATTTCCAACACTGATCTCACCCTGCACAGCAGAAGGCAGATCTACAAAATTGATTTCAGATTTTGAAACATCCTGTGCATTAGGTACAACAGGTGCAGCTAATTTTTTACCTGTCCAGCTACCAAATGCTTTCATAGCCAGCGCTTTTGCCTGAGCTGGATTTATATCGCCTACAAAAGTTAAATAACTGCGTGAAGGCGTGATGTAATTTTTATAAGCGGTTTTAATGTCTGCTATAGTTAATGCTTTTACAGATTCTTCCGTTTCAAATTCACCCAGAACCGAATTTTTTCCATAACTCAAAGCTGTTTGTACGCGGTTTGAAATGGCAGATGCACTTTTTTCACTTGACTTCAATCCGGTGAGTGTTTTTTTCTGTAATTTCTCAAAAGCTGCTTTATCCATCATTGGGTTACGCAATGCTTCTGCCATCAACATGAAAGCCTGGTCAAAAAAACGGGTGAGAGAAGATACACCGCCACCATTCGAACCCAGGTTTACATCTGCCCCGATCATGTCTACTTCTTCATCAAATTTTTCTTTACTTCTTTTTGTGGTTCCTTCTGAAAGCATTTCACCCATCAGTCCCATTACGCCACCTTTTTTACCTTCCAGAATAGGTCCCTGATCTATATTTAAAGACGCAGTTACTTTTGGAAGTTTATGATTTTCTACAACCAGAACTGTCATGCCATTCGGTAATGTAAAGATCACCGGATCTTTTATAGAGATCACAGGGGCAGGGCCAGGTTTTGGTTGCTTGGTCCGGTCGATTGTTTGTGCATTCGATAATAATCCGAACGCAGATAATATTAAAAGAGAAAATATTTTATTCATCATGATTTATTTATCGCTGAAAAATTATTTTTTTGGTAAGTAGTACAAAACAATACGTTGATTTGGATTCAGGTATTTACGTACTACATCCTGTATATCCTGAGGTGTAATTTTTCGTACATCCTCCAACTCATCATTGATATAATTCGTGTTTTTATTTCTGAAAGTATAGCTGTTCGCCAGGTTTTCGGCAATGCCTAGCATACGGGCGTTCTTACTTACAAATTGTGCTTCAAACTGATTGCGGATTTTTACGAATTCTTTTTCGCTGATCAGGTCTTTTGCCAGTTTAGCTACTTCCTCATCCATATCAGCCAAAAGTTCTTCCGGCTTTGAATCTCCGTTTGGTAAAGCAAAAGTGATGTACGCACCATAATCTTCCAGTGCATAATTAAATGCGCCAACGGTTAATGCATTTTTTTTGGTATCCACCATTTTCCTATACATTCTGCTGCTGGATCCCTGGCTCAGAATATCAGAGGCAAGTTGTAAGGCTTTAGATTCCTTACTGCTCAAACCCGGTGTGCGGTAAGCGCTTAATATAGCCGGTATTTGAATATTGGCATCATAAGTAGTATCAATTTTCATGGTGGTGATAGGATCTTCCTTTGCCACTGTTTTTACGAGTGTTTCACCTTTTGGAACTGCTGAAAAATAATTGGCTACCAGTGTTTTGGTTTTTGCAATATCAATATCACCAGTGATGGTGAGTACGGCGTTATTGGGCGTGTAATATTTTTTATTGAACCCCTGAAATTCCTGTAAGGTAGCGGCATCCAGATGTTCCATACTTCCGATTGGCACCCAACGGTATGGATGATTTACAAATAATCTTTTCATGATCTCCGCCAAAAATCCGCCGTATGGCTGATTGTCTACACGCATTCTTTTTTCTTCCTTCACCACTTCATTTTGCGTTTTAACACCTATCTCATTGATAACCGGGTGAAGCATACGCTCACTTTCCAACCACAATCCTGTTTCCAACTGATTGCTAGGGAAAACTTCATAATAAAAAGTTCTATCCTGTGTAGTATTAGCATTATTCTGACCGCCGTTGCTGCTAACGATCTTCATAAATTCTCCTCTTTTGATATTATCTGAACCTTCAAATAAAAGATGTTCAAAAAAGTGTGCAAATCCTGTGCGGTCGGGTTGTTCATCTTTGCTGCCCACATGATACATTACAGAAACTGCCACAACAGGTGCCGAATTATCGCGGTGTAAAATAACATGTAATCCATTGTCAAGATCATACTCCGTAAAAGCTACTTTCTGCGCCTGGGTAACGGAACATGCAGTCAGTAACAACAAAACCAGTTTTCGTTTAAGCATAAATTATTAGTTTGATGGTAAAAATAGTTACAAAACAGGGCTTGTAAATTATAATTGAAAAGTATTTGTATGAACGGTCAAAAAGGTTGAGCAAAACAACAAAAATCAGGATTATATCTTTTGTTTTTCTACATTAACTACCATTTTCATCACCTCATTTTGTAATTGTTGTTTCAGATGTATAAGCTGCATATGAATATTTTCATTTGCGATTCCCAGTATCTGGGCAGCCAGAATTGCTGCATTCCGCGATGCATTCAGGGCAACTGTTGCCACCGGAACACCGGAAGGCATTTGTAAAATGGATAAAACAGAATCCCATCCATCCATAGAATTGGCAGATTTTATTGGAACGCCTATCACCGGCAACGTGGTATAAGATGCTATCATGCCCGGGAGATGCGCTGCCCCACCTGCACCTGCAATAATCACTTTTATGCCACGTGAAGCTGCATCCATCGCATACGTACGCATACGATCGGGTGTACGGTGTGCACTTACAATGGAGATCTCAAATGGAATTGAAAATTGTTTGAGCTGGTCGGCAGCGGCCTGCATAACGGGAAGGTCACTTTCGCTTCCCATAATTATTCCTACATCGAGCATCGGGGTTGATTTAATGCAAAAATAAATTATTTAATAAGATCACCCCTTAATCTTAAAAGATCTGTTTCAGCCACCTTCGTATTAAATCGTGCGGCAATAAGTCTGTTCAACGCATCTTCAAGGCTTTTTTGCGTTTCTCTAAGGTCTATCACATTGGTGATGCCCAAACGAAATCTTTCAGATGCTATATAAACATTTTCTCTGGCGAGGATGATGTTTTCCTCTTCCAGCGCCAGATTTTGTTTTTGCATTTCGTAATTCTTGAATGCAATGGTGATCGCAGCATTGGTTCTTGATTTTTCATATTCAAAAAGCAATTGCTGATAAGCGATACCTAATTCGGCTTCCTGTATCTGGCGTTTAACCGTAAATCCATTAAAGATGGGTATCGTTGCAGAAAAACCATAGTTGAAACCAAGGTTCCTGTTGAACAGCGGTGTGAAATTATTAACCACCGCCTGATTATTTGTCTGGCTAAAATTATAAGCACTGTTGAAACTGATCACCGGCCATCTTTCCGCTTTTCTTTCTTTCAGGTTGAGTTGGGCGATATTAATATTTTGCTGGGCGATCTGCAGGGCAGGATTATTTTTTTCTGCATATTGATAAGCATCATTTACCATTAAATTCATTTCTATCGGAATACTGTCTGCCAACTCATAATCAATTCCGGGAGCTACCACCATCAACTGATTTAACTGTTCCTTTAATTGAGAAATTAAATTCAATTGTGTTAAGCGAGCTGCCTTCTGTGCATTAAGGTCCAGCTTCGATTGCAGCAATTCAGGCTTTGCTCCCAATCCAACACTTAATCTTTTTTCTGCCTGACTAACGCGTTCATCATTGAGCGTCATCAGTTCTTCAATGGCGCGTAATTGCTGTTTCTGGCGAACGATATTATAATAGTTGATGATTACATCTGATACCGTTATCAATAACTGATTGCGAATATTCAGTGCTCCTGATTTTACTATTTCTGCTAATCGTTTTCGGGTGGCAAACATTCCAAAGCCATTAAATAGTGTCCAGTTAAGATTTATTGAAGCATTTTCATTATTGGACTGGATGCCATTTCGTTTTCTTTCCGTACCGTCAGCGAGTCTTTGTTTCTGATTATTGTTATTGAATAATACGGCAGATGATGCGTTCAGTCTTGGGAGAAAAGCGGCGTAAGCATAACTGTTATTCAGTGCAAAAACGGAGGAATCATTTTTTAGTAACCGAATCTCATAATTGTTTTGCATAGCAACTGTAACAGCTTCTTCAACGCTGAGCATTTGCTGCGCTTTCAACGCAGAGGTGAAACATATAAGTGCTATCAGTATTTTTAATTTCATGATTCTTCTTTTAGCAAACCGGAATCCATTTCATCCAATGCGTTTTTCTTTTTTCTCGTACTTAAAAAAGAGTAAACTGCCGGTATTACAAATAAGGTAAGTATCAATGCGAACATCACACCACCTACAATCACAATTCCCAGAGGCATACGGCTGGTGGCAGCATCACCGAGCGACAAAGCAAGCGGCAAGGCTCCTAACGACATAGCAAGGCTTGTCATTAATATTGGACGGAATCTTCCTATTGCCGCATCTATTACAGCGCTCACTTTATCCTGTCCGGTGAGTTGTTTTTGATTGGCAAATTCTACGATTAGAATTCCATTTTTTGTTACCAGGCCAATCAGCATAATCATTCCAATTTGTGAAAAAATATTGATGGTCTGATCAAACAGCCATAAACTCAACACTGCTCCTGCAATGGCGAGTGGAACTGTTACCATAATGGTGAGCGGATCTATAAAACTTTCAAACTGTGCGGCGAGAACTAAAAAAATTAATCCCAATGCAAGGAAGAAAGCGAAATAAGTATTGCCGGAACTTTCTGCATAATCACGGGAAGCTCCTGAAAGAGAGGTTCTAAAACTATCGTCGAGCACACTGTCTGCAATGGCTTGAATTTCCTTAATACCGTCTCCAATAGTTTTACCTTCGGCAACACCGGCAGAAATAGTCGCTGACCTGTACCGGTTGAAATGATATAATGTGGGAGGTGTTACGCTTTCTGAAACGTTCAAAAGATTCGATAAAGGAATTGCTTTTCCATTTTTATTGGTAACAAAAACTTTTTCAAGATCTGCCGGATCATCCCGGTTAATTCTTTCTACTTGTCCCAGAACAGAATATTGTTTTCCTTCTTTCGTGAAATAACCCATACGCTGATTGCTCAGCGCCAGTTGTAAACTTTCAGAAATATCCTGAACGGTTACGCCCAGTTCACTTGCTTTGAGCCTGTCGATACTAATACGGATTTCCGGGCGGTTGAATTTAAGATCTGCATCTACGCCTGAAAGCACAGTGCTTTTTTGAGCAGCTTCCATCATTTTCGGCAATGCGGCACGTAATTTTTCTGAATTTACATTCTGCAGCACAAAGTTCACCGGCTGTCCGCCTCTGCGATTCACCTGTATGGTTTGTTCCTGTACAGCAAAGGATCTTCCTTCATTAAACCGTGGTAATTTTTTATTGACCCAGTTTACAATATCCTGCTGACTGCGTTCCCGCTCTCCGGGCTTTACTAATCCTATCCTTACAAAACCGGAATTGGAAGAACCTGAACCTGTAAAACCGGGAGCCGTCATACTGGTTATAAATCTCTTTTCCGGTAATGAATCAACCAGAAAGGCGGTAAGTCGGTCCATGAATTTATCCATAGCGTCATAAGAGGTTCCTTCGGGTGCTGTAACCTGCAAACGAAACTGGCTCTTATCTTCCATGGGTGCTAATTCCGACTGCAACTGGCTACCTAAAACAAAGATGATAGCTACACAAACCACAATGATAGGTATGGCAAGCCATCTTGCATGCATAAATCGTGTAAGGCTATTGCGGTAACCATTTTCCATTCTTCTGAAAAACGGTTCGGAGAAGGTGTAGAATCTGGAATGTTTAAATGTTTTGCGGGATAATTTCACATTGAGTACCGGTGTAAGTGTTAAGGATACAAATGCGGAGATTAGTACAGCTCCTGCAACCACAATTCCAAATTCACGGAATAATCTTCCTACAAATCCTTCCAGAAAAACGATCGGTAAAAAAACCACGGCCAATGTGATAGAAGTGGCGATTACTGCGAAATAGATTTCCTTTGACCCTTCTCTGGCTGCTTGCCATTTTCCCATCCCTTCTTCCATCTTTTTATAGATGTTTTCTGTAACTACAATACCATCATCCACCACCAATCCGGTGGCTAATACAATCGCCAGCAGTGTTAATACATTTACGGTAAATCCGCATAAATACATGATGAAAAATGCACCAATCAAAGAAACCGGAATATCGATCAATGGACGTATCGCGATCAGCCAGTCGCGGAAAAACAAATACACAATCAGTACTACTAAAATGAAAGCAATGATGAGTGTTTCTTTTACTTCACTGATAGATTTACGGATATTTTCCGTTTGGTCTGATGACATTTCCATTCGTATATCAGGCGGAAGATCTTTGCGTATCTCTTTGATCCTTTGCTGCACTTCATTTGAAATTGAAATGTAGTTGGTACCAGGCTGCGGTATTACGGCAATGGCAATCATTGGAACATTACTTTCCTTTAAAACACTTTCTTCATTCTCAGGTCCCAGAATGGCTTCGCCAATATCAGAAAGCCGGATGTCAGTACCATTAATATTTTTAATAATAAGATTATTGAATTCCTCTTCCGTATTTAATTTGCCAAAGGTGCGAATGCCTAATTCAGTTGCATCTCCACTTAATTTACCGGAGGGCAATTCTACGTTTTCGCGAAGCAATGCATTTTGTACATCCTTTGGCGTAAGAGAATAAGCACTCATTTTTGTTGGGTCGAACCAGATGCGCATGGCGTATTTTTTTTCGCCCCAGATATTTACACCGCTTACACCCTGAACAGTCTGTATTCTTTCTACAATATTATTATTTGCGAATTCGGTGATCTCTAAAGGATTTCTGATATCGCTTTGCAACAGCAGAACGATCACGGGATCATTGCTGGCATCTGCTTTACTCACAACAGGAGGCGCATCCAGGTCAGTAGGCAGGGAACGCTGTGCCTGTGAAACTTTATCACGTACATCATTAGCCGCTTCTTCCAGATTAATTCCAAGATCAAATTCAACGGTGATATTACTGCTTCCCTGAGAACTTTGTGATGTGATATTTTTAATGCCTGCGATACCGTTTACTGCTTTTTCCAGCGGTTCGGTAATTTGTGTTTCTATAATTTCTGCATTGGCGCCGGGATAAGAAGTGCGAACACTAATGTTAGGAGGATCAAGCGCAGGATAATCCCGTACACCTAAAAATTTATAACCGATCAACCCAAATACAACAATAGCAATATTAAGTACTATCGCCATTACGGGTCTCCTTAAACTTAATTCAGAAATATTCATTTCCTAATTTTTTCACGAGCCGGTGCTCATCTTATTCAATATTACTTTTGCTTTTGGTTTAAGGCTCATTAAACCTGTTGTGATGATGGTATCGCCGGCTTTTAAACCTGATAAAACCTGCACCATCGAAGAGTCGCGTATTCCTGTGGTAATATCTTCCATTGAAACAATTCCCTGCCGGTAAACCGCTACTTTTTTTCCTCTGGCCTGCGGTATAATAGCCTGACTTGGAATCATGATCGCATTTGTATTCGGTTCGAACTGTATTTTCACTTTTGCAAAAGAGCCTGGTAATAATTTTTTGTCTTCGTTGGTAACTGTACAGCGAACACTCAGACTTCTCGTTTCTTCAGAAATACCTGCTTCTGTAGCCACCACTTTTGCGGTGTACGATGCAGGATTTCCTTCTGCAGTAAAATAAACTATCTGCGAAGGAAGCAACATGCCCGCATATTTTTCCGGTAAAGTAAAATCCAGTTTAAGATCGCTGTTTTGGCGAATGGTTGTAATTACGGAAGCAGGAGATACATAAGCACCTGGACTCACCATTTTTAAACCCAGTGTTCCTGAAAAAGGTGCCCGTATTTCTGTACGCATAATATTGCTCCGTACAATAGCCATGTCTGCTTTTATATTACTGGATTGTAAAACGATCATATCATATTCCTGACGGCTTACACCATTTATTTTTAATAACTCATCATATCGTTTGATTGTTTGTTCCTGCACTCTTAACTGAACGGATAATTTATTGAGCTGTGCTTTCAGATCACCATCATAAATTTTAGCGATAAGTGTTCCTTTATTCACACGTTTTCCTTCTGTTGTATTCAGGAAAGTGAGGCGTCCGGAGATTTCCGGATGAATTTCAGTGGCTTCATTGGCAATGATAGAGCCAGGGATCTCAATATTTTCGGCAACAGCAGAAATTTTTACAATGAACCCGTTTACACGTGGTGCCGGAGGAGTTTTCTTGACATCTGTTGCTGAAATTTTTTCTTTCCGTTTACATGCAGTACAAAAAATACCGGTAGAAATTATTATCAGTAAAATGCAATTCAGATTTTTACAGTTCATAACAATGTTTCAACAATGAAATTACCCTATGGTTTGGAAAATCTATGATAAAATAATGATGACCGGTTACATACATGAGTTCGCTAACTCTTAACAGAAATCAAATTTTTAATCTGGTTGGCCTTATGAATCAGTTCTTGTTTTTCGGCGCTGAGTATGGTAATATGTCCCATTTTTCTTCCTGGTTTTGTATGTTGTTTGCCGTATATATGAACAAAAACATTATCCATAGCCAGAACTTCGTTCAAACCATTATACACAGGTTCACCATCACATCCTATAGCACCCACAATATTTACTAATGCCGCAGGAAGAATAAGATCAGCATTTCCTAATGGATATCCCAACAATATTCTCCAAACCATGTCGAACTGACTGCTGTAACAGGCTTCAATGGTATGATGACCACTGTTATGTACCCGCGGCGCTGTTTCATTAACAAGAACATTGCCATCTGTATCTGCAAATAACTCAACAGCAAATATTCCAGGGCTGTTTAAATGTTTAATTACCATTAAAGCAATAGCTTCTGCTTTCCATAAAATTTTTTCTTCCAGCTTGGCAGGTGTGATCTGATGGCTCAGTTGATTCAGTTGCTGATCAAAAACCATTTCCACCGGAGGATAAATGGCGGTTTCACCTGTTGAACTTTTAGCGATGATAATAGAAATCTCCTGTTTGATATTCACCATTTTTTCTAAGACAGCAGGTTCATCAAAGCCTGATTCAATATCTTTTGATGAGTGAATTACCTGCACACCCCGGCCATCATATCCTCCGGAGGCTAATTTATGAACGGCAGGAAAAAAAGAGGGATTATTATTTAATTGAATTTTACTGTCTGTCACAACAAAATCAGCCGTAGGGATCTCATTTGCTTTATAAAATTCCTTTTGCAGTATTTTATTTCCAATCGTTCTTAAAGTGGCGATGTTAGGAATAATCGTTTTTCCTTCTGCTTCCAATTTTGCCAACGCATCAATATTTACATTTTCAATTTCAATAGTAATAATATCGCAATGTTTTCCAAATTGATAGACAGCTTCAAAATTGGTGATGTCTCCTTTAATAAAATGATGACAAAGATGTGCAGCGGGACAATTTTCATCCTTTTCCAATACATAGGTAATTACCGGGTAATTAGCACCGGCCTGCAATAACATTCTTCCTAACTGACCTCCGCCTAATATTCCAACTTTTTTCATAATGTGATGCCTGAGTGCGGCGGTTGATTGCAAATATAGATTGATGCCCGATAAAACAGGCCGTTTTGTATCTTTGAATTAGTAGAAAAACGAAATTAACCAAACCAGCATTATCTCTAAAATACCTTTTAATATGTCAACAACCACTTTATCACCATCAGTTGCCTCAGGTGTTCAAAATGATTTTTTACCATTACATGGAACGGATTATGTGGAATTTTATGTGGGCAATGCCAAGCAGGCTGCGCATTTTTATAAAACTGCATTTGGGTTTCAATCGCTGGCTTATGCTGGTCCGGAAACAGGTATGATGGATAGGGTAAGTTATGTGATTCGTCAGGAGAAACTCACTTTTGTTTTGACCACACCTTTACGCACAGGAAATGCAATTGCCGATCACGTATATAAACATGGGGATGGTGTTAAAGTGCTTGCATTGAAAGTAGAAGATGCTACCGATGCATGGGAACAAACGACCAAACGTGGTGCTAAAAGTTATCTGGAGCCGCAACATTTAAAAGATGATAAGGGAGAGGTCGTTTTAAGCGGGATTCATACCTATGGTGAAACAGTTCATCTTTTTGTAGAAAGAAAAAATTATAACGGCACATTTATGCCGGGATTCCGCGACTGGAAAACATCTTTTAATCCGCCTCCAACAGGTTTATTGTATGTGGATCATTGTGTAGGAAATGTAGGCTGGAATCAAATGAATCCGTGGGTAAAATTCTATGAAGATGTAATGGGATTTAAAAATATTTTGTCATTTGATGATAACGATATTTCCACCGAATATTCGGCATTAATGAGTAAAGTGATGAGTAATGGGAACGGTTATGTAAAATTTCCTATCAATGAACCGGCTGAAGGAAAAAAGAAAAGTCAGGTAGAAGAATACCTGGAATTTTATAATGGAGAAGGTGTGCAGCATGTAGCCGTTGCCACACACGATATTGTAAAAACAGTTACTGATCTTAAAAACCGTGGCGTTGAGTTTTTGCAGGTGCCAAAAAGTTATTATTTGGATGTGCTGGATCGCGTAGGGAAAATAGATGAGGATCTTGCTCCGTTGGAAGAATTAGGTATTTTGATAGACCGCGATGAGGAAGGTTATTTATTACAGATATTCAGCAAGCCGGTAGAAGACAGACCCACTTTATTTTTCGAGATCATTCAGCGTAAAGGTGCAAAGAGTTTCGGTAAAGGAAATTTTAAAGCCTTATTTGAAGCATTGGAAAGGGAACAGGAAAATCGTGGCAATTTATAATTAACAATTTTTATCCGGACTGTTCTATACATTTAAGATCCTATGTACTTTAAAAGATTTTTCATTTTTATTTTTGCATTTTTCATTTTTGTGAACGTTTCCGTTGCACAAACATCTTTCCTTGACATCCAGCGTTTTAAAATGCCGGAAGTTTATGCAAAAATGGAAGATTCGCTGAAAAAGCAGTTTGACAAAGCGAAACTTATATGGCCGCCACAGTCGATGTTCATACGCAGTTTCAAGTACGACAGGCAATTGGAAGTATGGGTAAAAAATAAACCCGATGATCCGTTTAAATTATTTAAGACGTATAAGGTTTGCATGCAGAGCGGTACAATGGGGCCAAAGCGTATGGAAGGAGATTATCAGGTACCGGAAGGATTTTACCATATTAATGAATTGAATGCGAACAGTAATTATCATCTCGCATTAGGTATTAGTTACCCAAACGCATCCGATAAAATATTAAGTGATCCTTCGAGACCCGGCAACAGTATTTATATACATGGCAATTGTGTTTCAACGGGATGTATTGCGGTAATGGATGTTCCTGTGGAAGAATTGTTTATTTTATCTTCTTATGTAAAGGCACAAGGGCAGGAGTTTATTCCGGTGCATGTTTATCCGGTTCGGTATAATGTAAAAAAATCTGCAGAATATTTGGAGTCTTCTTTAAAAGATAATACCTCATTACGTGAATTCAGTAACCAGCTCAAAAAAGTATTTGATTATTTTGAATTAAAGAAGCAATTGCCCATTATAATGGTGAACAGGAAAGGGGAATATGTGATGCATTGAGAAGATTGAAAAAAATAATGAGACAAGTAATATTACTATATTAAATAAGGTAATTTTACTCGGTTAGAATATGATTTAAGTTACTACTTTCATGTTTTAATTCTTTGATTTAACCTACAACTTTATGCAATCCGAAAAGCTTAAGAATTCCTGTAAAAATTTATTTACATTTTTACCTCTTATCATCATACTATATTCATCTTGTACTAAACTTGATTCCCCAAAAGAAATTTTCAAAAACGATATTCAGAAATTCTTAAGGCTACCAAAAAATTCAAATCCTGCGTTGTTAAGGATCGCAGATGACATGAGGAAAAAAAATGAAGCTAATCCGTTTATTGAACAACTTATTAGAACTCAAGGATTTCCTGATTGGGAAAATGCAATTTTTAAAAGAAAAAACAGTTACACTAGCCGTGAAAACGAAAGTAATGATACAATAGTTTTGTTACCTTTTATTCTAATAAATCAACAATATGTCAATAGTTTTTTAGATTGTAATTTGAATGGCGAAATACTATATAAATTTTTTCATGGCGATAATTATTTATCCTATGGATGGAATAAATCAACAAATAGATTAGAGCCAAATGCAGAAGATGTTGCTAAAATGATTATGACAATGGAGAAAGAAATATTCGGAGGGAATAAATTTAAAATATTTAATAATCAATTATTGACAATCACAAATGAATCTCCAACTTCAACCCGCTTTGTTCAATTAACTGCTAGAGATCCAGAAGAAGAAGATGGAGTTTGTTATGAGTGGTGGCAAACTGTTAGTACTGATGGAGGTGCAACTTTTCACGATGTAGAACCTCCAGTATTTTTAGGCTTCACGGGTGACTGTGGTGAAGATGATTCAGGTACTTTAATATGGTATTTAACTGAAAATGAGCCACCTATTGGAGTAGGAGGTGGAAGTAATCCAAATTCTTCCCCACAATGTTTGAGAGGATGGTTTAGAATTCCGATACCGGTTCCAGGGACGTATATACCACCAGCAGACCCATGTGGATACATTCCTCAATCTCCTGTAAATGTAAATTCTATCGAAAACTATTTGACCGACCCATGTAAAATAAGTGCATTTGATAAGTTAACTTCTACAAGACTAAAAAATTGCTTATTCAATTTATACTCTCAATCATTTGTGGGAAATAACAGTACTCATAATTTAAGGATTGAAGAAGTACCAATTATTCCATTGCCTAATGGTGGAATGGCCCCAGCAGCTTCAACAAATCCGCTCAATTTACCTAATACATGGGTAATATTACTAAGTAGTTCGCTTCCACATCTTACGCAGGAACTTTGGGGATCACTTATATTACACGAATTAGTACATGGATTTATTAGGAAAAATAATTTATCTTTTTATCCAAGTTCAGCATTTTCAGATTTACATGCTATAATGCTAAATAATTGGATTCTCGAGATTAAAGAAGCATTAAAGGAAAGTTTTAATATATCTGATGAGGATGCTTTAGCATTGAGTTTGGAAGGCTTTGATGATGTATTAAGACAAGAAACTTCAAATACGTTTATAAGTGATATGAAAACTTGGATGCATAATTTATATGGAGTAGATTTGAACCAAATGTCAAATATTGCAGACGATTATTATTCTGGTACAAAAGGAACTCGTTGTCAATAATATTATATGGGAACAATAAAATGGGGGTCAATTAAAATTTATACATTAACTTTTCTTATGACCTTTTGTATGTTCTTATCTTCAAAATCTCAAGAGAATTTAAATGGTCAGACTAATAATAATTTTAAAAATAAACTAACGCAATCATTATATGCACGTTTAAATGAAATTGATTTGGGGAATGATAATTTTCTTCAAATTTGGATCTTTAATGTATCTTTTTCAAAAGATTCAATTTTAAATTTCAATTCTAAGGATTGTCCGGATTATTTGAAAAAAGCTTTCAAGGATGCATTAAACTCTTCATTAAATTACCTTGATGTTCAGTTTAAAAATAACGAAATTTCATTTCCAGTTGTAGTGATGAATAAGCCCGATAAAAATAAAAATTTAAAGGAATGTATCGAACTTGAAGCATTAAATTATCTATTTGGATCCAGTGAAACAAGTTTTGATATTAAATTGGTTATGAAGCCCATTATTTATATCAGAGGTTATAAAAATTCTTCTAATAAATTTAATAATCTAAACCATTGATTTTATAAAGTATAGAACACTTTATTACTGTCTTCACTTTCCTTTCAACACCATCTGGACCGTATCCGGCGTTCTTTGTTCGAGTAAAATATTTTTGTCTTTTGTATAAGCATCTATATTTTCCGGGTAATGACGGATCGTTAACAGGCTTAAATTCTTTTCAATCATTACATCACAATTTTCAGATGCCATTGCTGCCAGTTGATCGATCTTTTCTGCATGATCATCCAAACAACATAAGAGAGAAATAGCGGTATGCTGTGATAAATTAGATTTTATTTTCAATTCATGAAACCATTGCTGCGATTGTTCTGCCAACGCTTCTTCCACAAATGAAAAATCCCGTGACTGAAAGGAGATTAGCACCTGTTTTTGTTTCAGTACGATCACAGGTGGCATTTGTTTAGGCGTATTATTATTGATCACAGTTCCCGGTAAAGTCGGGTCTAAAAAACTTTTAACTAAAAGCGGAATATTTTTATTGTATAAAGGCTTTATTGTTTTAGGATGAATTACCTGTGCACCATAAAACGCCATCTCAATCACTTCCCTATAACTCAATAAAGGAATATTAACAGCATCTGAAAATTGTTTGGGATCGGCACTCATCACTGCTTCCACATCTTTCCAAATGGTTACGGAATCTGCATTCATCAGATTGGCAAAAACAGCAGCCGTATAATCACTGCCTTCTCTTCCTAAAGTAGTGCTTTCATTTTCATCTGTGGAGCCAATGAAACCCTGCGTAATCACCACATCATTTGTTTCAAATATTTTTTGTAGCGACTGCTCTACATTTTCTGATGTTTCTTGCCAATGTATTCCTGCATCTCTGAAATTATTATCCGTTTTAATAATATCTCTAACATCCAGCCAGACATTGGAAATTTTATTTTCTTTTAGATAGGCACTTAAAATATTGCTGCTTAATAATTCTCCGCAACACACAATCTGATCATAGTAATAATCAAAACTTCTTACCGGTTTATCGTGCAGCATCCATTCTACTTCCGTAAAAAAATCGGTCATGTGTTGCATCGCCTCATTCCATTGTAAAGTGACCAGGTATTTCAGGGTGTTTATATGACTTTCTTTTATCTGTTCAAAAAGTTTCAGCGCCTCCTCTTTACGGTTATCAAAATAACTTTCTACTACTTTTTCTAATGCGTTGGTTGTTTTACCCATCGCAGAGATCACAATCAGCGATTTGTTTCCGGCATTTTTTTGAATGATTTCTGCCGTGTTTTTAATGCGGTCTATACTATTGAGACTGGCGCCTCCGAATTTATACACATTCATCTTTACTTCTTTTGATGCAAATACCTTTCTGAAACTTATTACATTTGAGCTGCAAATCTAACTTTAAACAATAAACCGATAGTAGTTTTATGGCAATCAACAGAAAAATTCAGACGCTCGATGAATTTACCATTCAGCAGATGCGTAATTTTCCGAAAGCAACGGGAGAATTATCCGGTTTATTAAGAGATATGGGCCTTGCAGCCAAAAGAGTGCATGTAGAGGTAAACAAAGCCGGCCTGGTGGACATTCTCGGCGATGCCGGTACCATGAATGTACAGGGAGAAGAAGTTAAGAAACTGGATGTATTCGCCAACAACCAGTTCATGGGTGTTTTACAACATGGTATTAGTTGCGCAGGTATTGGAAGTGAAGAACTGGATGATGTAGTGATCTTCGACGATGAAATTAGTAATAATTCAAAATATGTATGCCTGTTTGATCCGCTGGATGGCAGCAGCAACATTGATGTAAATGTTTCTATCGGAACCATTTTTAGTGTTTACCGCCGTGTGAGTGAGCTGGGGAAACCCGCTACCATAGAAGATTTTTTACAGCCCGGTAACAAACAGGTGGCTGCAGGTTATGTAATCTACGGTTCTTCTACTATGCTCGTATATGCCACCCGCAGGGGCGTGAATGGTTTTACACTTGATCAGTCAATCGGCGAATTCACTTTAAGCCATCCGGAAATTACTTGTCCGGAAACTGGTAAAATTTATTCAGTCAATCATGGAAATTTTTTCCAGTATGAAGACCGTGTAAGAGATTATATCAACATCTGCCAGCGTAAAGACAAATCAACTGGCGGGCCTTACACACAACGTTATATCGGCAGTATGGTGTCGGATGTGCATCGTAATCTTATCAAAGGCGGTATTTTCATGTATCCGGGAACTACAGATAAACCCAAAGGGAAATTAAGGCTGATGTATGAGTGCAATCCGTTTGCTTTTATTGTAGAAATTGCAGGAGGAAAAGCAACAGACGGACATCAGCGCATTTTAGATTTGCAACCAACAGGCGTTCATCAACGTACGCCCTTTTTTATTGGAAGTAAACTGATGATGGAAGAACTGGAAATGGTTTGCAACGCAGAAAAACAAGTGTAATAATGCAGAATAATATTATAGCTGTTCGTGATCTGAAAAAACAATATGGCGACTTTCATGCAGTGAAAGGAATTTCGTTTGATGTGACCGATGGAGAGATCTTTGGTTTGCTGGGACCAAACGGCGCCGGCAAGTCCACCACGTTGGAGATTATGGAAACATTGCGTGAAAAATCATCCGGCTCTGTAACGATCGGTGGTTTTGATCTGGATAAAAATCCGGAAGACATTAAAAAAATTATTGGCGTTCAATTACAGAGTTCAGGTTTTTACCCCGCACTTACATTACTGGAATTAATTGATCTGTTCAGTGGTCTATATAATCGCTCCGTGGATGCGATGGCATTACTTAAAAAAGTAAACCTGCAGGATAAAGCAAAAGCGAAAAGTAAAGAATTAAGTGGTGGACAAAAACAAAGATTCAGTATTGCCACCACGCTGATCAATCAGCCTAAAATTGTTTTTTTAGATGAACCTACCACAGGCCTCGATCCACAGGCACGAAGGAATTTATGGGATCTTATCCGTGAAGTGAGAGATGCCGGAACCACCGTTATTATCACCACACATTATATGGATGAGGCAGAACAATTGTGTGATCGCATTGCAATTATGGATGAAGGAAAGATCATTCAACTGGATTCTCCCGATAAAATGATCGATGATCTGATAGAAACCGGGTTTCAGCGCCCCAAAAATGTAAAAGCTGCTAATTTAGAAGACGTATTCATACATTTAACAGGCAGGGAAATGAGAGCTGAATAAGATTGCTTTTCTTTGCTGCTTAATAATCAAAAAAAATAATTAATGAAGCATTTATTATTATGTTCTGTAGCATTGGTTTGTTCAACCGGAATTTTTGCACAAACTACCAAAACAACGGTTAAAAAAGTAGCTGTTAAAACGGTAACACCGCCGGCACCGGCTATGAAAAATTTACTCGATTCTTTCAGCTATTCTGCAGGTGTGAGTATCGCACAGAATATGAAAGATCAGGGTATTACTGAATTGAATGCAGCGTTGTTAGCACGTGCGATTGATGACGCATTCAAAAACCGTAAACCATTGATGACACAGGAGCAATGTTCAGAAAAATTGCAAAAGCAAATGGAAGTTTTCGGAAAAAAGAAGAGCGCACAGGAATCTGAAAAAGCAGGTGCTGAAAAACAAAAAGGTCAGGCATATATGGCCAGCAATGCAAAACGTAAAGAAGTAACCACTTTACCTAACGGCTTACAATATGAAGTGTTGGAAGCCGGTGATGCAAATGGAGCAAAACCATTAGCAGTTGATACCGTTGTTGTACATTATACCGGAACATTAATCGATGGAACAAAATTCGATAGTTCAGTTGACAGAGGAGAACCGGCAAGTTTTCCATTAAATGGCGTAATCCGCGGATGGACAGAAATTTTACAACTGATGCCTAAAGGTGCTAAATGGAAAGTGACCATACCAAGTGACCTGGCATATGGAGACAGAGGTGCAGGCGGTACGATCAAACCGGGTTCTACTTTAATTTTTGAGATTAACTTATTAGATATCAAGCCGGCCAAAAAATAATGGATACTTTAAAATATCCAATCGGTAAATATGTTGAGCAACCATTCTCTGAAAAACAAAAAGGAGAATGGTTGCTTGATATTCAGGCATTGCCTACTCAACTCGAATATGCCACGATCAATCTGGATCAGGAACAATTGAATACAACTTACAGAGAAGGCGGATGGATGTTGAAACAGGTGGTGCATCATGTGGCCGATAGTCATATGAATGCTTACATACGTTTTAAATTGTGCTTAACGGAAGACCTTCCTTCTATTAAACCTTATGATGAAAAACGTTGGGCAGAAATGGAAGATTCTATTCATCTTCCCACCAATTTATCGCTTACTATTTTACATGCCTTACATGCCCGCTGGTATGAAATTTTGAAACATATTACTGAGGAGCAATTTCAAAGAAAAGTATACCATCCGGAACACAAGAAAGAAATGACATTATGGTATTTGTTGGGTAATTATGCATGGCATGGTCGTCATCATACAGCGCATATCAACGCCACCCGCGAGAGAATGAACTGGAAATAAATGCAATATGGCAACAATTAATTTACATTCTGAATACATTGAGCAGCATCCCTATTTTACTGCCAGAAAAGACCGATACCAAACGGAAAAAGGTAAAATAGTAGATCCATACTATGTAGTCGAATTGCCAGCATCCGTTGTTGCTATGGCCATCACCGAAAAAAAGGAGGTGATCATGGTTAAACAATATCGGCATCCGTTAAATGAAATATTAACTGAATTACCCGGAGGATTTATGGATGAAGGAGAACAACCGCAACAGGCAATTCTCCGTGAATTGCAGGAGGAAACAGGTTACACATTTTCCAGTATACATTATTTAGGTTTCACGGCAGCCAATCCCGGTGTATTAAATAATTATACGCATATGTTCATTGCATTCGGTGGAATTAAAACGGCTGAACAGCATCTGGATGCCAATGAGGAAATAGACCTGTTGTTCAAAAGTTTGCCGGATGTAAAAATGATGATGCAGCATAACGAGATACGTCAGAGTATGCATGCACTTTGTTTACATGTAGGATTTGATTTTCTGCTTCAGCAATATCCTGATCTTCTCAGTTGATTTTTACTTCGCTGATCACAAAGAAACTTCCGCATACTATTATTACATCTTTTTCTGTTGCAGCTTTTTTTGCTGAAAAGATAGCATCATTCACATCATCAAAACTTTCTCCTTTTACACCCTGTATGGCAGCTAAGGTTTTCAATTCTTCGTGCGGCAATGCCCTTGGAATATGAGCCTGTGTAAAATAAAAAACTGATTTTTCCGGGAAGCAGGTAAACAATTCATCCATATTTTTTTCTTTCACAAATCCTACAATAAAATGAAAGTTAGCACCAGGATGATTAATATTCAGTTGATTCACAATCTCCAGGATACCTTCTTTATTATGCGCCACATCTAACACAACGGTGGGATGGCTTTCAATAATTTCCCATCTTCCAAAAATGCCGGTTAATTTTTTTACCTGATCAATTCCATTATGCACGGCTTCTTCCGGTATTGATAGCGTATTCCTTAATTCTTTCACGGCGGAAAGAACTGTTCTGATATTATTCACCTGATATAGTCCTTTTAAACCCGATTGAATTTTTTCCACTACACCAGTCTGCACATCTTTAAAATGACAGATCAAAAGATTGTCTGTTGATTCAATATATTCCACCAGCCATTCATCTTCAGAAAAAATACATTTACTGGAAAGTTGATGAGCTTTTCCTTCAAAAACAGGTTTGGTTTCTGCGATTGTTTCACCAATCACCACAGGAATATACTGTTTGATGATGCCGGCTTTTTCGGCAGCAATTTTTTCGAGTGTATTGCCCAGGATGTCCATGTGATCATAACCAATATTTGTAATCACAGAAAGAATAGGTGTAATGATATTCGTACTGTCAAGTTTTCCACCGAGACCAGTTTCAATTACCGCATAATCTATTTTATTTTGAGCGAACCATGCAAATGCCATGGCAACCGTAACTTCAAAAAAAGAAGGTTCAATTTGTCTACAGATTTCTTTAATCGATTCTGTAAAATCAATAATAAATTGTTCCGAAATCATTTCTCCGTCAATACGGATACGTTCCCGGAAGTCATAAATATGCGGGGATGTATACAAACCGGTTTTGTATCCGGATTTTTGAAGGATCGCTGCCAACATATGACTGGTGCTGCCTTTACCGTTTGTTCCTGCAATATGAATACAACGTAAAGAATGCTGGGGATTTGAAAGAGCATCACACAAGGCAATGATGTTTCCCAGATTTTCCCGATACGCAGCAGCCCCGATCCGGCTGTACATAGGCAATCGGGCATAAAGATAATTCAGCGTTTCAACGTAAGTCATGCTCAAAGTTAAAGAGATTACTTACCCTCTATTAAACTTAGTTTTCTACAAAATTGAATTTGACGGTTACAACAGATTCATCACGGGAATTATTAAATTTTATATTCGGAAGGAATCTGCGTATTTCATTAGCATAAGCAGCTTCGTAATTAGAAGTAGGTTTTACAGAACGTATATATGTTCCTGATCCAGATGCGGAAACTCTTATTTCTGCATACACTGTTGCTTTTTTCAGATCGCTGTCGAAAGCGTAACTTTTAATGATCTGCCGATTTCCTTTTATTACTTTGGGTCCTCCAACAGCACCGCCGGCTGTATTGCCATATGAATCAGGATGTCCTTCAGGAACACCATTATCACCAGGACCTTTTTTATTTCCCTGGTATTTGTATCCATTGTCTTCTGTGGAATTTCCTTTTCCTTCTCCGGTTGGAGAATTATAAGTAACCTTAGCTTTTTGAACAGGTTTTACGGGTGTTGGATTTGGAGCCTTAGTTATTACCTTACTAACCTTTACAGGTTTTACGATCTCTGCGCCATCGCCATCATCTTCCGGTATTACTTTATCCGGTTGAGAGGGAACAGGTCTTTCTTTTATTTCTTCAGGCCTTGCTCTTCCACGATCACCTTTTACTAACGGTTGTTCTTCACCTAGCCCATCCATATTATTTCCAAGATTGATTTCCATCAAATCCTGAATCACAGGTTCCGGAGGAGGAATATTTTTCCAACGAATGATAAAAAATAATAGTAAAATGAATGTACAGATGGCTGCTGTATAAATGAATGCCTTCCTGTTTTTTTCTATTTCGAATGCTGACGTCATGATATGCTGTACGATAAAGTTATTTATTCATCTGCTTATAAACAGACTATAAAAGAAAAATTTAACATATAGAAGAGATTTCTGCCGATTTCCATAAATCCTCTAACATAATTCTATTGTTAATTTCCTGAAAAGATTAAATTGCAAGAGCTGCTCATGCTTAACTCATCTATATGAAACACCTTTTCGCTACACATTTCAGGTCTGTCATTTGTCAAAAATATCTTATTTTATGTATCATTTTTATTTTATGCAATGTTAGCGTAAATGCCGGTACGTGGTATGTGAATGATGGTTCAACAGCAGGTGATGTATACACTGGTTCCATTGGTAATAATGCCAACAGCGGATCTGCCGCATTTCCATTTGCTACAATATCTTTTGCCATAGGTGTGGCATCTGCAGGCGATACTATTATGGTTGATGCAGGTAATTATGCATCAGGTGATATTTTTATAACCAAGCGATTAGTGATCAGAGGTGCAAAATCGGGTATACCTGCATGGCCTGATCCAATGTCTGTAAGAGGATCAAATGAATCCAATATTGCAGGCGCATTTTATTTTGGAGCAAATACAGATAGTATTGCAGTGGACGGATTTTCAATTAATATAGGAACAAATTTAAGAGGCATTGAATCTCGTGGATTGAGAACCATTATCATTAATAATATAGTTACGGGTTCCGTAAATATTTTTACACAGCAACAAGGAATATCTACACGATCCAATGCGGCTGTTCGGACGCACAGCTACCTCATAAAAAATAATAAGGTAACCAATTTAAGAACAGGTATTTATATGGATGGCGGCAGGGATCTTCCTTCGGAAATTAGTTACAATTTTGTAAGCGGATGTTTTACGGCAGGCTATACTTTTACGGCAAGTAACGGGCATACCATTCGGGCAAATATTTCTGATAATAATGGTACGGGCATGTTGATTACCAAAGGAAGAAATCTAATTGAAAAAAATACCATTATCAATAATACCAGCATAGGAATTCGTATAGCAGCTACAGATTCTACTTTTGATAATCTTATTCAAAATAATTTTATTAATAACAATGGAGTGGGCATTTCACTTACAGAAGACAATGCAGCTTCGGTAAATAATAAAGCATATTTTAATTCGATCGTGGCAAATACGTCAAGTATTTCAAATGCAAATTCAGCCAATTTTGATGCAAAATGTAACTGGTTTGGTACTACTGTGTCAGCAGCTATTGCAGCTACCATTACCGGAGATGTTACATTCATTCCTTACTTAACGGATGGTACAGATACAGATCCTGTGGAGGATGGTTTCCAGCCTTCCGCAACCTGTTCTGTTGTTCCACTAAATCTGCTGTCGTTTGAAGCATCGGGTCAACAAAAAACAGTAGTACTGTTCTGGAAAACAAATGCGGAAGTTAACAGCAGTCATTTCATCATTCAAAGAAGTTATGATCAAATTCAATTTCAAAACATTGGAACGGTTAACGCAAGGGGCGGAAGATATGAGAATAATTATTCGTTCATCGATGATGCGGTCACACAATTTGGTAAACCTGTTTTTTATCGTTTACAGATCGTAGATCTTGATGGCAGTTATGCAAGATCGAATATAAGGTCGGTTCAAATAAATGTACAGGGATTTTATGTGCAGCAGATCTTTCCTAATCCTGTAAAAAGCGGAAATGATATTCAGCTAAAAATATATGCTGATAAATTACAGCAGTCATCTTTAAGTATTATAAATTCTAAGGGACAATTGGTTTTGAACAAAAATATTTTGATCCGTAAAGGAAATCAGGAAATTCGTTTACCTATTCCATTCGCATTTAGTGGATCGTATATCGTTAAAATTATCTCTGGAAATGATCAGCAAAATGTACAGTTATTCGTTCACTAATCATTTTCTTTCACCAAATAACAAACTGCCTACCCGAATCATGTTGCTTCCTTCCCGGATAGCAAGGTCATAATCGCCGCTCATGCCCATACTTAATATGGTGAAAGCTGTGTGTTTTTTTTGAAGCGTTTTATATAATTCAGAAAGTACAAGGAATTCTTTTTGAATCTGCGTTTTATCATCGGTAAAAGTGGCCATTCCCATCAATCCACAAATATTTAAAAAAGGGTAGCGGCTGAAATCTAATGCAATAACTTCTTCTGCACTGAAACCAAATTTTGTTTCTTCTTCGGCAATATGTAATTGCAACAAGCAATTAATTTTTTTATCCAGTTTGGCGGCTTGTTTATTTAATTCTGACAATAATTTTTCATTGTCAATTCCATGAACGAGGTGTATAAAAGGTGCAATGTATTTTACTTTATTAGTTTGAAGATGGCCAATAAAATGCCAACGGATATCTTTTGGTAAACTTTCCGCTTTAGCAACCAGTTCCTGAACATAATTTTCGCCAAAATCTCTCTGCCCGCAGTTGTATGCCTGTATGATATCCGCTTCCGTTCTGATTTTACTGACTGCTACAAGTGTTATATTATTGATTTCGCATTCTTTTTTCAGCTTTTCAAAATTGTCTTTATAAAAGGCCATGAGAAAAAATGTATTTGTACAAAATATGAAACTTAAATTTTAGTGAATTGGGGCTATAGTTATTATCGGATAAAATTAGGTTAATGTTCTATAAGATGATTAATAAGGTTGGTGAACCTAGAAGGTTGGGATATAAAAAGTCCTCTTTTGTTCTTAAAAGAGGACTCAATAGGCACATCAAAATTTATTTATTTCAATATCGTTCTGCTAATCACAATACGCTGTACTTCTGACGTTCCTTCATAGATCTGAGTAATTTTGGCATCACGCATCAAACGTTCTACATGGTATTCTTTTACAAAACCATATCCTCCGTGAATCTGTACAGCTTCCGTGGCGGTCCACATGGCCGTTTCACTGCTGAATACTTTTGCCATTGAACTGCTTAAAGTATAATCTTCATGCTGGTCTTTTTGCCAGGCAGATTTAAGGCATAATAAACGGGCTGCTTCAATACGCGTTGCCATGTCAGATAGTTTAAACTGTATGATCTGATGATTCATGATCTCAGTTCCAAAAGCCTTTCTCTGTTTGCTGTACGCTAATGCCAGTTCAAAAGCTCCACTGGCAATTCCCAGAGCCTGCGAAGCAATTCCAATTCTTCCGCCAGCCAATGTTTTCATGGCGAATTTAAAACCGAATCCGTCTTCACCGATGCGGTTTTCTTTTGGAACTTTTACATCATTAAATAAAATAGTATGTGTATCACTTCCACGAATGCCTAATTTATTTTCCTTTGCACCCACCACCACACCAGGCCAGTTTTTTTCAACAATGAAAGCATTTATTCCACGACTTCCTTTGGCAGGATCTGTTTGTGCAATTACCAGATAAACGCTTGCTGATCCGCCATTGGTGATCCAGTTCTTAGTGCCATTTAATAAATAATGATCGGCTTTTTCTTCTGCGGTTGTTCTTTGTGAAGTGGCATCGCTGCCTGCTTCCGGTTCGCTCAATAAAAATGCGCCAATGTATAATTCTCCGTCTTTTTTTCCCTGCGCTAAAGGTGAAAGATATTTTTGCTTTTGATCTTCATTGCCATATTCCTGCAGACCGTAACAAACAAGGCTGTTGTTCACACTCATACACACGCTCACACTTGCGTCAATTTTGCTGATCTCTTCCATTGCCAGTACATAACTCACCGTATCCAGTCCGCTGCCACCGTATTCCGGTTTTACCATCATTCCCATAAATCCTAGATCAGCCAGTTTTTCTATCTGTTCTTTTGGAAATTTTTGTAATTCATCTCTTTCTATAACTCCCGGAAGACATTCGTTAACCGCAAAATCTCGTGCAGCCTGCTGGATCATTTTATGTTCTTCTGACAACTGAAAATTCATAACAATCTAATTTGGTCACAAAAATAAGGGTAGATGCCTCAGTAATTTCAGCCTGTTTCACATTTTTTGCAGCCATTGCATAAACGGTTCAATTATCTTTAACGCTCAATTTCAAGATTTGCCTACATCTGCTCAAAACCTGAAAATTCAAAAAGGTATCGCTGCCTTATCCGTGGTTTTATTTGCAGTAAAAATCATTGCCTGGTATCTCACCAACTCTGTAGCTATTTTGACGGACGCACTGGAAAGTATTGTAAATGTAGCGGCAGGCTTGTTTGGGGTATATGCGTTGTATGTTTCCGGAAAACCTAGAGATCCGGATCATCCTTACGGCCATGGTAAAGTAGAATTTATTTCTGCAGCCGTGGAAGGTACAATGATCACCATTGCGGGAATTTTTATTATCTGGGAAGCTGCTAATAATCTTGCAAATCCGCATGAGATAAAAAAGCTGGATATCGGTTTGATCCTGATTGCGGTGAGTGCGGCCATCAATTACATGGCGGGAACTGTGTGCGAAAAATATGGAAGGAAAAATAATTCACTGGCTTTAATTGCAAGTGGTCGCCATTTAAAAAGCGATACCTATACAACTGCGGGAATTATTATAGGATTACTCACTTTATATTTTACCCATGTTACCTGGATTGACAGTGCCGTTGCGATGATTTTTGCGATGGTGATTATTTACACCGGTTACAATATCATTCGCAGTTCTATTGCTGGTATTATGGATGCCGCAGATGAATCGCTGTTAAAAAGAATGGTGGAAACCCTTAACAATAACAGAAATGCTAACTGGATAGATCTGCACAATCTTAGAATTATTAAATATGGAGCTATCCTGCATCTCGATTGCCATCTTACAGTACCATGGTATTTTAATGTTCATGAAGCGCATAAAGAGATTGATGATTTGTCAACGCTTGTAAGAAAAGAATATGGTGAATCAGTAGAATTGTTTGTGCATTCTGATGGCTGTCTGAATTTTTCCTGCCCGATATGCGATAAACTAGAATGCCCGGTAAGGCAGCATCCATTTGTGAAAAAAATTCCATGGACGATCGAAAATATTTCCAGCAATGTTAAACATTCAATTGATACGCCCATTCTCAACTGATCATCCTTCTAAAATTTTTGCAACACCAAAAGCTGCACCTGCTGCTACAGCACCTATCAGCATTACTCTTAATGCGCCGGATAATTTATTGACGCCGGTAAATTTACTTTTGAAATATCCGAATATGAATAAACAGATCAGTGTAGCAATCACTGAAATTTTTAAAGCTTCAGTAGAATCTGTAATAAAAAAATAAGGACTTAATGGTATTATTCCTCCTGCAACATAGGATAAACCAATATTCATCGCACTTTTTTTTGCTCTTGCAGGATCAGGTTTGTCGAGCCCCAGTTCATACTTCATCATAAAATCAACCCAGCGTTTTTTATCCTGTGCAATTTCTTCTGTGGCCTGTGTTTGTAAAGATTCGCTTAAGCCTATGTTAGCAAAAAATTCTTTTGTTTCTTCTATTTCGCGTTGGCGCAAATTTTCTACTTCATAAAATTCTCTTTTCAATTCACTGTTATAATGATCCTGTTCTGTTTTTCCTGCCAGATATCCGCCAAGGCCCATAGCAATGCTTCCGGCAGCAATTTCGGCAATGCCGGCTATTACTATTATGGAACTATTATCCACCGCACCACTCAGCCCTGCTGCCAGTGCAAACGGAACGGTAAGTCCGTCACTCATACCAATTACAATATCTCTTAAAAAATCTGAACTTTTAAGGTGTGTTTCAGTATGCGGCAGATCATGATGAAGATGTGTATCCATTATTGTAAAATTGATAAACTTATTTGAATGATGTTTACTGCTTCACGTATCTGTTCTTCATTGATAACGAGTGGTGGTGCGAATCTGATTTTATCGCCATGAGTTGGTTTGGCCAGAAGTCCGTTTTCCATCAGTTTTAAACATAAATTCCATGCAGCCTCCGGATCATGATGTTCAATTACAATTGCATTTAATAATCCTCTTCCCCGAATAATCTTAATAAAGGGTGATTGAATTTTTGCGAGTTCATTTCTGAATAATTCTCCCATTTCTAAAGCATTTGCAGCCATTTTTTCGTCTACCAATACCTTAAGAGATGCTATAGCCACACTGCACGCCAGGGGATTGCCACCGTAGGTACTTCCATGTTCGCCTGGTTTGATAGTAAGCATGATCTCATCGTCTGCTAAAACTGCACTTACCGGTAAAATTCCACCGCTTAATGCTTTGCCGAGGATTACAATATCAGGACGTACATTTTCATGATCGCAAGCCAGCATTTCACCTGTTCTGCAAAGTCCCGTTTGAATTTCATCGGCCACCATCAACACATTATATTCTGTACACAAATTTCTAATGCCTTTATAATATCCTTCATCCGGCACCATCACGCCAGCTTCGCCCTGTATTGGTTCAAATAAAAATGCAGCAACATGTTTGTCCTGAAAAGCCAGTTCCAATGCAGACAAATCGTTGAAAGGGATTGTTATAAAACCAGGAACGAATGGCCCGAAATTTTTTGTTGCGGATGGATCTGTACTGTAAGAAATCACACCAATTGTTCGTCCATGAAAATTGGAATCGCATACAATTATTTTTGCCTGGTCTTTTGGAATGCCTTTCTTTTCATAACCCCATTTGCGGCATAGTTTCATGGCAGTTTCCACCGCTTCAACGCCGGTGTTCATCGGTAATACTTTATCATAACCTAACAGGTTGGTAAGGTATGACTCATACTTCCCCAGTAAATTATTATGAAATGCACGTGAAGTTAACGTGAGTAATTGCGCCTGTTCTGTAAGTGCGCTGATGATCTTTGGATGGCAATGTCCCTGATTTACGGCAGAGTATCCGCTTAAAAAATCATAGTATTTTTTATCGTCCACATCCCATACAAACGGGCCGGAACCTTTTTGTAAAACTACCGGAAGTGGATGGTAATTATGAGCGCCGTATTTTTCCTCCTGTTCAATATAATGAGCTGTATTTGCTGTTAAAGCAATTGTTGAATGCATATAATAGAAATTAAAAATTAGAAATTGAAAATGTAGAATTTAAAAAAAAATGCAATAAGACCTCCATGTAAGGTGAGGGTTGCAGTATTTAACTTCGATGATTAAGCAGATCGAGATTAGCAGATAATATGGAGAGCATCTTTTTGATACCGCAAATATAAATTAAACCCACCGAAAAAAATAATGTGGCGGAAAAGGATGTTCAGCAGGCTTAATGTCAAAAATTCCATAAACAGAACTTCCGGTTCCGGTCATGGAGGCATACAATGCATTATTATGATACATCCAATCAATGATATGTGAGATTTCTGGGAATTGTCTGCAGGAGGCTTCTTCAAAATCATTCCTGATATTATCTTTCCAAATGGCAACGGGCATTTGACATATCTCCTGCAAATTAATAGACGGACTGGTGTGCTTTAGTTGAGAAAATGCCCATGATGTGTTTACGTGAATGCCCGGATTAATGATGAGTATATGTTTCGTGGACAGATCGAGTTCCACCGGTTCCAGAATTTCCCCTCTGCCTGTACCAATGCACGGTTTATTTAATATAAAAAAAGGACAATCACTGCCTAGCATTCCTGCAAATAATTCCAACTGGCTTTCTCTTATACCAAGGTTGAATTTTTTGTTTAATAAGCAAAGTGTAAAAGAAGCATCTGCAGAACCTCCGCCCAATCCGGCACCTGAAGGAATGATTTTGTGTAAATGCATTTTTACAGGCGGAACAGAAAAATGTTCGCGTAATAAATGATAGGCTTTTACACAAAGATTATCTGCATTATTACCTATGGATAACCCGCTGGATTTAAAATGGAACTGACCATCATCACTTTCAATGATTTCCAAAATATCACGGATGGGAACCGGGTAAAAAAGCGTCTGTATATTATGGAATCCGTCTGGCCGCTTTCCGGTTACATACAACCCTATATTTATTTTACTGTTCGGAAATTCAACCATAAGGAATGGTTATTTGCCACGGCTTTTAATTTCGTCCCTGATGGCAATGGCTTTAATATAATCTTCCTGCTCCAGTACTTCAGCTAAAAGGGTGTTGAGTTCATCCAGACTTAAAGCTTTCAGATTATCGCTTCCGCCGCTTTCAGTGGTAATGGGCGTATTTTCTTTGGGTTTTTTACCGTCATCTTCCATTAAAACGCCTGCCTGATCCAGAATATTATCATACGTATAAATAGGACATCCAAAGCGAACAGCCAGCGCCAGTGCATCTGAAGTTCGCGAATCAATTTCAACAGTATCGTTAGGTGAACTACAAATCAATTTAGAATAAAAAATTCCTTCCTGAAGATCATTGATCACAATTTCATGAAGGTCTACATTAAAAGCCATCATAAAATTTTTCATAAGGTCATGTGTGAGCGGGCGACTGGGACTCATTCTTTCCAGTGCCACTGCAATAGCCTGTGCTTCAAAACCACCGATCACAATGGGAAGGCGGCGAAGTCCGTTTATTTCACCCAAAACCACAGCGTAGGAGTGTGTTTGCGTAATACTATGAGATAATGCCACTATTTCCAGCTCTATTTTTTTCATCCCTTCTTTCGTGATTTGATTTGCAAATATAAAAATTAAAGCCTTCCAACCATAAGTTGAAAGGCTTTATCATTATTCATTATGGCTTACCTGAAATCAGGCTACACCTTTTAATTTTTTTACAGCGTCAATGATCTTAGGCATCACTTCAAATATATCGCCAACAATACCATAGTCTGCTGCCTTAAAGAAGGGCGCTTCCGGATCTTTGTTGATTACAACTATAGTTTTGCTTCGGTTCACACCCGCCAAATGCTGGATAGCACCAGAGATACCAATGGCAATATACAAATTTGGTGCAATGGCTAAACCTGTTTGTCCTACATGTTCATGATGCGGGCGCCAGTGAATATCTGCAACCGGACGGCTGCAGGCTGTTGCTGCGCCTAATAGTTTCGCAAGGTCTGTTACAAATCCCCAGTTTTCCGGCCCTTTTAAACCGCGTCCGCCACTTACCACAACAGTTGCTTCACCCAATGGAATTTCACCCGTTATTTTATTTACATTCGTTACTGTTACCCTGGAAGCTTCCACGTTGGCATTAAAAGCCACAACTTCGGCAACGCCGCTTCCTTTAACCACATGAAATGAATTCGGGTTTAAAGCAATGATCTTCTTTTCCGTTTTTACGCTAATGTTTGCAAACGCTTTTCCGCTGAATACAGTTTTCCGTACAATAAATCCATTAGCGGTTTCTGGTAGTGCTACAGCTCCGGATACCAATCCTGCTTTTATCCTTACGCTTAACCGCGGAGCTATTGCTTTCGCAGAAGAGTTGTTGCTGAAAATGATAATATCCGCTCCCGTAGCTTCCACGGCTTGTGCGATTACAGATGTATATATCTGACTGTCTGTTCCCGTTACGCTATCAACTGTGTGAACCTTTTTTATGCCATATTCTCCTAGTGAAGCAAGATCATCTTCTGATTTTCCTATGGTAATCGCTTCAGCATGTGATCCCATACTTTCGGCAATGCGTGACGCATAAGAAGCTGCTTCCAAAGAAGATTTTTTTATATGGCCATCTGCCTGATCTATAAATACTAAAACACTCATGAGTTGAGATTATAAATTTTAAAAATGGATTTAGATCACTCTGGCTTCTTCATGAAGAAGTCTTACCAGTTCTTCCGGATGATCGGGTGAAACCAATTTTACACCTGCTTTGGCAGGAGGAAGATCGTAAGAGGCCAATTCTGTATACATATCTGTGTTTACAGGTTCAATTACCTTCAAAGGTTTGGTTCTGGCGCCCATTATTCCTTTCATATTTGGAATACGTTGTTCTGCCATTCCTTTCTGACAACTAACCACCACAGGAAGCTGAACGGCATTGGTTTCTTCACCACCTTCAATTTCTCGGATCACGGTTGCCTGCGAGCCATTCAAATCAAATTTGATAGCATGAGATATATAAGGAAGGTTTAGAATTTCTGCAACCATTCCACCAATAGAAGAACCGTTATAGTCAATCGTTTCTTTACCGGTAAAAACAAGATCATAATTACCATCTTTTGCAACAGCCGCTATTTGAGAAGCAATGCTGAAACTGTCAGCATTTTCCGCATTTACTCTGATGGCTTCATCGCCACCTAATGCAAGGGCTTTTCTTATAATTGGTTCGCTATCTGCTCCACCTACATTAATCAGGTGAATAATAGCGGACGGATCTGCTTCTTTCAATTCAATTGCTCTCACTAATGAATACCATTCATCGTATGGATTGATAATCCACTGAACACCTTCATTGGAGAATTTCGTATTGTTATCAGTGAAGGCTATTTTTGCCGTTGTATCAGGTGTTTTGCTGATACATACTAATATCTTCATGCGGAAAGATTTATTTTAAAAAGGTTGTTTATGCAACTATAGTTTATGCGTGATGCAAATATAGTTGAAAACGAATTGAAAGAAAAGTGAATGGAAAGAATAGAGAAATTGATGGACATGCTGAAAACCTCGCCGGAGGATAGTTTTTTAAAACATGCCCTGGCTTTGGAAATGGTGAAAAAAGGAGATGATATTACAGCTCGGGCTTTATTTGAATCGATTCTGGAAAATGAGCCCGGATATGTGGGTTCTTATTATCACCTGGCCCGTTTGCTGGAACGAATGGAAGAGCCGGAAGCAGCGATACTTGTATATGAAAAAGGAATGGAAGAATGCAGAAAGTTGAATGACCGGCATGCACTCAGTGAACTGCAAATGGCGTATGATGATCTCACAACCTGATACATGGATTTACTAAAAAAAGTTGAACATTTTATTGAGCACGAACAGCTTTTCCATTTCAGGCAAAAGGTATTGATTGCCGTTAGCGGCGGCATCGATTCTATGGTGTTATGGCATATCTGTAAACGTTTACAAATTCCGCTTGCCATAGCGCATTGTAATTTTCAATTGCGGGAACAGGAGAGTGATGATGATGAATTTTATGTGTATGAACTAGCCTCACAAAACAAAGATCAGATTTATATAAAACGGTTTGAAACTCAGGATTTCGCATTAAAAAATAAATACGCCATACAAGAAGCTGCCCGTATTGTAAGGTATAAATGGTTTGAACAACTTCTGCAGGAAAATCAATTCGATTATATACTTACAGCCCATCATGCAGATGATAATGTGGAAACCATGCTGATGAATTTTTTTAAAGGAACAGGTATTAATGGTTTGAAAGGAATTCTTCCAAAGAATGGAAAAATTTGCCGGCCACTTTTATTTGCCACAAGGGAGGAAATTGTTTTGTATGCGAAAGAAAACAAAATATTATTCAGAGAGGACTCCTCTAATTTATCAGAAAAATACACACGGAATTTTTACAGGCATTCCGTTATTCCTGCACTCAATCAATTAATACCCGGTGTGAGCGGACACCTTATTCACCAGACTGAAAAATTCAGGGATATTAAGATCATCTATGATGAATTTTGTAAGGCTGCTTTACAAAAACTAATTGAAATAAAACCCGACGGACATTATATACCGGTACTTAAATTATTAAAGTCACCAGCCCATCAAACCATGATCTATGAATTTTCGGTAAAGTATGGATTCAACGCAACACAAACTTCTGAGATCGAAAAATTATTGCATGCACCTTCCGGTAAATATATTCTTTCATCAACTCACCGTATATTAAGAAACAGGAAGTGGCTTATCATTAGTCCCGTTTTAACTGTTACACCTAAAGTGTTGGTGATAGAAGATCAGGATACAACGGTAGAAACAGATCGTTTCAAAATGAAAATAATTAAAGAAGATTTTGATGGAAATATTCTGAAAGAAAATACAATGGTTCAATTAGATTTGGCGCTCATTCAATTTCCTTTATTGTTGAGAAAATGGAAACAAGGCGATTATTTTTATCCGCTTGGAATGAAAAAGAAAAAAAAGATCAGCCGGTTTTTAATTGATCAGAAATTATCAACACTGGAAAAAGAACAAACATGGGTTTTAGAATCCAATAAAAAAATTATATGGCTGGTAGGATTAAGATTAGATGATCGTTATCGCATCAGCCCGGAAACAAAAAAAATTGTCCGATTACAATTAGTGCCCAAAAATTGAAGGATCTTTTAATTGTTCTAAAATTCCATCAAACAAAACAGGTTGTAAAACACCGATCAAAATTCCTGTAAATGCCAGACCGAATAAGGATCCCCACAAATGAGCATCATGATTTACATTATCGGCATTTTGTTTTCCCATGTATACACAGTACACCACGAAAAGTACCGCATATAACAATGCAGAGATCCCGATGGTGCCATATAATAATATTTTCCCCCAAGGATTAAAGATGATGGCTGCAAAAACTATGGCTGAAACAGCTCCTGAAGCACCTAAAGCGCGGTACTGGTAATCATCTTTATGTTTTATTGTTGTGGGAATATCTGACACGATAAGTGCGCCAAAATATAATGCCAGATACATGGCTTTTCCTCCCAGACCGAGTACATCAAAAATCAGTTCCACATTTTTTCCGAAGAAAAATAAAGTAAACATGTTGAAGAACAAATGCATGTAATCTGCATGTAAAAAACCGGAAGTGATCATTCTCCAGTATTCATTATTTCTTTTAATATAATACGGCCATAAAATTGTTTTATTCAGAAATTCCGCATTGGAAAATCCGATCAGTGAGATCACAACATTGGCAGCGATAAGAAAATAAGTGATGGGATATTGCTGAAAATCCATGAATAAATTTTGTCAAAATTACTGAATTAGCGCCATGCGTTTATGGTATGTTTTTTGAAATTAATATCATATGAAAAACATCTTTTTATTCCTTACCTTAATTACCTTATTCAGTTGTGATACTATTAAAAAAACATCTAACAGTACTGGGACGGTATTTTCTCTCAACGGAGAATGGGAGTTAACTTCCAATTCAGACAACAGCCTTATTGGAAGTTCAGTTCAGGTGTACCCTTTTGTACCGGATGCAAAATTTAAAAATTTATTGAACAATACGCAATGTTTCAGAGAAACAGATATTAAATGGAAAAATATTGCAACTGATAATAACGGAGGCTTTACTATAAATAATCTTCAAAGTAGCTGCACAGGTGGATCAGCGCAATATTTACCGGCAGCTATTATTGTTGTTAACACCAACGAAATAAAGATAAACGGTAGAAATGGTACAGGTGAAAATATTTCTCAAACCTGGAAGCGAATTAGTACGGCTATTACACAATAAATACAGGTTGGAACCTGTGAGGTTGTCAGGAATGATGGTATTTTTCATTTCGCAAAATTGTACATGCCCTGTATATCTGCTCACTTAGAATCAACCGCACAAGCTGGTGTGGAAAAACGAGTTGCGATAAGCTCCAAATATAATCAGCTCTTTTAGATACAGATTCATGTACACCAAATGCTCCACCAATTAAAAAAATTAGCTGACGTGTACTCTCATTAGCCCGTTGCTGAATAAATGTTGCTAAAGATTCACTGGTAAAAGGTTTTCCTCTTTCGTCCAGCAAAACAAGTACGTCAGCGGGATGTATCAGTTCCAACAGAGTTTCCCCTTCCTTTTTTTTAAGGTCCATTTCACTCATCATCCCCGCGTTTTTTGGTGTTGGAATAATGGTCCATTGTACATTAAAATAATGTCCTGCTTTTTTAGTAAAGGATTCAATCCCTTCTTTCACATATGAATCATTTGATTTACCAACCGACCATAGATGAATTTTCATTTTCAGATTTTCATTAAAGATAGAGCAAAAAAAAACCGGCAATTGCCGGCAATATTAAATTTCTAAACAAGCTGATTAACTAAAATCTACCTTCAAAAGTTCCTCCCGAAATGGTGAGAACATTTCCCGAACTATCTGAAACTGTTCCCTGAAATGTACCGGCCACTTCCTTAGTTGTCAGCCTCGTCATGGTAACATTCCCTGAAACTGAAGTATAATCAGGACTTTGA
>JANOAO010000103.1:0-6474 GCA_031411115.1 Bacteroidota bacterium
CCGCACATTGACGCGCGCACGATGGATATCCACCACGGCAAACATCACAAGGCGTATGTGGATAACTTGAACAAGGCCATCGCGCAGATGCCCGGTGTGGGTGGCAGTCTGGCCATTGAGAGTTTATTGCAAAACTTGAACAATTTCACATTTTTATTTTTGAATTTATATTATAGTCTTAATCCCAAATAAATATGTCCGCACTCTTTTCCGTGAAAATTTGCAACACCTGGTAAATTTCCCCATTCGGTAAATTTAAACTTTTTCAAAAGATGTAGGCTTACCTTATTTTCATCCAGAACTATCGCAATCAGCGTTTTTATGTTTAATTTTTTAGCTACGTTTATTGCGTGGCCGATGAGTAGAGTTCCAATACCTTGCTGCTTAAAATTAGCATCCATATAAAAACTTATTTCGGCTGTATATTGAAATGCACCCCGGCCAAATCGATATGGACTAAAACTTAGCCAACCTGCTATATGCTCATTGGAATCATACACATACACCGGATATTTTTCATGGGAATGTTGCCTGAACCAATCCATTCTTAATTCCATTGAAACAGGTTGAGTATCTCCGGTTTCAAATTGGGATAATACAGCCTGATTGTAAATTTCATTTATCTGAAACAGATCATTTTCGGCTGCTTCGCGTATCATAGTACTTACATTTTAAAAGTAAACGGGTAAATTAGATCATGAAATTAAAATGAAATTCATTTTTCTGAAATGGACTTCGTTTTTAATTCTTCATTTTACATTTCTGATTTTTTAATTCCCCGCCCCAACTCTTTGTTGCTCTTCCTCAGATCCGGAAGATCGTTTCCGTTGTTGAATTTGAGTCTTACCAAAACGATACGTAAAATTGATGCCATACTGGCGATTGTCCCACCGGTTGTTCATGTTGATATCTACAGTTCCATAACGTGTTGTTGCTTTGTAACGCTGCCAGTTGAATGGATCACGTGCACTCAATCTTAACGTACCTTTTCCTTTGAATAACTTATTTTTTGCCAAACCGAAATTGATTTGAGCCATCGGTTCGGCTAAACTTAATTGATCGATGGTTTTATAACGGTACCAGCCGCTTATCTCTCCTGAAATGGTTTTGGTGATTGTAAAATTATTGGAAATGTTAAGCGTGAAAGAAGTAAATGATAAATCCAGCGGTACAACTTCGGCAATGCCAGATTCATTATCAATATACGTTCCTTTATAATGATTCCTGTAACCGTTTATATAAATGCTTCCGTTCCACCATTTGGTATATTTAACCGGAGAACTAACAGCAAGTCCGATGTTGCTGTAACTGGCTATGTTATCAGTAGTGAGAAAGCCAATGATCTCATCGTTTGCACCACGTTTCCGGTTGATGATCTGGGAAATTACATCTTCCGTTTTTGTATAGTTGAAGGTAGTGTTGATTTTATTATTATACGTATGTGTGATTTCAAAATTATAACTGAATTGTGGTGTCAGGTAAGGATTACCTTGCTTGTAGGAAAGTGAATCCAGGAAAAATGTGAAAGGATTAAGATCCTGGTAATTGGGCCTTTGCAATCTTCTGCTGGCGGATATAGTTAAAGTATTTTTTTCATTCACCGGCCTGCTTACAAAAAGAGAAGGGAATAAACTCAGATAATTTCTTTTTACGGTGGTGTTATCCGAAATCTGAACACCTTTTGTAATTGTATTTTCTAAACGTAAACCTGTTTGAAGGCTCCATTTCGAAAATTTCTTATTCATGTTAACGTATGCTGCATTTATATTTTCTTTATAGACGAAATGATTATTTCTGCTATCTGGCATCCAGCCAAATCCGGCGTTACGTTCATAAATCACCACATTATCTGAGGAAACATAGCTGGATTTAATTCCTGTTTCAAATTTCCATCCTGAGCGTGTTGACTTGGAGAAATCAGATTTTAATGCGAATATATTTATAAGAGAAGGTAGATGTCCCCTTAAGAAAATTGAATCAGCCGTTGGATTATAATTTGCATCAAAGAAACCGGTACTTAACAATTGGTCCGATACATTATCATACCGGCTGTAATCCAGATCAAGCGTTATTTCTCCGGTACTGTCGAATAGATGTTTGTAATTAAAATTTGTACTGATATTATTCCAGCTTATTTTATTGATTGTTGATGAACTAAGCCTCGAAAAAACATCTCCATTTAATTTTGTAAAAACAGTTTGAGTAAGTGGCCTTGGTCTTCCTTCAAATAAAAATCCATTTACTACAATTCCAAAGATGTTGTTTTTATTATGCTCATAATCTAATCCGAGTTTTAATGTATAGTTATTATTCTTTGCTCTGAATAATGTATTGAAGTGGTTGATACTGTCAATCTTTAGATTATTGCGGTAATAATTACTGATTACATCTAAATAACTACGGCCTTCCCGGTAATTGTACACTGCATTACCAAAAAAATTGAACTTGTCTTTTTTATAATTGTAATTGAGGGTAACAGTAGGTTTATACATCACCTCTGTTTTGTTGTTGTTCTCAAAAAGTCCGATCGTATTACCTACACTAACGCTTCCATTGGATCCTATAATTTTTGTTTTTTTAGTCTTAATGTTTATCACACCGGAATTTCCGGCAGCATCGTATTTAGAAGAAGGATTGGTCATGATCTCTATCTGGTCAATAGCGGATGCCGGAAGATTTTTTAGAATGTTTGCAAGATCTGCACCCGATAAGTAGGTTTGTTTTCCATCCATCGTTACAATAACACCTTGTTTACCTTTGAGACTGATATTGCCATCATTATCTACTGTAACGCCCGGCGATTTTTCTAATACTTCCATAGCGGTTGCGCCCGCATTAGAAGGAGAGGCATCAACATTTACCACCAGCTTATCTATTTTTTGTTCAATAAATGGTCTGGTGGAGGTTACGGTAATAGATTGCAAAGCTTTATCAATCGTTTGCAACAAAATCGTTCTGGATTTTTCACCGGGAACAACATCTATTACCTTCTGTGTTTTGTAATTCACAGAAGATATCATCAATTCATATTTGCCATCTGGAATATTCTCAAATGAAAATTCACCATTGCTGTTTGAGATAGTTGAACGGATTATTTTGAGCTGCTGTGTTTGTAATAAGATGGTTGCAGACGGAACAGCTATACCTTCAGTATTTGTGATTTTACCGGAAATACTGTTTTGGGCCTGGGTTGTTGAAAAAAAGAAGAGGCTGATGAAAAGATAAAATAATTTCATGACTGCTTTTAGTTTGAGTCGTGAAATTGAATAAATTAATTGTAAAAGGAGGATAGGAATGGATGAAAGGAAAATAAAAATTACGACAGGAAGATATCAATTGAGTTTGAAATTCTCCTGTCGTAATAATACCAAATCATTTATTTAGCAGCTTCTACATTTCCCCAGTTCTCGCCACGTTTGATACGCAGGATCTGAGTATCTGTAATACCAAATTTAGCAACGAGTTGTTTGATAGGCTTTCCCTGATTCAGCATTTTCTTCAATTGCTGAACTTTGGAAGTGTTTAGCTTTGTAGTTGTTGAAGGGCGCTGACGATTCTCTCTTCTCAGTTTCTTTTCTTCAATAACATTCGGACTTTTCTGCTGGTGTTTATAATTCTCTTCAGGTGACATCCATTTAAGGTTCGTCGCCTTGTTATTTTCTTTTATAAAATCCATGTGTGCCACTACAGTTTTAGAAGCAGCTGGTTTAGGGAGAAAATTTTCAGCAACAATTCTATGTACGAGTTTCTGAAAATAGATTACCCGCAATTTTGCATCTGCTGCAAATTTCTCAGACATTTTGGTTTTTAAGTTCTTTAATTGGTCCTGAACTTCTTTGATTTCCGATTTCTTTGCTTTCGCTTCTGTAAGTTTCTTGATTTTACGCGTTAAAGTAGCAGCACTTTTCTGCATATTATCAAACGATTTTTGCGTTGCAGCATCTCTTTCCTTAAAAAATTTTAGACGGATAATTTTGTAACCGTTCACAAAGGAACCGGCTAGTAATGCTCCATCAAAAAATTTGTTGGTACTTCTGAGACGACCGTGATTAGAAACTTCTAATACGTACTTGTTGGTGAATTTGAAGTCAAAATTTACTTTTTTCCACTTTTCACCTGGGAAATCTTTTGTCATTTGAAAACATTTAAAGTTTAGGATGAAGGGCAGGATTAATTCTGACTGATCGTTAGTTTAAACGAAAGATACATAAAATAGATTACATAAGATCCATAGCCAGTGCAAAGAAAGTGACATTGAAAGGAAGAACCATTGAGCAATATCCACCTCCAACTGCGTAAACGCCAAAAAAGGCTGCGATTGAAATTAAAAATAATATCCAATAAACACCTTTAGATTTTTTTGCTGTTTCCATTCTAAAAAATATTTGTGCAAATATAAGGTTTGATAACTATTTTATAGCCATTTACAAAAATTCCAATATTTCCGGGTCTTTCAGGGTTTCTCTTAGTAATATTACTCTATGAAATTACACTTTACAATCGGCTATCATTCTACCTACGGTGAAAATGTTTTCATAAGGTTTCATCCCACTCAACTGCCTGTTACCACTGAATTTCCCATGATATTCATTGATGAAAATTTATGGGGTTTAGAACTGGAACGTGATGAATTGCCTTCAGAAAGCAAGTTGGTGTATGATATTATTGTGAAAAATGACAACGAACGGGAATTGGCTTCCAAACGGATGATTGATGTCATGAAAATTTCAGGAGAGCACATTTTTATTCATGATGAACCTCAACGTGCAACGTATCCACCCTTACCTTCCTTATATCAGGTTCCTTTTTCCGATAAATCATCTGTAAAAAAAAATGATGATAAACATCCCGATTTTATCATTTTTCTTCAATTACCGGTTATGCATCCGGATCATATTCCCTGCATATCCGGAAAAGGGAAAAAATTTGGTAAATGGACAGGCAAACCCATGCTGTTTCATCAAAAGAATAATGGCTGGATGTTGAAAATCAGGATCACAGATCATAAGTTGCCCGTTGAATTTAAAATAGCCATTTTTGATAAAAGAAAAAAAGAGATAATCGAATGGGAGCGTGGAGAAAACAGAACAATTAATACCTTACCTCAAACGAATGAAATCTTGTGGCTGAATGCAGCACCGGAACTGGCTCTGTTGCCATGGAAAGCTGCCGGGATCAATGTTCCACTTACAGCATTGGTTACCGAAAATACCTGGGGCTGCGGAGATTTTACTGCTTTAAAAATGCTCGGCGACTGGTGTGTTAAATGCCAGATTAAAATGATTCAGTTGCTTCCTTTATTTGATACAACAGCTACGCATACCAAAGCAGATTCTTATCCTTATGCACCTATTTCAGCATTTGCGCTTCACCCCGTTTTAATGGATGTACAACAATTGTTACGATTGTATGATATTCCTTTAGATGAAGAAGTGCGGCAGCGGATAATTGAATTAAATGCTGCGGAAAATTTTCACATTCAGGATGTAATGAAATTAAAATTGAAGTTATTAAGGCTTATTTATGATGAAGTAAACACAACATTTAAAGATGATTTTTCCTGGTTCACTTTTTTCGATCTAAACCGGGAATGGCTGCAGCCTTATGCTGTTTTTTGTTACCAGCGGGATCTGTATAAAACTGCTGATTTTGCATCATGGAGCTCATTAAATTTATATGATGAATCAGCCGTAGAAGAACTCGCCAGCAGAGAAAACGATGCTTATTATGACATTGGCTTTTATTACTTTATTCAATATCACCTGCATTTACAGTTCATGGATGCCATTGAATACCTGCATAAGAAATCTATAATTTTAAAAGGCGATCTTCCTATAGGCGTAGGCAGAAATAGTGTAGATACATGGATGTTTCCACAACTTTTTCATTTGGATCAAAATGCAGGAGCGCCACCTGATGCCTTTACGCAGTCGGGACAAAACTGGGGTTTCCCTACTTATAACTGGCCGGCAATGAAAGCCGAAGATTATTGCTGGTTCAGAAGGCGATTACAACATCTTGAAACATATTATGATGCCTTACGCATTGATCATATTATTGGTTTATTCAGAGTATGGAGTATTCCGGTTTATCAGAAAGATGGCAGAATGGGTATTTTTGAACCTGCCATCGGATTCACAGAAAATGAATTAAGGGAAAATCATATCCATACATCAATTGAAAAGCTCACACAACCTTTTAATGAGTTTGATCAGGATGTTATTTTACTGAAAAAAGAAGGACTGTTTCATTTCCGCATCAATATGCAGCATACGGATAGTTTCAGGTCTTTATCAGATAAAGAACAATTTGCATTAAATAAATTTTACGAACATTATTTCCATCAACGACATAATGAACTATGGAAATTCAACGGCGAAGAAATAATAAAAGAATTACAGCAATTCACGAAAATGCTGTTATGTGCGGAAGACCTGGGAATGGTACCGCCCATGGTTGAATCTGTTCTACTTG
>JANOAO010000104.1:0-9830 GCA_031411115.1 Bacteroidota bacterium
GTGATCTTATAGGCAGGTTGAAATTGTTTAATGACAGATTCTATTTGTAATACGAGTTCACGTGACGGAGCAATGATTAGTCCCTGGATTACATTGGGACGGTTTTCTATTGAAGCGAGCAAAGGCAATAAGAATGCAAGCGTTTTGCCGGAGCCTGTTGGTGAAAGCAGCACAATTTTATTTTCAGATTCAATGGAATGCAAAACTGCTTTCTGCATTTCATTTAATTGATTGATTTTTAGCTTCTTAAGTTGTTCCTGAAATAATTCCATGGTGCAAATATCGTGTATTTAAGTGTATGATTTAGTCCTATAATTAATATTATGTTAAATAAGCCGCTACGCTTTTGTTTTTCTTTCTGCCCCTGCCACGGGAAATGCAGTGAATACAGATAAGGGAAAGGAATGAATTGACGGGAAGTAAGTAAAAAATCATGGATCATGGTTATAATATGAATATATTATTGATAATTTATCGTAATTTCATTGTTCAATATTTGTTTTTGTGGATAAAAAGCACATTATTTGTAGTAAATAAAAGTTATTTGATACTATCTCAATGATTGGTTATTTAAACTATAACGACACTCAAAAAGCTATTTCTATTAATTCTTTGATAGACAAAATAAATAGACTCCAGATTCTATTTAAACTTATACCAGTTTTTGCATTTAAAAAATTTATTCTAACCCGACACGCTAATAAGATTAATAAAAAGCTATTAAGGCAAAATTTACTTACTAAGGGTTTTCTATTACAGACAAATCAAATTAAGGAATCACTTATCGGTAAAGATGTGTCTGCTATCTTAAATAACATTCAAGAATTGATAAACGACTATGCTTCTTTATCTACGCTTTTGACAGAGTTAAGTTATATAGGAAATCTTAAAAAAGGTTTAGAATATACTAATGATACAATTGATAGTTTATACGAATTAAGACTTACGCTAAAAAAATGCAATAAACCAAACCCTATCCCCACTTCAAAGGATGCGGAAGCTGCTGCGGTAATCTCAGCACATTCATTGTTTTCATTAGATTATGCCAATTAAGCAAAGAGAGGTTTATTACTTTCCGCACCCTCAAACAAAAGTTCCGCATTTGTTTATTGTCCTTTCAGTTGAAGATGCAAATGAATATGAAAATAGTTTTGTAGGGGTAATGATTACAACCTCTGATTATTACAATCAAGATTTATCTTTCTTTGTAAATGACGATATGTTTTTGCATCCTTTGAAATATTCTGACTCTAAAGTAAGAATGCATTTAATTGCTTTTTGCAAGCAATCTAATTTAGGTAATCCGGTAAATGAAATGAAAGAGCCGTTCTTTAAAAATATGATGCGAGAAATTGGTGATATAGTTTTTGGCTATAGCTTTAAGCCACTTTAAGAAATCAAATACAAAATACACGCTCCGCATCACAGGAAAGAAAAACAAAAGCCCCTCACACAAAGGCTAAGCTATATAACATAATATAGAGTTATAAAAAAGCCTTATTTCTCTGATGATAAAAAGAGCGTTTACTACTGTGATCTTTTAGAAAGCTAATTTCCATTAACGCTTCAAAAGATCACAGTAGTAAACGTTTGCAATAAGTCTTTCTTATAACTAAGTGTTATGTTAAGTAGATTTAAATCAACTCACAGGTTGTTTCTTTCAAAGATGATTTATTTATGTATCTCACTTGTAAAGTGAAACTCAATATCCGGATTATTGGTTCTTTCAGTATTCAGGAACCATTCACTTTGTGCCAGGTATACCAAATGCCCGTCCTTATCTTCGGCAATGTTGGCTTGTTTAAATCGAACGAAATCCTGAAGCTTCTTCGGATCGTTACTGCTTAGCCAGCATGCTTTGTAAAATGGTAAACTATTCATTTGTACCGATGCACCATATTCCTGCAATAACCTATACTGAATAACTTCAAACTGTAATTCTCCCACACAACCGATTATCTTCTTGCTTCCACCATATTGTGTATATAATTGAGCGACTCCTTCATCGGTTAACTGATTTAATCCTTTCTCCAACTGCTTGGTCTTCATAGGATCCTTATAAACTACTTCTCTAAAAATTTCAGGTGAAAAACTGGGTATTCCTGTAAAGTAAAAAGATTCACCTTCCGACAACGTATCACCGATTTTGAAATTTCCGGTATCAAATAATCCTACTACATCACCGGGATATGCTTCCTCAATCACATCTTTCTGACGAGCTAAAAAACTATAGGGATTCGTAAACCTGACATCTTTATCAAGCCTTACATGATGATAATAAGTATTCCTCTCAAACTTCCCGCTACACACTCTTAAAAAAGCGATTCTATCGCGATGCTTCGGATCCAGATTAGCATGTATCTTAAATATGAAACCACTAAACTTATCTTCTTCCGGTTTCACATCTCGTATGGTAGTATGCCGCGGCCGTGGTGTGGGTGCAATTCTTACAAACGTATCCAGCATTTCACGTACTCCGAAATTATTGACTGCACTTCCGAAAAATACCGGCGCCACTTTTCCGCTTAAATAGTCTTCATCTTTTAATTCTCCATAAACACCATCAATCAGTTCCACATCATCCCGCAAAACTTTGGCATCTTTTTCTCCGATCTTGTCATCTAAAATGTGGTTGTTTAAATCTGTTATTTCAATCACAGAATCATCATTCGCTTTTGTTCCTGCCGCAAAAAGTACAAGGCTCTTTTTATGCAAATCATACACGCCTTTAAAATCTTTTCCTGAGTTGATGGGGATCGTCATCGGATGTAACTGAATGTTTAATTCCTTTTCTATTTCCTCCAGAAGATCAAACCGGTTTTTTCCGTCACGATCCATTTTGTTGATAAAAACGATCACAGGTGTACTTCTCATGGAAATAACTTCCATCAAACGGCGTGTCTGCGCTTCTACTCCGTTAACACTGTCTATTACCAGCACTACACTATCAACAGCCGTCAGTGTCCTGTAGGTGTCTTCCGCAAAATCTTTGTGGCCCGGTGTATCCAGCAAATTGATGAGGTGACCGTCATATTCAAATGTCATAACACTGGTGGCCACAGAAATTCCACGTTGTCTTTCTATTTCCATGAAATCACTCGTAGCATGTTTTTTTATCTTATTGCTTTTTACTGCTCCTGCCGTTTGAATAGCACCACCAAACAGCAGAAATTTTTCTGTCAGCGTGGTTTTACCGGCATCCGGGTGAGAAATGATCGCAAATGTTTTACGGCGATTAATTTCATTGATATATTTCATACGAAGAAAACGTTCATTTTTGGAGGCGCAAAGGTAGGTGTAAAATCATTGTTCCCCGTTTCAATACGTAATCTCAATTCAAGGCAATCCGCTTCCGTTCATCCATCTCCTTTTAGTTATTACACAACAGTGCAAGTATATTTGCATCATTGAAAAAATGGATTACCATATTAGCGAGTTCCCTTAAGCTCACTTTACAGGAATTAAAAAATAATAAACTGCGTACGGCTTTGAGTCTTACCGGTGTGGCATTTGGTATTTTTTGTATTATCGGAGTTTTGGCAACCGTAAACAGCCTCGAAAGAAATATTCAGAATGAAGTGAAAAGTTTAGGCAGCAATACGATTTACATTGATAAATGGGAATATGGCGGTGGCCCTGATAAGCCCATGTGGAAGTATCGCTCCCGTCCCATTATGAAATACGAAGAATCATTATGGATCAAAGACCGCTGTCAGTTGGCAGATGATGTAACGTATCTTATGCAAACCCGCGGAACAGTAGGGTTTAAAGGTGATGTTATTGATGGTGCAGCTATTTATGGTATTAATGATGGTCAGATTGTTATCCAGCCGATTGCTTTTGAAAGCGGAAGATATTTTTCTCAGACTGAATTCAACAACGCTTCTACCGTTTGTATAATCGGATATTTAAATGCGGAAAATTTATTCGGAGCAGCAGAACGTGCCATAGGACAACAAGTGGAATTTAAAGGTAAAAAATCCACCGTCGTTGGAGTGATTCGTAAACAGGGAAAAAGTTTTATCGGATGGGATTACGACAATGCGCTGATGTTGCCTTACAAATTTATGCGTACGGTGATTGATGAATCAGTAGCCAATCCGATAATTATAGTAAAAGGAAGAGAAGATATACCAACAACTGCTGTGATAGATGAATTACGGGGTGTAATGCGTCAGGTAAGAAGGTTAAGTCCGCGGGAAGAAGATAATTTTTCATTTAACAGTGTGGAAGCATTTAGTAAAGCTATCTCCGATTCTTTTATTACGATTAATATTGTTGGGTCTATCATTGGTGGAATCAGTTTAATTGTTGGCATGTTTGGTATTGCCAATATCATGTTCGTTACTGTAAAAGAAAGAACGCCGGTGATCGGACTTAAAAAAGCAATTGGCGCAAAAAAGAAGACCATACTTTTTGAATTTCTGCTGGAAGCAGCTCTCCTGTGTGTTATGGGTGGGGCAATCGGATTATTTTTTGTGTGGATACTTACACTGATACTTTCCGGCCCGTTGAATTTTCCGGTTTTCATTTCTTTACCGATGTTGTTCAGTACAGTTTTGGTATGTGTGGTTGTGGGTATTCTTGCCGGAATCATTCCTGCATCACAGGCTGCTAAATTAGATCCTGTTGTTGCCATTCGATCCTAACCCCTACTATCTTTACAAATATGATCAGCATCTTAGCCATTGAATCTTCCTGTGATGAAACATCAGCATCCATTTGTGTAGACGGAAAGATTCTTTCAAATATTGTAGCTACACAAAAGATCCATGAGCAATATGGCGGTGTGGTTCCGGAACTTGCCGGAAGAGCGCATATGCAGCATATCGTACCCGTTGTAAAAGCAGCATTAGATAAAGCAGGGATGACTGTAAATGAAATGGATGCTTTTGCTTTTACCAGTTCACCTGGTTTGATCGGTTGTCTTTTAGTGGGTGCACAGTTTGCAAAATCTTTAGCACTTGCTTTTAATAAACCTTTGATCTCAGTTAACCATATGCAGGCGCACGTACTAGCCAACCTCATTGAAGAACCGAAACCCGAATTTCCATTTTTATGTTTAACCGTAAGCGGCGGGCATACACAAATTGTTTTATGCCGGGCTCCTGATGATCTTGAAATTTTAGGTCAAACTATTGATGATGCTGCAGGCGAAGCATTTGATAAATCCGCCAAACTTATAGGGCTCCCTTATCCAGGCGGACCGCTCGTAGATAAATATGCAAAAGAAGGCAATCCAAAAAAATATAAATTTCCGGAACCCAAAATAGACGGTTTGAGTTTTAGTTTTTCAGGATTAAAAACTTCCATTTTATATTTTTTACAGAATGCCGGTGAGTCTAATATATACCGGGAAGTAAATACAGTTAATAAAGAAATGCGGGAACAATTTATAAAAGAAAACCTGAATGACATTTGTGCTTCTGTTCAATACCGCATTGTAACCATCCTGTTGAATAAATTGAAAAAAGCAGCCTTACAGACGGGCATTAAAAATATTGCAATAGCTGGCGGTGTGAGTGCTAACAGCGGGCTGCGAAAAGCATTTATTGAATTAGGTGAAGAAATGAAATGGAAAACATTCATTCCCAAATTTGAATATTGTACCGATAATGCAGGCATGATTGCCATCACGGCATACTATAAGTTCTTACAAAATGATTTTTCTCCGCTCAACATCAAACCACTCGCAAGAGCTGCATGGTAATATGGCTAATCATTATTTTTCTTTCAAAGAGTTTACAGTTTTTCAGGAAAAATGTGCCATGAAGGTTTGCACCGATGCCTGTATTCAGGGAGCTTACACCGCTACACTGCTGAATGATCATGAAAAAAATATTTTAGATATCGGCTCGGGTACCGGATTACTTTCACTGATGTTATCACAATTTTCTTCCGCAAATATTACCGCTATTGAATTAGATGAAAATGCTTTTTTGCAAACGTCTCACAATTTTCGTTTATCAGTATGGAAGGAAAAATTAGCTGTTATTCAAAATGATATTCGCCAATTTCAATCTGCAAATTTATTTGACCTTATCATTTGTAATCCGCCATTTTATGAGAATGATTTGGTGTCGCCCAATGAATTTAAAAATGCTGCAATGCACAGCACTACCCTTACACTAGTGGAATTGTTAATTGCGGTAAACAATTTATTATCCAATCATGGTATTGCATCTGTAATGATTCCGTATCACCGCAGATCCTATTTTCAAAAATTGGTGGAGGAAAATAAATTGCATATTATACGGGAGTTGACCATCAGCCAGACCACAAAACATACAAATTTCAGATCGGTATGTATATTAAGCAGGGTTCCTCAAATATTAGTACAACAAAACTTAATCATTAAAGACAACGAAAATTATACGGCTGATTTTATTGAATTGATGAAACCCTATTATTTAAACCTCTAAATTGGAAATGCCAGCGATAGTTTTTCATAGCAGCATCGTTGCGTCGCAATCACTTTATCTGATCAGCTTTGTGCAGAAGTGTCAATAGTTTTTAGATTTTTTGTATCTAAATAATTTTTTATGGCTGCAAAATCAGTTGAATAATTTTCCATGTTTATCACAATGGGAGAACCCATTCGTTTTAAATTGGTTTTCATTAAAGACCGGCCAAACCAGTTGGTTTGCTGCGCAATTATATCTTCAGGATATTTAAGGATTGGAACAATTACTTTTCTTCTTCTTACTTTATTATAATCTATTCTTACAATATCATTCCAGCTCACATTTGCTTTTTGAATTCTGTCAGGTCGAAATTTGATTCCTTCCTCATCAAATTCAACAATTGCATTTGTATCTGTAAGTTTTAAAAGACTTACCAACCATAAAAAACCAAATATGATCAGTGAAATAATCTGCAAAGCAATCATTAAATCAGAAAGCTTATGGCCACTTGCATTGGTGCCTGTGTACAATGCATGTATACTATTATACATCAGCCATGTAGACAAAACAATAGAAATAAGGGCAGATGTTTTTTTAATTTTAATTTTCATTTGTAATACTATTTTTGCATCAACTTTCCCAGTTCAACTGAATGAAGTTTCCATTATTGTCAGTATCTATAGCAATGATCTGGTCAGTTAATTCATCTCCAAATGAATAATCAAAAATGGCAAATTGTTCTTTACTTTCCGGATAAATACCTACTCTAATCAACCTCATTTTTTTCAGAAGTGCCTCTGGTTGTAATTCAGGTTTTACGTTTTTGCCTATAAGTTCGGCAATATCAGCAGTTGACAGTTCAACCACATGATGATCTATAAATTCAGCCACGGTATCTTCCTCAAAAAAATCAAATTCAATTTTCTTTCTATTATTAATATCGTGGATTCTGATATTATCTATAAAATGACGGATACTATCTGCTGTTTCAGTGCTGGTAATGTTATTATCAAAATTGAGATCGATACTAAAATTCTTTCCATTCAACTCCCCTGCTCCGGTATATAATATTTCCAATGAAGCTATATCTATAAAACCAATAAGTGGAAGTTTGATTAATGTCATTGTTGACTCAAATTAGTAATTAATTTCACTTGAATATATAATGAGTTGTATAACTTTTGCTTTTTTAACCACCTAGTAACAGCGGTTACATTTTCCAACTATCTTTTTAAATCTTTTTTCTTTTAAGTTTTTACTTTTACCTTTTTGATTCAACTACAATTACACAAAATTTAGCCTTTATTCCTGTTATGTAATTCTGATTTTACTTTTAGGTTTTCAACTTTACCTTTTGACTTATTACCTGATTCACTTTCTGCACCTTTTATAAAAAAAGTCCCGAAAGTATCAACTCTCAGGACTTTTTAATTTCTGTGCCCGGGACTGGAATCGAACCAGCACACCCTTGCGAATGGCAGATTTTGAGTCTGCTGCGTCTACCAATTCCGCCACCCGGGCTACAATCCACTCTACGCTGGAGCGGGGAGCAATATTACGTCAATCGGCTAATCTGTCCAAAATCCTTTGTAAATATTTTTTCTTAAAATAGTTCAGTTTTAGATGTTGGAGACTTTCACCATTTGTATTTCCTGTCCAATAATTATCGGTAATGTTTTTTATTTCTGAATTTAAATTTTCTTCCGCTTTCAAAACATCTTTTGTGGTTTTTTCCGGGTCTTCCAGCAATGATTCATTGATATACATCATCTCCATCAGAAAATCCTCAGGAAGTACAAATTTTTCATCTGCTTCCAGTAACCCGGAAATTTGTAAAAAATATTCTACTGTTTTATCAGGCTGCTGAAATATTTTATAAGCTTTATTTATGTCAGCTGATAATTGTAAGGCATCTTCCTGTTCCAACTCTCCTGCTCCCGTAAAAAAATCAGGATGAAATTTTTTTTGTAATTGCAGGAAATTTCTGGAAACAATTGATATATCCACTGTCGGTCCATATGGAAGTTCAAACAATTCGAAATAATTCATATTACAAATGTAAATCACAATCAATGAGGAAACAGTAAATTGCGTCCACAAAACTAATTGATGAAAATCGGTCTAATTCGCGAGGGTAAAAAACCTTCTGATACAAGAGTGGCATTAACACCCGCACAATGCAGATGGATGCGTAAAAACCAACCAGGAGTTTCGATAAAGGTACAGACGAGTTTAAACAGATGTTTTTCTGATGAGGAATACGCAGGTGCCGGAGTGGAAGTTGTAGAAGATTTGCATGATTGCGATGTATTGATGGGAATTAAAGAGGTTCCGGTGGATATGTTAATAGAAGGAAAGACTTATTTGTTTTTTTCTCACACTAAAAAATTACAACCCTATAACCAGCACCTGTTGCAAGAGATCATACGCAAGAAAATTACACTTATCGATTATGAATGTCTTGAACATGCAGATGGCACTCGAATAATAGGTTTTGGTTTTTTTGCAGGTATTGTAGGTGCGCACAATGGAATGATGGCTTATGGAAACAGAACAGGTGCTTTTCATCTCGACAGAGTAAATGCTAAAAAAAATCTTAATTATTTAATTCATACCTACTTCGGTTTAAGAATTCCAAATATAAAAATTGCTGTTACTGGAAATGGTCGGGTTGCACATGGAGCACTTGAAGTAATGAACATGATGCAGATACGCGAAGTTGAACCGGATGAATTTTTACAGAAAGAATTTGTATATCCTGTTTATGTGCATCTGAAAGGTTCAGACCTTTACGAAAGAATGGAAGATAAAGGATATAACAGAGATGATTTTCATCATCATCCCGAAAAATATACCTGCAAATTCAGGCCTTATATTTTTGCGACTGATATTTTAATGAATGGAATTTACTGGCAGAAAAGCATTTCCAGATTATTTGAATGGGAAGATATTAAAGATCCTGAATTCCGTATACAAACGATCGCAGATATTACAGATGATCACAATGGTTCAGTGCCTTGTAATCTGGGAGATACAACCATCGAAAACCCTGTATATGGAGTTGATAAAAAAACGTTTGCTCAAACTGAACCTTACCTTCCAAATTCGATTGATGTGATGGCCGTTGGAAATTTACCAAATGAATTACCAAGAGATGCCAGCCGTTATTTTGGAGAACAACTAATAAAGCATGTATTATTGGATATCATTAACGGGACGGGTGAATTTATTGAAAAAGCTACAATCGTAAAAAAAGGAGAGCTAAACTCTCCATATGAATATATGCGGGAATATGCTGATGCCAACCTGTGAGGTTCCAACCTGTGAGGTTCCAACCTGTGAGGTTCCAACCTGTGAGGTTCCAACCTGTGAGGTTCCAACCTGTGAGGTTCCAACCTGTGAGGTTCCAACCTGTGAGGTTCCAAC
>JANOAO010000105.1:0-73552 GCA_031411115.1 Bacteroidota bacterium
TAGGATATTACAAAAAGCTTTACCTGCTATTAAGGCAAATGGTGGTGGTTCAGTAGTTTTATTTTCTACAGTTGCGGTACAAACGGGACTTCCATTTCACACACAAGTGGCTGCATCCAAAGGGGCTATAGAAGGTTTGACAAGATCACTCGCCGCAGAATATGCTCCCAGCATCAGAGTCAATTGCATTGCACCTTCCTTAACGGATACACCGCTGGCAGCATCCTTATTAGCCAATGAAGAAAAAAGGGAAGCCAATGCACAACGACATCCCTTAAAAAAGATCGGCTCTACTGAAGATATTGCCAGCATGGCAGAATTTTTATTGAGTGAAAAAAATGCTTGGATCACAGGTCAAATCATTGCAGTTGATGGCGGAATGGGAAGTTTAAAAGTATAATGAAACGTCCCTGGAATATAATCGATACGCCGGTGTACAGCCTTGCAACTTACCATGATGATGTGGTGAACATGAATATCTGTACGTATGTAACAGCCATCAGCATGCATCCCAAATTATATGGTGTTGCGGTTTATCAACATACAAAAACACTTCAACTTCTTCAGGCTTCTTCTACAGCCGTATTACAAATATTACATCCGGATCAAATTTCATTGGTAAAACCATTAGGAAAAAAATCAGGTTTCAATTTTGATAAAGCGTTATATCTCCAAAAAAAAGGATGGACAGATACATGGAATGAATACATGATATTAAAAGGTTGTGCTGCATATATTTTACTCAATAAAACTTCTTCTGTAGCATCAGGAGATCATGAATTTTTCATTTTTGAAGCCATTCGATACAAAACAGTATCCGAAGAGATATTACAATTCCAGGAATTGATCAAACAAAAAATTATACTCTGATCGCTAAGATTGCGATTAATAGCTTTACTTTAGAAAGAAATTTCTATAATGAAGAATAACTTCCTGTTTATTTGTTCTTTCCTGTTGATACAATCTTCCTACGCTCAAATTCAGGATATAGCCATGCCTCCTGCCATAGATTCAGCCGATAAAGTTTTTTCTATGGTGGAAGTAGAGGCAGAGTTTCCGGGTGGTTTAAAAGCATGGAAAACTTATTTGATCAAAAACCTTAAAGCTGATGTACCGGTAAATTATAATGCACCATCTGGACAATACCGTGTGATCGTGCGCTTCATAGTGAGTAGAGATGGAAAAATTTCTGAGGTAGCTGTTGAAAAGGATCCGGGATATGGTACAGCACAAGAAGCGGTGCGTGTGATAAAAAGTGGTCCAAATTGGATTCCTGCTATGCAAAATGGAAAAAAAGTAAATGCTTATCACCGGCAACCCATCACTTTCGTTGTAAGCAAATAGTTCCCTAAAAATTGCTTTATATGGATAGACGATTTGTCATTTTGTTCATTGTATTGGTAATTAACTCCTGCAACAGCCATACAGATACAGCATCAGCCAAAGAAGACTCTTTAACTAATATCCTAACTGATTCAAAACAACCTGTCGCAGATGATCATTATTACTGGGAAGTTTCGTTTGAACAGAAAAGAGGGATGCGGTTTGTAAAAACGTTTCCTATTGCTGCGGATTCATTAAATATCACCAGCATTATTGATAAACTCAATTTCAATTATCCGGAAGTTAAGTTGCAGCATTTGTATCTATCATCCGACACTTTATTTTTAAAAATTGCGGATGCAAAATTTCTAACGCAGCAAATGGGTTCAACCGGAGCTCAGTCTTATTTAGGGGAACTTACCTATAACCTTACAGAAATTCCCGGCATACATTATATTGATCTCAATTTTAAGGAAGGTGATCATGCTAATCCCGGAACTTTCTCCCGTACCGATTTTAGTCATTTTGAAAAATAATCTCACTTGAAAACAAAATGGCCGGATGTATTGAAGGAACATAAAAATGAACTGGCACTTGTAACCGGAATTATATTATGCTTTCTTATTTATTTCGTCAATCCGTTAGCGTTGAATTTAAAAGCTAATCTGGTGTTGTCTGTATCTGTACTCATGATATGCTGGTGGGTGTTGGAAGCTTTACCGTTGGCAGTAGTAGCTTTAGTACCGGTCGTATTGTTTCCATTACTCAATATTGCTCCGTTAAAGACTGTCTGTAACAGTTATGCGGATTCAATTATATTTTTATTCATGGGAGGTTTTTTTCTGGGCATTGCCGTAGAAAAATGGAATCTGCATAAAAGAATTGCCCTGAATATTATCAATTTCACCGGCACTAACGGGAACAGGATCATCCTCGGTTTTATTTTATCTACCGGTTTCCTGAGTTTGTGGTTAAGTAATACCGCCACTACCATGATGATGTTTCCCATTGCCATGTCTGTAATTCATGTAATCGGCAAAAACGCAACGCCTGAAAGCAATATGAAACATTTTTCCCTTGTAATGATGTTGTCAATTGCCTATGCATCCAACTTTGCTTTAGGAACCATTATTGGAACACCACCTAATGTTGCTTATGTAAATTACATTCATGAAAAGTTCAATTATACAATAGGGTTCACCAACTGGATGATCGTATTCATGCCATTGACGATTATTTTATTATTCGTTTTATACTGGGTAATGGTAAAGCTGTTATATCCCAATAAGATTAAACACAGTGATGCAGGTAAATTGTATATTAAAACGGAATTACAACAATTAGGCAAATTAACTACTCCGGAAATTCGGGTGCTGATTATTTTTAGCGCAACGGTATTTCTCTGGATCACAAAAGATATCATAAACAATATACAGAAGATGATCATTCTGGATGATTCGATCATTGCAATGTTGGGTGCTATCACTTTATTTATGGTTACAACAGGCGAAAAGCAGCAAAGAGGAGAAGCACAACGGAGGTTACTGGTTTGGGAAGACACTACAAAAATGGCCTGGGGAATTCTGATATTATTTGGAGGCGGTATCGCATTGGCAAAAGCCCTGGAAGATGCTAAACTGATGGATCAGCTGGGCGCTTATATTGCCGGATATTCTACCGGAAACTTATTCATCATGATATTAATTGTTACTGCGTTTTCCATTTTTTTAAGTGAGGTCATGAGCAATGTAGCACAGGTAATCGTAATGGCGCCAGTTATCACGTCAGTAGCATTAGCGCTGAAAATAGATCCGTTATTATTGGGAATACCCATGACATTAGGTGCCAGTTGTGCAGGTATGCTGCCGATGGGAACACCGCCGAATGCGATCGTTTTTGCAAGTGGACATATCAAAATAAGAGACATGATCAAAACAGGTTTTGTGATGAATATTATTTGCGTATTGCTCATCACTTTATTCTGCTGGCTTATTCAGCCGATGATCATGCGTATATTTTAACAGGCGATCACAATTTCAGGGAATTCATTTTTCTCTGCCGCCCATTTGTATAACAGGTCACTGTTGATGGGTTCATAAATATCTTTTTTCATTGGATCAACCGGTAGTTCAACACATGGAACCAATAACAGGCATTGCGGATCCACATAATCATAATGTTTATCAATCGTAAGACCTTTTACCAGCACATATTTAAATCCTTTTTTTTGAAGCTGGTCAAGCGCCTTCACCGTAAATTCGGTGGTGTTTCCCTTTTCCATTAAACCTTTTCTCATTGTGTTTCATTTTTATATATAACATTTCAAACAATGATTAGTTTGTATAGCATTCATTTTATTTAATGGCTGTTAAGTTGTTTAACATTATTAATAAATTTTAAAAAATGATTCATATGACTGTAATTTCTTTATTGCAACCGTGGGCATCTCTGGTAGTAATGGGACATAAAACCATTGAAACCAGATCATGGTCAACTGCTTATCGTGGTCAGTTACTCATTCATGCCAGTAAAGGAACTGCAGGACTTGTATTTTGTAATGAGCCTGTTTTCAAAAAATATTTAAACAATATTCAATTGCCAACTGGAGCAATTATAGGCGAAGTAACATTACATAATATTGTACAGATCACAGATCTCTCCATGGACGATGAAAAATTAAATGAGCTTACGTTGGAAGAAAAAGTATTTGGTGATTATACAATAGGCAGATATGCATGGATATTAAAAAATGCATTACCAATTGATCCACCTGTTCCGGCTAGAGGTTTACCCGGTTTATGGCAATTTCAATTTTAATACACAATGGTTTGATGATATACGGTTCTCTTGAAAGGCAAATCTGCCGCTTTTTTACGGGTGATCAGAGATACCAGCAAACAGAATATTCCTGCACATATAAATATCAGCGGACTTTCATGAGCGAAGTCAAATATCCAGGGAGAAGCTGCTAAAAAAATTCCAATGATAGCATCCAGCATTAAATGCAATGGCATGTAAATCTTTCTGAAAAGGGCACATTCATATTTGGTGAATGCGCTGTATATCAAAATAAAAATACCAAGACAAATAAAAGTCATAGCTACTGGTCCGTCCTTTCTGATTTGCATGATCCATGGCATTGTTATAAAAACAATAGCCGTTAAGTAATCCAGAACACCATGAATTTTGGTTGAAAGAAAACGCATATTATTTATTATACTTTCATATAATATGCCAATATTTAAAATAAAAATGTGCGCGAACTCATCAATACTATAAAAAGAACAATTGCCGATGTAAGAAAAACGGAAATAAAATGATGTACTTTTATTTAAAACCCTAACTAACTGCGAATGATTCTTATTGTAGACGATAATTCAGAAAACATATTTTCACTCCGAAAAATTCTGGAAATAAATGGTTTTGAAGTAGACACAGCACTATCCGGCGATGAAGCATTGAAAAAAGTTTTGCGCATAAATTATCACCTCATTATATTGGATGTACAAATGCCGGGGATGGATGGCTTTGAAGTAGCGGATGCTATTACCGGCATCAACAAAACAAAAGATATTCCTATTCTTTTTTTATCTGCTGTAAATACCCATAAAAAATTTGTTGCACGTGGATATCAGTCGGGCGCTATTGATTATTTAACCAAGCCATTTGATGCAGATATTCTTATTCTTAAAGTAAAAACCTTTTACAGATTATATCAGCAAACATTAGATCTCAAAGGGGCGCAACAGTTATTGGAAGCAGAGATTGAAATTCGTAAAAAAACAGAGCGGTTTTTAAAAGAAACTGTGGAGGAATTACATTCAACGCTGGAAAGTTTACCGCAAATCGCTTTTTCGGCAGATCCGGAAGGTAAAATTGAATTTGTAAACCAAAAATGGTTTGAATATTCCGACGATCCAACACAATTTCCAAAGGATATCAGTGGCACACTAGATATTGAGGGACTTTGGAAGCAAACGCTTTCAAATGGCAGGCAACTCATCGCAGAAATATTTATTCAATCTTTGAGTAAATCTTATCCTGAATACTTTGTACTGAATGTGATACCGGTTTCTGTAAAAGGAGTGATCCGTAAATGGGTGGGAACTTTCACTAATATCCATGAACAGAAAATGCTGAATGATGTTCTGGAAAATAAAGTTTCAGAACGTACGCTGGAACTTGAAACTATGAATGATAAACTGGAATTAAGCAATAATGATTTGCAGCAATTTGCATCCGTTGCTTCTCATGATCTGAAAGAGCCGCTACGTAAAATTCAATTTTTCAGCAGTAGCATTAATGATAAATTTGATGTTGATCCAAAAATGAAATTCTATCTGGATAAGATTAATGTTTCTTCTACAAGAATGAGCGGATTGATTGATGATCTTTTAAATTTTTCTAAACTATCAGAAATTTTCCTGTTTGAAAAGGTTGATCTGAATGCTATTCTGCATGATGTATTATCTGACCTTGAATTACTCATAACAGAATTAGATGCAAATATTCAGGTTGTGCAATTGCCCGTAATTGATTCTATACCCGGACTCATGCGGCAATTGTTTCAAAATATTTTAAGTAATTCCTTAAAATTTTCCGTCAAAGGTGTAAAACCTGTTATTGTTCTTAATACTGAATATTCCGAGAAAGATAATATATGTTTTATATCTATTACTGATAATGGAATTGGCTTTGAGCAGCATTTTGAGGATAGAATCTTTAACCTCTTCCAGCGACTGCATCCAAAAGAATTATATGAAGGAACAGGTATTGGTTTAACCATTGTTAAAAAAATTGTGGAGAAACATCATGGCAACATTCAGGTGCTGAGTTCTCCGGGCGCCGGAACAAAATTTAATGTACAACTTCCGATACTTCAATCAAATCAAACGATTTAAAATCCATTAAATGCATTCTACATTTAAAAGAAATTTAATAATTGGATTCAGTGTCTCTTTGTTTTTATTAGCAGCAAGTTCCATCTCTTCTTATGTTAGTATTAAAAACTTATTGAAAACAACGAATCTTGTAACTAAAACCAACGGTGTTTTAAGTCAGTTAGAAACTTCATTAACATTAATGGTGGATTGTGAAACGGGGCAACGTGGATTTTTGTTAACGAAAAATGAAGAATTTTTAGAACCGTATAGCTTCAATAAAAAAAGAATACCGGTTTTGCTGGATAGTATTTTCAGCCAGATCAGTTCAAATCAATCTCAGATTTCGGATGCAAATTTATTAATAAATATTGCCAATAAGCGATTATCTAATCTGGATCGCCTTATCAATCTCAAACGAAATAACAAAGTTATCTCTCCGGAAGATCTGCTGCTGAGTAAACAATATATGGATGAAGCCCGTAAGGTAGTTACCAGAATGAAAAACAGGGAACTAATTATTCTGAAACAGAGAACAACTAAGCTAAATGATTTTGCAGCTTCAACCCCTTTGTTGATTATAGTGGCAGGATTGCTGGCACTGCTGGTAACGGTCGTATTATTTTACAGGGTAAATACAGATTTTTCAAAGCGATTGGAATTTCAAAAAAAATTACTGGAGAGAGATGAAGAAACTCAGAAACGTATTCATTTCATAGAAAATATTGCAAAGGAAGTTTCCGGTGGAAATTATTCTTCCAGGATCGAGGATATTACTTCAGATGTTCTCGGATCTCTTGGAAATTCTATGAACAAAATGGCGGAATCGCTGCAGGAATCTTTTAATAAATTATCCCAAAATGAATGGATGCAAACAGGCCTGGCACAATTAAATGCTGTTTTGCTGGGTGATAAAAATGAAAAAGAAATTGCAGGCCGGTTGTTAGAACTGCTGATCAACTATACCAAATCTGCTGCAGGAACATTTTATATAACAGTAGGTGATCATCTTGAATGGTTAAGTAGTTATGCAGTTGACGATAATTTAATACCCAAGTTGATAAACAAAGATGAGTCAGTTGCAGGGAAAGTTTTATCCGCAAATAAAATTATAAGTGTAAAAGATATTACGCAAAAACAATTTCTGGTCTCTTTTACTATAGGAAAAGTTTCTCCTACAGAAATTATTACTATTCCGGTTACGCATAATAATAAAGTATTAGCGGTGGTGGAATTGGCTGCACTGCATAATTATTCGGATGAAGAGATCAATTATCTGAAAGAAGCATCTGGCATCTTTGCTGTATATCTGAATTTGTCTCAAAACAGAAGTAAAGTGCAATTGTTACTTTCCGAAACACAAATACAGGCAACGGAATTACAAAAACAACACAATGAACTGGAGAATATTAATAATGAACTGGAAGCTCAGACGCAGAAGTTGCAGGCATCAGAGGAGGAATTAAGGGTACAACAGGAAGAACTTATTCAAACAAATCAGGAAATGGAAGAACGTTCCCGTTTGCTGGAAGAAAAAAATCAGTTGATCGTAGAAAGAAATACAGAAATTCAATTGAAATCAGAAGAGCTGGAACAAAGTACAAAATACAAATCGGAATTTCTGGCAAATATGTCGCATGAATTACGTACGCCTCTAAATTCTGTATTATTATTATCTAAACTGTTGTCGGAAAACGCAGATAAAAATTTATCTCAGGAGCAGGTCGAATATGCCAATGTAATACAGACGTCTGGCAATGGATTACTTACGCTGATTGATGAAATCCTTGATCTGTCTATGATCGAGGCAGGAAAAATGGAAATTCAATGGCATACGGTTTCATTGAATGAAATTAAAAATGATATGCTTTCTTTGTTCAATCCTGTAGCTAAAGAAAAAAAGCTTTCTTTTATTGTGCAATCAGATGAAGGCATACCCGGAACATTAACCACTGATAAATTACGACTCGAGCAGATTCTCAAAAATTTATTAAGCAACGCTTTTAAGTTTACGGCAACAGGCACTGTATCCATGAAAATTAATTTTGATGCTTCCACATCCATGTTTCACTTTTCTGTTTCTGATACAGGTATTGGACTGGAAGAAAATAAACTGGATCTGATATTTGAAGCTTTTCAGCAGGCAGATGGTTCAACCCGCCGGAAATATGGCGGTACAGGACTTGGACTTTCCATCAGCAGAAACCTTGCAAACTTGTTAGGTGGATATATTCTTGTAAAAAGTGAGGTAAATAAAGGAAGCGAATTTATCATATCCGTTCCTATGGAACAAACTATAAAGAAAGAGAAAGGATGGGCAGTTCCGCAAATAATTTCATCGCCCGAGCCGGTAAATGCACGGCTGATCGTTAATAAAATTCCCGAGAATATTCCGGACGACAGAAATAATATCGAACCTGGTGATAAATTTTTGCTCATTATTGAAGATGATGTTTTGTTTGCAAGAGGTTTACTGGATTATACAAAAGCAAAAGGTTATAAAGGTATAGTTGCTGTGAGAGGTGACGAAGGAATTGAACTTGCCGAACGATATATTCCTACCGGTATTTTACTCGATCTGCATCTCCCGGTAGTTGATGGTTGGGGCGTAATGGAAAAATTGAAAAATAATGCCACTACAAGACATATTCCCGTTCATGTAATGAGCAGTAAACCATTAAAGAAAGAAAGTATATTGAAAGGGGCGGTTGATTTTATTGATAAACCATTTACATTGCAGCAGATGAATGTTATTTTTCATAAAATTGAAACAGTTCTTAAGAAAGAACATAAAAAAGTTTTGATTGTTGAAGAAAATTCAAAACATGCCAAAGCCCTTTCTTTTTTTCTGGGAAACTTTAATGTGAATGCTACCATTTCTACCGATATTCAGGAAAGTGTGAAGGCCTTACAAAATGATGCAGTGGATTGTGTGATCATGGATATGGGCGTTCCGGGAAATTCATCTTACCAAATGCTGGAGAATGTAAAAAAAGTTCCAGGATTGGAAAATATTCCGGTGATTATTTTTACAGGAAACAGTCTCTCCAAAACAGATGAGAACAGAATAAAGCAATATGCAGATTCAATCGTAGTTAAGACAGCACATTCTTTTCAGAGGATATTAGATGAAGTATCTATTTTTCTGCATATCATGGAAGAACAGAAGAAAAACGGAAAAGAGCAGAATCGCCGGCGATTAGGTACTTTAACGGAAGTTTTATCCGGTAAAAAAATTCTTATTGTGGATGATGATGTAAGAAATATTTTCTCTTTATCCAAGTTGCTGGAGTTATATTCAATGGAAGTGATAACGGCTGTGGATGGCAAAGACGGTTTAAAACAAATTGATGATAACAAAGATATTTCCATTGTACTGATGGATATTATGATGCCGGAGATGGATGGATACGAAGCCATAAAAATGATTCGCAAAATTCCATTGTACAAAAATTTGCCTATCATCGCTATCACTGCAAAAGCCATGACCGGTGACCGTGAAAAATGTATTGCTGCCGGAGCTTCCGATTATATTTCCAAACCTGTAGACATAGATCAGTTAGTATCTCTTTTGAGGGTTTGGTTATATGAATCTTAAAAATTGATGCTTACCTATTACAGGAATGATTTAATGATAGTAGCATTCAAATCATTTATAATAGAATAAATTTTAAAACAAATTATTGTGCACACGTTTTTATTTGTACTGAAAGCTTTTTAAGTGGATAATATTCTTACCGATATTGAAATTGAAGTCATCCTTAATGATGTGCACCAATTCTATGGCTATGATTTTAGTGAATATGCCAAGGCATCACTCACCAGAAGAATCAACCGGCTGTATTGGATGGATCGCTTTACAAGCGTAACAGATTTGCTCTATCGTATTCGTACAGATGAAAATTATATCAAAAGATTTGTGGAGGAGATAACGGTGAATGTTACAGAAATGTTCCGTGATATTTCCTTCTTTTCCTGCCTCCGTAAAGAGGTTATTCCAATTTTATCAACGTATCCGCATATACGTATATGGCATGCGGGCTGCTCTTCAGGAGAAGAAGCTTTTAGCATGGCTATTCTATTGAAAGAAGCCGGCCTCTTACACAAAAGCATCATATATGCTACAGATATAAATCCGGATGTAATTCACTCCGCTTCAAAAGGAATTTTTCCTACAGCAAAAATGAAGTTGTATTCTGAAAATTATATCGCCTCCGGAGGTACTCATGAATTTTCTTCTTACTATACTGCCAATTATGACAGAACTGTTTTCTCTCAGGAATTGAAAGATAAAATTGTATTTGCTACGCACAATCTGGTATCCGACAGATCTTTTAATGAATTTCAACTGATATTATGCAGAAATGTGATGATCTATTTTGAGAAAGAATTACAGGATAAAGTTTTAACCACTTTTAAAGACAGCCTCGAACAACTCGGTTTTCTGGCACTGGGTTCAAAAGAAACTTTACGTTTCAGCCCTATAGTTTCTTCCTATAAAATATTCAGCTATAAAGACCGGATATGGAGAAAGAACATTTAAATAACAAATGTAAATTATTACTGATTGGGGGTTCCGCAGGTGCGCTGAATGTATTGCTGCAGATAATTCCGAATTTGAAAAAAAATCTTTCATTTCCGGTGGTGATTATTCTTCATCGTAAAGCAGATGCAGAATCCACATTGGAATATTTACTGGATATGGTCGCTTCTTTACCAGTGAAAGAAATAGAAGACAAAGAAAAAATGATGGCTGGAAAAATATATCTCGTTCCGGCAGATTATCATCTGTTAATAGAAAAAAATGGATTGTTCTCACTGGACGCTTCAGAGAAAATTCATTATTGCAGACCCGCTATTGATGTAACCTTTGAATCTGCGGCTGCTGCTTTTCCGGGTGCATTGGCCGCATTAATTTTATCAGGAGCCAACGTTGATGGCGCAGCAGGAGCAAAATCAATAAAGGCTACCGGTGGATTAGTATGGGTGCAAAGCCCTGAATCTGCATCTATTGATTATATGCCGCAATATGTGATTAAACATACAGAAGTAGACCAAATTTTGATAATCGAGGAAATGGCAAAGGCTATTAATGATCTTTTGTGATATAAACCGGTGTCAGGCATACCTTTTGTATAATTCACGGATATGAAAAAAATCCTTATCATTTTATCTCTTTTTTTTATTGCCTGCAACGAAGGGAAAAATCAGGAAGAAAGCAAATCAACTTCAAAAGCTGAAAAACAAAAAAAAGTTTCTAAGAGAGATCTGAGTATTACCAGCAGCAATTCATATTCCGATGTATTTATGGATAGTATGCAACTGATGAAATATCTCGAGGAAAATAAAGTGGATGATGGCGTATGGAGACGAATGATCAGTTTTTACAATAGCCGGAATTACCAGTTTGCCTGGTTCAACAGTACAGGACTAACAGAACAAGGCAGAGGTTTCTGGAACCTTCACCAGTACAGTACAACTTATGGTGTAGATACTTCCATTAAAGACCGGCCACTGCAAAAATTAATGGAAGACCTGATTGCTGAAGAAACATTATCTGTAAGCGCAGACAGCAAACAATTCTTATATACAGAATTAAAATTAACTGATCATTTTATAACCTATCTCCTCAATAATTATGAAGATGGTTTCATAAAACGAAAAGAAATGGAAAGATTCGTTCCTTCCAAAAAGCAAGATGCGCTTTTATTGGCAGACTCGCTGATCAATAAAAAACATAAAGACGAAAAATATTATGCTGATGTGAACCCGGCCTTTAAGGCGTTAAAAAATCAGCTTGTTATATATGTTGATGTTGCTAAAAAAGGTGGTTGGCCCGTTGTTCCTGCATCCGTTATTAAAATAAAGCAGGGAGCCAGTTCATCCGATGTGCTGATTCTTAAACGCAGACTGGCATTATCAAAAGATCTCATTGCAACTGATACTTTACCGGTGTATGATCAAAATTTAGTGAAGGCCATTAATACATTTCAGATTCGTCATGGTTATTCTCCTTCTCCTACTTTAACAGACGCACAACTCAAAGATATTAATGTGCCGGTTATTGACAGGGTTGAACAGATTTTAATAAACATGGGACGGATGCAATGGCTGATCAATCAGCCGGTCGGCCAACTTATTGTCGTAAACATTCCTGAATTTATTCTGCATGTTAAAGACGGCGATAAAAATGTTTTTGATATGAATGTTGTAGTAGGCAAAGAAGGACATAACACGATGTTGTTTACCGGTAATCTTAATCAGGTGGTGTTTAGTCCGTATTGGAATGTTCCACCCAGTATTGTTACAAAAGAAATTCTTCCTAACATAGAAAAAAATCCAGATTACCTCGCTTCACAAAATATGGAAATGGTGAATGATGGCAGCGGAGTTCCCAGCATACGTCAGTTACCGGGAGAAAAAAATTCATTGGGTAAAGTGAAATTTTTATTTCCTAATTCTTTCAATATTTATTTTCACGATACACCTGCAAAAAGTTTATTCAGTAAAGATAAACGGGCTTATTCTCATGGCTGTATTCGTTTAAGCGAACCTGCAAAAATGGCTGAATATTTATTGCAGGGAACTGAATGGACATCTTCTAAAATATTTGATGCCATGAACAGCGGTACAGAACAATTTGTAAAATTAAAGAAACCGGTTCCTGTACTCATCACTTATTATACGGCCTGGGTGGATGATAATGGTTTATTACATTTTGCAGAAGATATTTATGCGCATGACAAGGCATTGGCAGAGCTTATGTTTATCTGATTTATCTAAGGCATTACAATTTTAATATACTGGTTGAGTATCTGTGCCTGTACAACTTTCACTTTGCCTAAATATTCTCCGTCAATTTGAAAATGAGCGGCGTGTTGAGAAGTTAACATCACAGATGTAGCAGATAGAGTTTCTATTTTTTGCGGATTAAATATTCCGGGGCGGAATAACATTTTTAATAATTCTGATAAGGCAAGTTTTCGGATGATGACCACTTCAAATATTCCATCATCTGAAACTCCTTTTGGATTAATCACTGCACCTGTTCCATACTTACTGGCATTAGCAAGCACAACCATAAATGCTTCCCGTTTAATTACTTTTCCTGCTGATTGAAGCGTAATGGTGAATTTACGTTTATGATATAATGTTTTAATGATCATTTTGGCATATCCTAATTTCCCTCTTAGCTTTCCTTCATCAAAATATTTGATTAGTCGTGCATTGATGCCAATGTCGCATAAATGCAGACAAATATTTTTGCCGTTCACTCTGATGCCATCAATGCTTTTAATTTTTCCACCCGTTATAATATCTAATGCTGCTACAGGATCAACCGGTATGTTCAGTTCTTTCGCCATTCCATTTGCGGATCCGCCGGGAATAATTCCCAGTACACCATGATTCATCGCCACTATTTTGGCTACCATCGTTACCGTTCCGTCGCCTCCTACCGCTACGGTTATATCCGCGGCATTTTTTTTTATTTTATTGGTGAGCTCTTCAATATCAGGAGGAGATGATAAAAGGTAGAATTCTATTTCAAAAGATTTTTCGGTAAAATAATTGCGAATGATATCCTCCCAGGGCTTATCATCTGGTCCGGAACCGGGATTGATCACAAATAAAATTTTTTTTCCGTTGTTGTTCATTAGGTTTGAATAAGTATTATGTTTAAAGTTATCAAAGAAAAAATATTATTTGCATTACGTTTATCCGATCAGCCGCAGGTTAAACTCTATAACGGTTACGGCAACCAGCAATCCTGTGTTATTTTCGGCCATGTATTTTCACTGAGTCCACTTCCACGAAAAAAATACCGGGACAATTTTTTATCTAACACACTTGCATTATTGCGTTTATTTATGGTAAAACCAGTTAAACAGGCTACGCTGCAATTGGTGTGGGAAAACAAATTGTACACCACAAAATCGGCTGCGGATGGTTTTTTCAAATTTGAATGGACCCCTGGTCTGCAATTATCTGCCGGAAACTATGAGGTGCAAGTGCAATTGTTAGACCAAGCCAATAATATTCGTACACAGGGGAAAGCAAGCCTGTTGATACCACATCAAAACCAGTTTGCGTTTGTATCGGATATCGATGATACATTTCTCATCTCTCATTCCGGTAATCTTAGAAAACGATTATTTGTTTTGCTCACAGAAAATGCCCGAAGCCGAGACCCTTTTGAAGGGGTGGTGAATCATTATCAGCAATTGTCTTTGGCAGGTGCTGCATCCGAAACGGTGAACCCATTTTTTTATGTGTCCAGCAGTGAGTGGAATTTGTACGATTATATAAAAGAATTTTCCAGCGTAAATAAATTACCGCAGGGAGTTTATTTACTGAACCAGGTAAAAACAATATCACAGATTCTGAAAACAGGACAAAATAACCACAGTACTAAATTCATGCGCATCGCCCGTGTGATGGAAGCTTATCCGCAGCATCAATTTGTACTTTTAGGAGATGATTCTCAGGAAGATCCTTTCATATACACCAAGATCGCAGAACATTTTCCCGGAAAATTAAAATGTGTATATATCAGGCAGGTGGCTAAAAATAAAAAGCAGCCCGTTGATGAAGTTTTACTGAAATTAGCAGCATCGGGTATTCAGTATTGTTATTTTAAACACAGTTCCGAAGCAGTGATACACAGTAAAGAATTAGGGTTGATTGTATAATTATACAAAGGACATCTATATATTTTCCAATACATTTTAATTCAGGTAGAAATACCCTTTTTTTTCGGGGAAAATACCCGTGCTAATCCATAAAAATACCCGTTGCGTGTAGTGTCAGTCAATGTAATATTGTTATGTACATAAAACTAAATTATGAAAATTATTATTACTTATTTGACTGGTATTTTTTTAAGTTTTCTTATATTTTCTTGTAAGAAAATAAATGATATAAAAAAAGTTGATATTGATAGAAATTTATCCTTTTTTTATCTCGAAAAACCACTAGATAGTGAAAGACAAAAAATCTATGAAATTTTGAAAAAACAAAATGATGAAACTGGCTTTGTCAATGATTTACCATCTAACTGCGGTATTCCGATCTGGGAAAAAATTTTAATTGAAGAAAAGATATCAAACAGAGAAATGGGAGATAGTTTGGAAGATATAATTATACCTTTAACTATAAGTAATGAAGATTTGTCTGCACTTCTAAAACTTGAATCAGAAAATGGAGTTTATGTCATACAGTGTTATCTTACGAATCTATTAAAAGAATATTGTTTCTCAAATAACCCCTCTTATAAATCAACAGGATAAAGAAAGTTATTTGAATATGTTTCTTTTTATGGAAAATTATACTTTTGGTACAAAAGATTTTTATCATCTACCTCTAAACTTACTAGGTGGTAGTGGATATTTAGATGAAGATAGTTTGAAGAGATTAGAAATTGATAGCGCATACCTTGATAATAGGTACATAAATGAGATTACTTGGGTCTGTATTGATTACTTATGTCAAATTTGTTTTGGGAATGATCCTGATTGCCCTCTTGGTGGGCACTGGACAGTCTGCACACCTTCTGGAGGGGGAGGAGGAGGAGGAGGAAATTCATTCCCATCTACCGGTGGAAATTCTGGCGACGGAGGTAGTGGTGGTGGAAGCGGAAATGCACCTAATTCAAATTGTCAAAATTATAAAGCATGGTATTCAGATGATTATCAAAGACTGAATTCAACATGTGACCCAATCACAAATCCATCAATATTTATTGAACCCGATCCAAATTTGATTCTTAATTTTTCAGACGGTAATGAAATAGATCTTGAGTCATATTTCAGATGTTTTGATCTTATTCCAAACGATGGTGCTGTTTATTCCGCAACTCTATCGGCTGATTTACCATCTAATGGGAATCATCTTTGGCTTATAAATAATAATTTAAGACCTGGACATGCTTTTATAACTATGAAAAAAACTAATGGTAATCAGTCAGCTACAATAAGCTTTGGATTTTATCCTAAAACACAATATGTAAGTATTGTTAATTTACCAGTTGTGAGTGAATTTAGAAATGATCAATACCATGAGGCAAATGCACAACTATTAATGCCAAATATTTCTGCCCTTGATTTTAATACGATTAGATATAAAGCAAGATTGATACAAAATTCTAATCAATTTTATGATTTAGATGATAATAATTGCACAGATATAGCCTTAGAAATTTTTAACGTAATTAGACCGAATAATCCAGTTGTTATAGCAGATTCATATGGCGATATATTTGGATATAATTATGGAAAAACTCCAAATGCTTTATGGTATAAAATAAAAAACACTCCAAGTGGTAGAACAGGTGTTATGCATGCAGCTAAGACAACTGGACCATGCTAGGATTGTTACCTTGATTATAGAATTAGAAAAAAATTAAAAGTTATGATAAGTTACTCAAAACAATTTGCAACACACTTAATAGCTTTTGGTTTGTATGCAATGATACTGCAAATAATTACTGGTAAATTAAATTTGCATCCTATACAAGGAGGAATTATTTTTTTAATAATCGTAGCTATACATTGTATAGCTACGATTATTTATTTCATTAAAAAGAAGTTAAACTGGATGGATTTAGTAATAAATCTTTTTTTTATAATAATATCCTGGTTTTGTATTTATATTATTCAACGATTATTATAATTCTAATAAAACTTAAAATACACAAACAGCCTTCCATGATTTTTTGCATCATTTTCCATCCGGGAATACAAAGGTTTGATGTGCGGCATCTGTAAAAATCTTTTTACTTTATTTCTCAGTTGACCACTGCCTTTACCCGGGATAATTTCTATCTCCCTGATCTTTTTATCAATCGCTTCCTGAAAAACATTTTCTAATGCCTGGTCAATGGCTTTACTGTTATTGTAAATTTCGTGAAGGTCTAATTTGAGTCTTGACATATTACACTAAGCGGATGCCGGCATCTTCCAGTACAATTTTGCGCTGACGGAATAAATTACCGATCGTCATTTTAAAATTCTTTTTACTTACACCAAAAAATTCATAGATCTCATCAGGATCAGATTTATCGTGATAAGGAAGAAAACCATTGTTCTCTTTCAATAAGCGTAATACTTTTTCATTCGCATCTTCCACACGCTGCATCCCCGGTTTGCCTGCTGCAACATCTATGCGGTTATCAAAATAGATTTTTTTAATAAACCCTTCAAAGCAGTCACCGGAAGTGATGGAACGGTAGATCTCATTATGGTGTAAAACGCCGGTATGTTTATTATTGATGATCACCACATAACCAATATCTGTTCTGCGGTATACCGTTAATTGTACAATATCTTTTTCCTTTACCGTTAATTCTTCATTGCTTAAAAGGTGGTCAAATTTTTCAGTGGCGGCAACACGGCCCGTTTGTTCATCGAGGTAAATGTATACGAGGTATTCTCCTTTCACCATCATTGTTGATTTCTGTTGTGATCGGGGAACAAAAAGGTCTTTCATTAAACCCCAATCCATGAACACACCCTGTGTATTCTGGTCCACCACACGCAGTTTTACAATATCACCTACTTGTCCTTTAGGTATTTCTGTAGTTGCAATCAGCCTGTCTTCACTGTCGTGATATACAAAAACCTTCAATACATCACCTTCTTTAATATTCTTTGGTAGAAAACGATTTGGCAATAGAATTCCTTTCTCGCCATCATCGAGGTAAACGCCAAATTCAACCGTTCTTAACACATGTAAATTGTGGAATTGTCCTGCTGCAATCATATATTCAAAGATAGAGCGAATGCGGCACCAAATTGATGAAGCCGAAATAGTTTATCTTACAGCCAAAACCACAACGTTGAATTTCAGTGAATTTAAATTTGATGATCGCCTGACAGAAGGCATCAGTGCATCAGGATATACAACCGCAACACCCGTTCAGGAAAAAGTGATTCCGCTCGTTTTAGAAGGAAGAGATATCATTGCCTCTGCGCAAACAGGAACCGGCAAAACGGCTGCTTTTCTATTACCACTCATTCATAAGATTATTTCCCAGCCAGTCAATCAACATCATACGATAACTGCATTGGTGATTGTTCCTACACGTGAACTGGCTATCCAGATAGCCCAACATCTGGAAGGATTATCTTATTTCACCAATATCAGTTCTATTGCAGTGTATGGCGGAGGCGACGGAAATGCTTTTGTGCAGGAAAAAAAGGCATTGGGCTCAGGTGCCGATATAGTTGTTTGCACACCCGGGAAAATGATGTCGCATATTAAAATGGGATATGTAAAAATGCAGGGATGCAAATACCTGGTTTTAGATGAAGCCGACCGTATGCTGGATATGGGTTTCTTTGATGATATCATGTTCATCATTAAACATCTTCCTCCCAAAAGGCAAAACCTGCTTTTTTCTGCCACCATGCCTTCCAAAATAAGAGATCTGGCAAGAAAAATTTTACATGATCCGGCCGAGATTAATATTTCCATCAGCAAGCCGAATGAAAAAATTATTCAGGAAGCGTTTATGGTATATGATGAACAAAAAATTCCTTTGACCGTTGAATTACTTAAACATAAAAAATTACCAACAGTACTTATTTTCTGCAGCAGTAAATTAAGTGTTAAACAACTTACACGTTCATTAAAAAAAGCCGGCGTACAGGCTGATGAAATTCACAGTGATCTGGAACAACAGCAAAGGGAAGATGTGCTGATCGCTTTTAAAAGCAGAAGGTTGCCCGTGCTGGTTGCCACGGATATTTTAAGCCGCGGAATTGATATTGATAATATTGATCTCGTTATAAATTTCGATGTGCCTCATGACGGAGAAGATTATGTGCATCGTATCGGCAGAACCGCCCGTGCCGCCGCTGAAGGAACAGCTTACACTCTGGTAAACGTTAAAGAGCAGCGCAAGTTTGCATCTATTGAAAAACTAATCGGAAAAGATATACCTAAAGGGAAAGTGCCTGCATCACTCGGTGAAACTCCGGTATTTTTTGTACCGCCAGCGGGTAGCAGAAATAAAAAAAGAAATTTTAAAACCAGATGACGGGAGATGAAGTAAGAATGTAGAATGATGAATTAAGAATGTAGAATGATGAATTAAGAATGGAGAATTATGAATAAACAAATTGCTTTTTCTAAAATTTATAGCATCACATTATTCATTTTTCATTTTACATTTCACATATTCTTTGACATTCATAATGTAAAATTTATCATTCCTTAATTCTACATTTTCCATTCTTCATTTCTAATGTTCAAATGAAATTTATAATTCTTAATAACCCCTACCCATTTTACGTTCCGTAAAAAAAAATCGAGGTTGTATCTTTGTCAAAAAAAGATCATCCATCCAACTAACATACTGCACACGCCCATTGAATACATCAAAGGCATCAATGTGTATAAGGGCGACCTGCTAAAAAAAGAACTCAATATTTTTAGCTTCAGGGATCTGCTGGAACATTATCCATTACGGCATATAGATAAAACAAAAGTTGAAAAAATCGGCGCTATAAATTTCCAGACTGAATATGCACAGGTAGCCGGAAAAATCATTTCTAAAAAAATTATCGGAGAGAACAGGGCTAAGCGACTGGTGGCAACTATTACCGACCAGACGGGAAATATGGAACTGGTATGGTTTCAGGGAATATCATGGGCGGATAAAGCTATTATAGTTGGACAGGAATATCTGGTGTTCGGAAAGGTTGGATCATTTTTAGGTGTGCCGCAGATTGCACATCCGGAGGTGGAAAATTATACCGGTAAAATTGCCGAAGGGAAAAGTTATCTCGAACCCATTTATCCTTCCACTGAAAAATTAAAAAGCAAGGCTGTTGGCGGAAAACAGATTGCCCTTTTTACCAAAGATCTGTTACAAAAACTTTTAGAAAAAGATCTTCCGGAAATATTGCCTGAAACTATCATTCAAAAATACCGGTTGATGAAAAGATATCAGGCTTATCAGCAAATCCATTTTCCTGCCAGCTATGATCATTACCAGGCAGCTTTACGTCGGTTAAAATTTGATGAATTATTTTTTGCCCAGCTAAGGATACAGCTTTTACGCAGCGAACGACATCGTTTTAGTAAAGGGTTTATTTTCGGATCCGTTGGTAACCTTTTCAATGATTTTTTTCATAAGCACCTTCCTTTTGAACTCACCAGCGCTCAGAAAAGAGTGATCAAAGAGATCAGAAAAGATCTGGCTACCGGTAAGCAAATGAACCGTTTACTACAGGGAGATGTAGGCAGTGGTAAAACAATGGTGGCGTTATTGTGCATGCTCATTGCTGCGGATAATCATTTTCAAAGCGTATTGATGGCACCAACAGAAATTTTAGCTCAGCAACATTATTATGGCCTCAGTGAAATTTTAAAAGATCTTCCGATTGAGGTTCGTTTGCTAACAGGCTCCACATCTGGCAAACAAAGAAAAAAAATTCTGGAAGAAGTAGCAGACGGAACGGTGAGTATACTCATAGGAACACATGCAGTAATCGAGGATAAAGTGACCTTTAAAAATCTGGGCTTTGCCGTAATAGATGAACAGCACAAATTCGGTGTAGCACAACGGGCAAAACTCTGGAAGAAGAATATCATTCCTCCGCATGTTTTGGTAATGACTGCCACACCCATCCCCAGAACATTAGCATTAACGGCATATGGAGATCTGGATTATAGTGTGATAGATGAATTGCCACCCGGCCGAAAACCCATTAACACTGTTCACAGGAGTGAAAATGCCAGACCTTCTGTGATGGATTTTATCAAAGAACAGGTCGCCGCTGGCAGACAAGCCTACATAATTTATCCATTAATTGAAGAAAGCAGCAAACTCGATTATGAAAATCTGATGAAAGGTTTCGAAGAAGTGAAGTCATTTTTCCCTGAACCGAAATACTGGATCAGTATGGTACATGGAAAACAAAAAGCAGATCAGAAACAAACAAATATGCAGCGATTTGTATCACATGATACACAGATCATGGTGAGCACAACAGTGATAGAAGTAGGGGTAAATGTTCCCAATGCCTCGGTTATGGTGATTGAAAGTGCTGAAAAATTTGGGCTTTCACAACTACACCAGCTTCGCGGAAGAGTGGGCCGGGGAGCCGAACAGAGCTTTTGTATTTTATTAACCGGCAATAAAGTTTCACAGGATGCCAGAGAAAGACTGAAGATCATGGTACAAACAAATGATGGATTTCAAATTGCTGAAAAAGACCTTGAAATCCGTGGCCCCGGTGAAATTGATGGTACACGACAAAGTGGCGACCTTAATTTTAAGCTGGCCAACCTCGTGGAAGATAAAGCCATGCTCGAAATTATAAAGACAGAAGTAGAAAAAATCCTGGATGCCGATCCCGAGTTCCAATTGGCTGAACATTTGCCCATAAAAAATTGTTTAAAAGAAGAAAGGGCTAAAACGATGTGGAGTAAAATTGCCTGAGTTCCAGTAAATAGTTAAATAGAATCTAAACTCTCCGTTTCAGGAAACCTATCGCAGTCCTTTACTGTTTTAAATACGTAAATTGTTATAAAATTTTTGGGATGCGGCGGTTTGATACATTACAATTTTTATGGACTCTCATTTTCATCTTAACTTTTGCCTTTCAGGCTTCTGCCCAGATGGAATTTGTAGAGAACAAAGGTCAGTGGCATTCTAATGTTCAGTTTAAAGGCGATTTTAATTCTGGTGCACTCTTTTTAGAAAACAACGGCTTTACCATGCTGATGAATAATGGTTCGGATATAGAACGTCTTTCCGGTATTATGCATGGTCATTCACATGCTGAAAAAGAAGCGGTAGATTTCACACAACCGGTTACTATCCGTTCCTTCGCTTATAAAATGAAATTGCTGGGAGCGGCTAATGCTTCCGTTAAAGTTGAAAAACCTTTTCCCTCTCACAATAATTATTATCTGGGGAATGATCAAAGTAAATGGGCTTCTGATTGTAAATTATTCCAGTCCATAACTTATCAGAATATTTATCCCAATATAGATATCAGGTATTACAGTGACGGCGGGCGTCTTAAATATGATTTCATCGTTCATCCCGGAGGTAACCCTTCACGCATTGCCATGCAATATGATGGTCCTGATGAACTGTTAGTAAAAAACAAAGAATTGATCATCCGTACACCGGTGGGTGAGGTTAAGGAGTTGTCGCCATACAGCTATTACACCAGCTTCGGCAAGCCTATGACCGTTGATTGTAAATTTGTAGTAAGAAATAATGTAGTCACATTTGATATAAAAGACTACGATGCTAAATCGGTGCTTATTATCGATCCGACCATTATTTTTTCAACATTGAGTGGCAGTACGGCAGATAACTGGGGTTATTCGGCAACGCCCGGTCCGGACGGTACATTTTATTCAGCAGGAATTGCCTTTGGATCTGGTTATCCTGTTTCTCCCGGAGCTTTTCAGACCACCTACAATGGCGGAACTGCTGAAGGAAGTTTGTTAGGATATGATGTGGCAATTTTTAAATTTTCTGCTGACGGAAGAAGCCGGGTATATGCAACTTATTTAGGAGGCGGTAAAAATGAACAGCCACATTCCATGATCGTAGATCCGCAAGGCGATCTTATTATCACAGGCAGAACAAATTCAGAAAATTTTCCAACAACCGCAACTACTATTGGTAGCGGAGGAAACTTTGATATCTACATCACCAAATTTAATGCAAACGGAACCGCCTTACTGGGTTCCAGAAAAATTGGAGGTTCTGAAAGTGATGGCGTTAATATCAGACCTAAATATGTAGGTGTTGCCGGCAAAGAATCATTAAGAAGAAATTACGGAGATGATGCAAGAAGTGAAGTAATTGTAGATCAGGCTAACAATATTATTTTGGCAGCCTGTACCCAATCTCCCAATTTTCCCACCACAGCCGGTGCTTTTCAAACAGTTTTTGGCGGCAGGCAGGATGGTGTTATTTTGAAAATGACTTCAAACCTCGGCACAACTTTATTCAGTTCTTATTTTGGCGGCTCCGGTGATGATGCCTGCTTTTCCACAGATATAAATCCATTAAATGGAAATATTTATGTGGGTGGCGGAACTACGAGTGGTAATTTGCCGGGCAATAAAACTTCAGTAATATCTGGAAATTTTCAGGGCGGTGAAACAGATGGTTTTGTTACTATAGTAACGCCCGATGGCAGTAATATTTTAAAAACCACCTATCAGGGAACATCCGGCGTTGATATAGTGTATGGTTTAAAATTTGACAAGGCAGGTTTTCCTTACATTATGGGAACCACAACCGGCAACTGGAGAATAGTTAATGCTTCTTTCAGTAATAATGGCGGCAAACAATTTATAAGTAAACTGCAGCCGAATTTATCAGCCTACGTATATTCAACCGTTTTTGGAACAAATTCCGTAGAACCTAATATTTCGCCTATTGCATTTCTGGTTGACAGATGCCAGAATGTATATGTATCGGGTTGGGGAGGAGGTATCAATAATAATCAGGGATATTCATCAGGAACAACAGCCGGGTTACCGGAAGTAAATCCATTACCTAGTATTCCTGCTGCGGATGGCAGTGATTTTTATTTTTTCGTTTTGGAAAGAAATGCATCCCGACAATTATTTGGTTCACACTTCGGGCAATCCGGAGGCGTTGGAGATCATGTAGACGGAGGTACGAGTCGTTTCGATGCCAATGGTGTAATCTATCAGGCTATGTGTGCCAATTGCGGCGGAAGAATTATTTTTCCTACAACACCCGGTGCCTGGTCGAGCAGGAACAATGCAGGTGCAGGTTGTAATCAGGCAAGTGTAAAAATAGAAATGAATTTTGCCGGTGTTGGATCTGCAGTTCAATCAACAATTGAAGGAATTGTAAATAAAAGAAGTGGTTGTGTGCCTTTGGATGTTATATTCAGGGATACATTGGATCAGGGCACAAAATTTTATTGGAATTTCGGTGATGGCTCTCCGGTTGAAATAACCACCACTAATAATATTCCTCATACTTTCGACAACGTAGGAACTTTTGTGGTCATGCTGATCTCTGAAGATAGTTCAACTTGTAACATCCGGGATACTTCTTATATAACCATTAAAACAGGAAATAATGTTGCTGATTTAGATTTTAATTATCAGAAAGTATTGCCATGTGAAAGCCTGACCATGCAATTCAATAATATTTCGAGGCCTACTACCGGAAATTTTACACCCACCTCTTTTATCTGGGATTTTGGAGACGGAAGTCCACGGGAAGTAGGCGGGCTCACACCTCCGCGGTTACATACTTATGCAGTTGCAGGAACTTATAAAGTCACATTATACCTGCAGGATACTGTATTCTGTAATGCACCGGACAGCATCTCAAAAAACGTACGAATCAGCCCTTATGTAGAAGCCAAATTCGTTACCAATCAATTGGGATGTGCGCCTTATCAGGCAGTTTTTCTGAATACCTCAGATGGAGGAACGGATTTCATCTGGAATTTCGGTGACGGAACAACTTCCACAGAAGAAAATCCCACACATCTGTATCAGATCGGAACATATAACGTAACCCTGATTGCTAAAGATACCAATACCTGTAACAAGATTGATACATCTGCTTCTTTCACCATTCGTGTAGTGGAAAAACCCGCTGCAAGTTTTACATGGTCGCCTGATCCGCCGCAGGAAAATACACCAGTGAGATTTCAAAATACATCAGTCAGAGGTGTACGCTATTTATGGAATTTTGGAGATGGTGAAAGTTCTACATTGGAAAATCCTGTACATCTTTATAATGAAACAAGAACATTCACCGCAGAACTGATTGTATTTAATGAGGCTGGTTGTACTGATACGGCAAGGCGTGACGTTCCCGTACTGATTGTTCCATTACTGGCAGTACCTAATGCATTTACACCGGGCAGGAATGGAGAAAACTCCGTTATATCAGTGAAGGGATTTGGAATAGGTAAAATGAGCTGGAATATTTATAACCGATGGGGACAACTTGTGTTTCATTCTGACAGCCGTAAACAAGGCTGGGATGGTACTTTCAAAGGTAAAGTTCAACCCATGGACGTATATGTATACACGTTGGATGTAGAATTTACTGATGGACAAAAAATTCGTAAAACCGGAGATATCACATTAATAAGATAATCCATGAAAAACATTTTCACGATATTATTCACAACATTTGCTTTTTTATCGCAGGCACAGGATCTTCATTTTTCACAGTTTTTTAATTCTCCACTTTCCACAAATCCGGCTAACACAGGATTCATCCCTAATGCAGATTACAGACTGGGAGTTCATTACAGAAGCCAATACAGTAACATCATGTCAGTGCCTTATAAAACTATGAGTGCATTTGCAGATTTTCAACTGTTCAGAGACAAAATTGAAACCGGCTGGCTGGGGCTTGGAGCTTTTATATTGAGTGACGTGGCAGGAACCGGGAGTTTACGGTCTACTAAATTATATGGTTCTGTAGCCTATCATCAAATGCTTGGCAACAGCAGTTTATTAAGTGCAGGTTTTAATGTGGGATATGCGAACAAGCGTATTGATCCAACCAACCTTAAATTTCCGGATCAGTTTGACGGACAATTTTTTGAAAATCCCCCGACAGTATTTTTAGACAAAACCTCGATCAGTTATGTAGATATTCAGGCAGGGTTGAATTATGCTTATTTCCCGCAGGAAAATATTTATATTAATGCAGGTTATTCCGTACATCATGTAAACAAACCTAAAGAATCATTCTTTAATGAACCTGCAGGCGATGGTACAATATCCATGCGCCATATCGGATTTGTGAATGCAGTTCTTAAAGCTTCAGATAATGTGATCCTTAATCCAAACGTGTATTATACCAATCAGGCTAAAGCATCAGAACTGGTATTCGGAATGAATGCGAATTATAAATTATCAGAAGATGGAGAAAAAGTTTTAATAGCCGGATTATACCATCGCTGGAAAGATGCTTTCGTGCCTATGATAGGATTTGAAATTAAGAACATTCGTTTCTTATTCAGTTATGATGCCACTGTTTCCGGATTAAAGAACTTTAACCAGTATCGCGGTGCCAGCGAATTCAATGTGATTAAAAACGGCTTTTATCCTGATCATGTTGATCGTCAGTCGCTTTGTCCTACCTTCTGATGGCACGTTTTATTTCACACACTTATTTTTTTCCGACTTTTGCCAAAAAAACTGCATGTCTATAGCTGCTATCGATGATTTAATTAAAGATGCAATTCCTTTTTTTGAAGAGGTAGTAGGTAAACAGAATTTGTTTACGGCTTTGGACGATATGGAAAAGTATGGGCGGGATGAAACAGAGAACCTTCATTTCTATCCGCATGTAGTACTTCGTCCTGAAACAGCAAAGGAAATCAGTGCGGTAATGAAATATTGCAATGAAAAATTGATTCCCGTAACTCCCAGAGGTGCCGGAACAGGTTTAAGCGGTGGCGCATTGCCGCATGTAGGAGGAGTGGTAATTTCTTTTGAAAGAATGAACCGGATAGTGGAAATAGATGAAAGAAATTTACAGGTGATCACCCAACCGGGCGTAATTACCGAAGTTTTGCAAAATGCAGTAAAAGAAAAAGGTTTGTTTTATCCTCCCGATCCAAGCAGTAAGGGCAGTTGTTTCATTGGTGGAAATATTGCTGCCAATTCTGGTGGGCCAAAAGCGGTGAAATATGGTGTTGTAAAAGATTATGTACTTAATCTCGAAGTTGTTTTACCGAATGGGGATATCATATGGACCGGTGCTAATGTTTTAAAAAATTCAACAGGATATAATCTTACGCAGCTTATGGTGGGAAGTGAGGGAACTTTGGGCCTGGTAACTACCATCGTTTTGCGTTTGATTCCGCTGCCGAAATATGATTTGCTGATGCTTGTTCCCTTTAATGATCTTGAAAAAGCAGGAGCGGCGGTGAGTGCAATTTTCAGAGCAGGTTTTACACCCAGTGCGTTGGAACTTATTGAGATTAATGCATTGAGAATTGTAAGTGCTTATGTGGACAGCAACGCCATACCGGTTGCAGATGGAACAGAAGCACACCTCATTATTGAAGTGGATGGTAATCATCCGGATACGCTTATGCAGGAAATGGAAGCGATCTCTGAATTACTGCTGGAATTTGACTGTGGTGAAATTTTGTTTGCAGATGATGCCCAGCAAAAAGCCGAACTCTGGAAACTGCGCCGACGTGCTGCAGAAGCAGTAAAACTCGCCGGTTATACTATTGAAGAAGATACAGTTGTTCCACGTGCTGAATTGCCGAAGTTAATTCGTGGAGTGAAATCTCTTGGCATAAAACATGATTTTGATGTAGTATGCTACGGACATGCCGGCGATGGTAATTTGCATGTACGCATCCGGAAAGAAGGAAATAAGTACAGCCTGAATAATGAGTTGATGATACCAATTCTTCGGGAATTATTTACGCTGGTACATACTTTGGGCGGAACCATAAGTGGAGAACATGGCATCGGTTTGATACAAAAGAAATACCTGGACGTTGTTTTTAATAAGCCCGCCATGGATATACAACGTGCAATAAAAAAAGTTTTTGATCCAAATAATATTCTGAATGCAGGAAAAGTGTTCGACCTTTAATCAACTATATGAAAAAATCAATTTTAATTCTGTTTTGTATCATTTCTTATGCAGTTTCTCAGGCACAGTCGGATTCTGCATCACACTGGTTTAAAAAAGATCATTTGTTTACAGGTGGTGGGATCACACTTAATTTTTTCAACAACCAGTTTTCTGTAGGTGCCACACCGGTGATCGGCTACCGTCTCACAAAATGGATTGATGTTGGATTCCTGTTTAATTTTTTATATGTAAATGAAAAGAACATTAATAATGCCAGTATAACCGGGAAACAGACCGTATTGGGTCCGGGTGCATTTGCGAGAATTTATCCTGTAAGATTTTTATTTGTGCAGGGTCAGTACGAACAGAATTATGTAAACTATAAATTCATTTATCCCAACAGTCCTTCTGAAAAATTTAAATTCAAACCTTCGAGTGTACTCGTAGGTGCAGGTTATTGCCAGGGAAGAGAAAACAGTGATGACATGTTTTATTATATTTCCCTGATGTTTGATGTTACAAAGGATAAATATTCTCCTTATGTTCAGGTAAATTCAATTGGAGATGTATATGCAGTGCCCATTATTCGTGCAGGCCTGCAGATACCTTTATTTACGGGGAAGAGTTTATTCTGATTCCATCGTTAAATAAGGAAGCAGTTCGGCAGGCTCCTTTAATATGGTCATTTTCATTTCGGGATGATCGTATAAAAAATCCATATCATGCATCATCATCATATGGGCAATAAGATGATCATAAAAACCTCCGGTATTCAAAAAGAAAATTTGTTTGGTGTGTATCTTTAATTGATTCCAGGTAAGTATTTCAAACAATTCATCTAATGTTCCATAACCGCCCGGTAAAATAATAGCTGCATCACATTTTTCATACAACAGCCTTTTGCGGGTATGCATCGTATCTACAATCAGTAATTCTGTAATGCCTTCATGATGGTGTTCAAAATCCTTTAGTAAGGTAGGCATGATGCCGATGATCACACCATTTTTATCTAATACAGCATTGGCAACAGCGCCCATCATTCCTTTATTGCCGCCACCGTAAATAACGCCTACATTATTTTCTGCAAGTAATTTACCCAATAAATGGGCGTGATCCGCGAACAATGGATTATTACCGGATTTACTTCCGCAAAAAACAGCGATCGATTTTATGGCCATACATTCTTTTGTTTTGCAAAGACACAAATAAATTTCAGTATTTCAATCTTATATTTACTTAAACAATATCTATGTCGCCATATCTTCTGCTAAGTTTTGTATTGGGATATTTTATTCTATTATTTATTGTAGCATGGTTCACGAGCAGAAATTCCAATAATGATTCATTCTTTATTGGTAACAAAAATTCCAACTGGAAATTGGTGGCCTTTGGAATGATTGGTACTTCACTAAGTGGTGTAACGTTCGTGAGTGTTCCGGGTAGCGTAGGTAATCTGGGTTCTGCGACCGCCGTTCCTAATGCACTGGGATATTTTCAGGTGGTGATCGGTTACCTGCTCGGTTATGCTGTAATCGCTTATGTTCTATTGCCATTATATTACAGGCTCAATCTCACTTCCATCTATGCGTATCTTCATCAGCGCTTTGGAAATTTTGCGTATAAAACAGGGGCTTCTTTTTTCATTTTATCAAGAACAGTAGGCGCAACGGCAAGGCTTTATCTCGTGATCAATATTCTTCATCTGTTTATCCTTTCACAACTTCATATTCCTTTCTGGTTGTCTGCTGCAGTAGTTTTGCTGATGATCCTCTTGTATACATTTGAAGGCGGTGTAAAAACAATCGTGTATACCGATACCTTACAAACTTCTTTGATGGTACTGGGTTTGGTGGTATGTGTGGGATATATTTTATCTACTTTAAATGTTTCGGTAGGAGAAGCAGTGAATGCCATGGAAGCTAAGCAGCTCACCAAAATTTTCAACACCGATGTAAACAGCAAAGGATTTTTCCTGAAACAAATTCTGGGCGGAGCCTTCATTACTATTGCCATGACGGGCCTTGATCAGGAGATGATGCAGAAAAATATCAGCGTACGAACATTAAGAGATTCGCAAAAAAATATTCTCACATTCAGTATCATTCTCGTGATCGTAAATTTATTATTTCTTCTGCTTGGCGGATTGTTGTACCTGTTCGCTTATTCTAAAGGTGCCAGTTTTATGACGGATGCCAACGGTGCTTTTGGATTATTCAGCGGACAAACCAATATCACCGGTGATAATCTGTTTCCATCCGTTGCTTTGGGATTGATTTCCAATATGCCTGCAGTTATATCTGTAATATTTATCATCGGTTTAATATCAGCACTTTTCCCAAGTGCTGATGGTGCGCTTACCGCATTAACTTCCTCATTCTGCATTGACATACTGGGTTTAAAAAATCGTGAAGACCTTTCAGAAAAAAGAAGAAGGAATATTCGCCTGACTGTTCATATTACGATGACATTTATTTTTTTTCTATGCATCCTCATTTTTCGGGAAATCAACAGCCGTTCAATCATTGATAAGATTTTAGAGCTCGCCGGTTATACATATGGTCCTTTGCTCGGTCTGTTTGCTTTCGGAATTCTTACCAAACGTTCACTACAAGATTCCATTGCCATTCCTGTTATAGCTATTATAAGCCCGTGCATCTGTTATGTATTACAAATGTTTTCTAAAGATATTTTTAATGGGTATGTGATCGGCATAGAGATTCTGCTGATCAACGGTATTTTTACTTTCCTTGGTCTGTTAATGTTTTCAAAAAAATCGCAACTTTAATGGAGGACATCATTTCATTAGCTGCAGATGAATACAGTAAAAAATTTTCTTCTGCATTAGATGCCATTTCCGAAGAAAATGAATTGTATACCAAAGCTAATCATCCGCATGCGCATATGCATAGCGGACAGGTTCAGGGGAAATTTCTTGAAATGTTAAGTATCATCATCAAGCCGCAAAGAATATTGGAAATAGGTACTTTTACAGGCTTTAGTGCGTTATGTTTAAGCAAAGGGTTGGATAAAGACGGTCATTTACACACGATTGAGAGTCGAGAAAAAGATGCAATGGTGGCGCAGGATTTTTTCATCAAAGCTGGTATGCAACATCAGATCACCGTTCATCTGGGTGAGGCATTGAAAATTATACCGCAGCTTCATGAAATATGGGATATCGTATTTATAGACGCTGATAAGTTGAGTTATATTGAATATTACCAACTAACTTTGCCCTTTGTAAAAAAAGGCGGATTTATCATAGCTGATAACGTATTGTTTCACGGACATGTATTTGAAGAGGAAATAAAAGGAAAAAATGCCAGAGCTATACATGCTTTCAATGAATATGTGGCTTCCGATGTAAACGTACAGCAAGTGGTTCTAACGATCAGGGATGGACTAACATTGATCCGAAAATTATAATTGTATGAATAAAATCATTACGGTTATTGTATCGCTTTTCATTTTTGCCCAGGGCTTTTCGCAAAATGTTACGGTACTTCAATACATTCAAAAATTCAAGGATATCGCTATTGCGGAAATGAAGCGCTCGGGTATTCCGGCCTCTATTACGCTTGCACAGGGAATACTGGAAAGTGAAAGTGGAAATAGTCCGCTCACTTTAAAATCCAATAATCATTTTGGCATTAAATGCAAATCTTCCTGGCAGGGTGAAACGGTTTCGCATGATGATGATGCCAGTGGCGAATGTTTTCGCAAATACAATAACCCGGAAGAAAGTTATAAAGATCACAGTGATTTTTTGAAAGCGGGAAAACATTACGCTTCTTTATTCAACTTAAAACCCGATGACTATAAGGGATGGGCCTATGGATTAAAAAAAGCAGGTTACGCCACCAATCCTCGTTATCCTGAAATTCTTATTCGCTTTATAGAAAAATACGATTTGCAGCAGTACACAAGGGTTGGTTTGACTGAAAAAAATGCCGATGATATTGCAGACAATCAAAATCAAATAAATTATCCGGTTATTCAGACGAAAGTCATTAACAATGTATCCGCAACACCTCATGTGAAAACTAAAAATCTGGGACTTGACGCTGTGCAAGTTTTTAAAGGCACTTCTTTACTGGCCATTGCTACAGCTTTTGATATTCCTCTGTTTAAGTTGATGGAATACAATGATATTCAGAATGAGGGTATTTTACAAAAAGATCAGTGGATTTATCTGGAAAGAAAAAATAAGGCGTTTTCGGCAATACATCATGCCAATGGCAATGAATCTATGTACGATATATCTCAAATGTATGGTATTCAATTGACTTTGCTGATGGAATACAATCAGGTTGCTGCAAATCTAACTCCTGCAAAAGGAACAGAAGTAAACCTGAACCCCGGCAAAGCAGCAGCACCAAAATCTGAAATGATTACGCATGATGTTCAGCCGAAAGAAGGATTGTTTGCTATTTCAAAAAAATATAATGTTAGTATAAATGACTTAAAAACTTTGAATAATCTGAGTTCAGATAATTTAAAAGTGGGTCAGCGATTAATTATTTCCAAAAATTGATACATGTCTGAGATCATTGTAAATGATAAAAAATTCCGCCCTTACATCACTGTTGCGCAAATTGATACAGAAGTGGAAAGACTGGCCGCAATCATCAATAAAGATTATGAAGGTAAACGGCCGCTCTTTATTGCAATACTTAACGGATCTTTCATGTTTGCTTCAGATCTTTTTAAAAAGATTACCATCGATGCGGAGATTTCTTTTATTAAACTCGCATCCTATAAGGGAACCAGAAGTACAGGTCACGTAATAACATCAATCGGGCTGGATGAATCATTAAAAGACCGTCACGTTGTTATATTGGAAGATATCGTGGATACCGGAAAAACTCTCAACCAGTTTCTCCCACAACTACATGATCAGCGACCTGCTTCTCTGAAGATCGCTTCTTTACTGCACAAACCGGAAGCTTTGTTATTTCCCATACATATCGATTACCTGGGATTTAATGTTCCTAATAAATTTTTACTGGGTTATGGGCTTGATTTTGACGGATTGGCCAGAAATCTGAAGGAGATCTACCAGTTGGTAGAAGATTGAGATTACAATAAAGCGTACTTTAAAATTGAATTCTACGTTTAAACTAAAACATATTATTGAAGAAAATACTACTATATCTTTTTTTACTCATTTCCTTTAGCACACAGGCGCAGTATTACCTGAGGGGAGAGATAAAGGACGAAAAAAATGTAGGACTTCAAAACGCCAGAATCTTTGTACATACAGCCAAAACTTTTTATTACTCAGGAGTTCAGGGGAGTTTTGGTATTGTGATGAATCATTTATATGACTCTATCACCGTTACATTGGATGGATATGAATCCAAAACTTTAAAAATAAAAGCGGATGTCTGGCAAAGCATTGTGCTAAAGATTAATTCAGCTACTGCCAATAAATTCAGGAATAAATTAATTTCTGTAACCAAAGATCTCAAGCAATCGCAGCGTGCAACATGGTATACCAGTGATGAAACCTATTTTCAATTAGTTGAAAATGAATTTGTGCCTGCCAAAAATTTTCCGAACACTGGCTTTTCCCTTAACGTAAATAAAGCCTCTTACAGCAATGTCAGACGTTTTATTAATCAAGGCAGTGTTGTTCCTCCTGATGCCGTAAAGGTAGAGGAGATGGTGAATTACTTCAATCTGCATTACAGGGAGCCACAGGGTAAAGAAGTGTTTAATCCGGAAACAGTTTTAACTGCTTGTCCCTGGGATAATAAACAACAACTTCTTTTTCTAAATGTAAGTGCACGAAAATTAAAACTCGATTCCATCCCTCCGGGAAATTTCGTTTTTTTAATTGACGTCTCCGGAAGTATGGATATGCCTAACAGACTTCCATTATTAAAAGCAGCATTTCAGTTATTTGTAAAAAATCTGCGTGCCATTGATACGGTTTCCATAGTAATTTATGGTGGAACCGTTTCGGTATGGCTGCCTCCAACGGGTGGTGCGGAGAAAGATAAAATCAATAAATCAATTGAAGAATTAACTGCCGCCGGTGATACACCTGGTGAATCCGCTATTCGAACAGCATATCAGGTAGCGCAACGTACTTTTATCAAGGGTGGAAACAATCGTGTTATTCTGGCAACTGATGGTGATTTTAATGTAGGAGAAACGTCAGAAAAAGCATTGGATGAACTCATCACAAATCAACGTAAATCAGGTGTTTACCTGACTTGTCTTGGTGTAGGAATGGGAAACTTTAAAGATTCAAAATTACAGACGCTGGCAAAAAAAGGGAATGGAAATTATGCTTATCTCGACGATATTCAGGAAGCAGAAAAAACACTCGTGCAGGAATTAACACAAACGATGTATTCAGTGGCAGACAACGTAATTTTGAATGTGGAATTTAATCCTGCTATGATCAAACAATACCGCCTCATTGGATTTGATAATAAAAAAGATGCACTGGCTGATGTAACCAGCGATTTGGAAGGAGGTGAAATAGGCAGTGGAAATAGTACTATTGCTATCTTTCAGATAGAACCAACGGATGAAAATTTGCTTTTGGAAAATACCAGCCCTTCAGATAATTTAGGTACGCTTACTATTAAATACAGCCTGCCGAATGATACCTCTCACCGTAAGTTATCCTGTGCAATCGTTCAAAATTACAAGCCACTTGATCAGATTAACCCGGAGTTAAAATTTGCAACGGCAGTTGCTATGACCGGAATGAAACTACGGAATTCTCAGTTTATAAAAAATGTTGACTGGCTTTTGATCACACAAACAGCAATTACAAGTGCAGCGCCGGATAATTACCTGCAGCAGGAATTTTTAAAGTTGCTGGAGAAGATCAAGAAGTTGTATAACATCGGTAAGAAGAAAAAGAAAGGCTATGAATGACACAACCTCACAGGTTGTTAACTGAACATTTCTCTCACTTTATCAAAAAATGACTTTTCATTCTTTTCAGGCTTAGGCTCAAAATTGGGCGACTCCTGCATTTTTTCCATCATGATTTTTTCATCTGCAGAAAGATTTTGAGGCGTCCAAATATTTACCTGGATCAATTGATCACCTTTTTCGTAACTATTAATATTTGGAAAACCTTTTCCTTTTAAACGAAATATTTTACCGCTTTGCGTACCAGGGGGGATTTTAATTTTAGCCCTTCCATCAATCGTAGGAACCTCTACCTGGGTTCCAAATACTGCATCCGGAAAAGAAATATGCAGATCAAATGCAACATTCAGTCCGTCCCGATGCAAATGTGCATGTGCTTCTTCTTCAATTAATACAATCAAATCTCCATTACTGCCGCCTCTTTCACCTGCATTCCCTTTACCGGAAATACTGAGTTGCATACCTTCCTGAACACCGGCAGGAATATCCACCGTTACGGTTTCTTCGCCATACACACGACCATCTCCTTTACAAGCAGTGCATTTATTTATGATAGTACTTCCTTCACCGCTACAGGTAGGACAGGTGGTAACTGTTTGCATCTGGCCAAGAAAAGTATTTTGAACTCTTCTTACCTGACCACTGCCTCCGCAGGTTCCGCATGATTGTAAGCTGTTTTTATCTTTTGCTCCGGAGCCTGTGCAGGTAGTACATTTTACATGTTTTTTTACTTTAATCGTCTTATTAGCTCCACGTGCGATCTCTTCGAAATTCATTTTCAGTTTTACCCGAAGGTTACTTCCTCTTGTGCCGCTGCTACGTGACTGAGAACGCCGGCCACCACCACCGAAAAAACTGCCGAAAGCATCATCACCAAAAATATCTCCGAACTGGCTGAAGATATCTTCTGTATTCATACCATTAAAACCACCTCCGCCACGTCCGCCTGAAAAGGCATTGTGACCAAAACGATCATACTGGCTACGTTTATCTGCATCATTTAAGATCTCATATGCTTCTGCGGCTTCCTTAAACTTATCTTCTGCGGCTTTATCTCCCGGATTTCTGTCAGGGTGATATTGCATGGCTACTTTCCTGTATGCCTTTTTTATTTCTTCAGGCGAAGCGTTTTTAGAAACGCCCAGAATTTCATAAAAATCTTTTTTCATAATTGCTTTTCCAGAATGGATATTATTTTCCTACAACCACTTTTGCAAAACGGATAAGTTTATCATTCAGATAATAACCTTTTTCCACTTCATCCACCACTTTCCCTTTCATTTTATCACCGGCTTCAACTTCAGTAATGGCTTCATGTTTTTCTACATCAAAATCTGAGTTAATACTCTTCATTGGCTTCACACCTTTTTGATGCAGAATATTACGGAACTTGGTAACTACCAGTTTGGTTCCTTCTTTTAATTGAGCCGCATCCGCAACTTTTTCCATTTGCTTTTCTGCCCTGTCAAAATCATCCATCACTTCCAGTAAAGCGGTAATAATATCTTTACCAGCCGTCTGAATCAATTCTGTTTTTTCTTTATAAGTGCGACGTTTGAAATTGTCGAATTCTGCCAGAAGCCGTAAGTATTTATCTTTCTGTTCTTCCAGTTCATTCTGTAATTTCTCTTGTTCATCATTGAAGCCGTCATTACTTAAATGATTACTTCCGGGTATTTCAGAATCTGAATTAATGTCCATCTCAGTGGTTTCGTCCTGCTGATTCTTATTTTCTTCCATAAATGTAAAATTGAAAAAATGTGTGCAAAGGTAGGGTAGTCAAAGATTCTGCCAAGGGAAAAACGCAGTCAAATTGACATAATTATTAGCGTATAACCTGAAATTTTCCGGATTCTACAATAGATCCGTTTTTGTCTCTAAGCTGAAAAATGTAAATACCTCTGTAAAATTCTTCGAGACCAATATAATTAGTAGGAGATGGGTTTTTCAAATGGTAAATCTTTTTTCCCATAAAGTTGAAGATCTGCAGGGAATACGACCTGTCATAACCCCTCGAGAAATCAAAATTGATTGCTGAGGTAGCAGGATTGGGGTAAAATTTTAGCAGCTTAGGCTGAATGGATCCTGTAGGATCTGATGATTTCAATTGAGCTTCAGATGTAAAATTTATTCCAATTGTAAAAATTAGTATATAAATAAATTGTTTCAACTAAGTAAAAATAGAATAATTTCTTTATTCATTGGTTAAATGAACGCTTAAATTATGCCAATTTATAAAAAAAAACCTGTTATTAGTCCAAAGTTCCCAGTATCTCATTGATGGCTTCGAAGTCAGGGACTTCACCGGCATTGTCCAATACCTCTGCATATTGAATAATACCTTTTTTATCGATGATGAATGCAGACCGTTTGCTTACACCCTTAAAATCCATGTTAGTGAAAGATTCATAGAGAGATCCATAATTGTCAGAAACCACCTTATTAAAATCACTTAACAGATCAAAATTCAATTTCTGGTCAGCTTTATATTGTGCGAGCGTAAATACAGAATCCACAGAAATTCCCAATACCTCTGTGTTGTCATTTGTATAACGACTGATGTCATCCCTTACACCACAAAGTTCTTCGGTGCAAACATTCGTAAAGGCAAAAGGAAAGAATAACAGTAGCACATTTTTCTGACCTATAAAATTAGCTGATGTTATTTTTTTAAATTCTGAATTATATAATTCAAATGCAGGAGCCTTATCATTTTTTATTAAAGACATGGTGTTTCAATTTTTTTTCAATTATGCAAATGTACAGTAGGATCATAAAACAGAAAGGCCCTGCTTTCGCAGAGCCTCTGTTATCCAAACAATCCATAAAAACAAAAGATTTACGTTGTTAGACAGGACCTTTTGGCGGTTGTTTGATTTATACTAAAACGCATATTGTTCCAATTTATTTTATCAATGTTACATTTCCTTTGAAAGGAAGTGATGTATTATTTTCACACATGATTTCCATGATATAAACATAAACATCTGTGGGTGCAGATTTACCTTTATATGTTCCATCCCAGCCCGCACGTACATCATTGGGTGTAACATCATTTCTTTCGTAAACGATCTCACCCCAACGGTTGAAAATTTTCATGGATTTGATGCGGAATAATCCTGATCCTCTTGGGTAAAATACGTCATTCATGCCATCATTATTCGGTGAAAATGTATTCGGAATAAATACATTGGCATTATTGCAGATTACATTAACGGTTACAAAATCGGATGCAGTGCAACCACCGTTATTAGCCACTTGTACGGTATATCGGGTTGTCTCTCTTGGTTTTACTGTGATAGCCGGATAATTATTCCGGAAAGTTCCTCCGGAAGGTGTCCAGATAACTCGGCTTACATCAGCGGAAATTATGGGAACCAAATCAATCATTTGTCCTGCATTGATCGTAACGTCATCACCAGCTTCCACTGTTGGAATAGGAAATACTTTAACCGGAATTTGAGCTGTTTGTGTAAAACATCTGTATAGATCCGTTCCTGTTACGGTATATACCGTTGTTGCCGAAGGCGAAGCGATCGGGTTAGGTATATTTGGATTATTTAATCCTGTTGTAGGAGACCAGCTATAACTGAATGCACCTGTTGCCAGTAAAGGTCTCGAACTTCCGGCACACATGGAATCGCGGGAAGATGCCGTCATGCTGAAGCGCTGATGAACATCTACTTTAATAGTATCACGATTGATACAACCTTGTGCGGATGTTCCTGTTACAAAATAGGTTTTAACTGAATCGGGATTAGCAACAGGTGATGCACAGTTGCTGCAGCTTAATCCGGTAGCAGGAGACCAGGTATACGTTGCAGCTCCCGTTGCGGTTAAACTGATTCCTGTTCCACGGCAGAGCGCTGTATCTCTTCCCACATTTACAACAGGTAAACTGAAAGCAGTAAGCGTAGTTCTGAGCGTATCTGCACAACCATTGCTGCTGGCAACAAATAAACTGATATTATATATTCCGCCATTTGTATAAATTCCTGCAGGTGGATTTTGTAATGTTGACTGTTGTCCGTTTCCAAAATTCCATAGCCATGCAATAGTTGATGTATCAGGATTGTTTAAGTTGGCGTTGAACGTTGCATTTAACGGAACACATCCATTGGAAGATTGTATTATGGTTGCACGTGGTGTATTCAGCACTTTAATTGGAACCGTACTTCTCATAGAATCTACACAACCGGCTGCAGAAGTTACTGTTAGTGTTGGATAATATAAGCCATTCACGGAATAAGTATGAATAGGATTTTGTGCCGACGAGTTCGTATTGTCGCCAAAAAGCCACTGATACCTTATTACAGGATCGGTTGAGGTGGTGCTGTCAGTGAAATTGACATTTCCCGGATTGCACAACGTATTTTTATTAAAACTAAAATTAGTTTCCACACCTTTTACTACGATTGTATCTCTTCCTACAATTGGAATAACGCAACCGCTGGTATCAATCAAAATCATTTTAGGTAGGTAATTTCCCGGGATCGTATAATTGTGAGAGATGATGGAATCTCTTGTAGGTGTAGTTGTTCCATCATTGAAGTCCCAGATAAAAGAAATACTACCAATAGATGTTCCGATAAAATTGGTAGTAAGCGGACGACAACCTATCAGATTATTATAAGTGAATGATCCTTGTGGCCCTTTTACAACAATCGTTTTTGTATACACAGAAGTACAACTTAATTTACGAACTGTTAATTTAGCGATGAATGTTCCAGGCTCTGAATAGAAGTGAAATGGATTGGCTAATGTTGATCCTGTTCCGTCACCAAAATCCCATTCAAAACTCGTATAATTTATTGAACGATTTGTGAAGTTAACTACGAGTGGCGGACAGGTTCCTAAAGTGTCACTTACATCAAAAATTGCAACTGGTGAAGCAACATGAATGTAATTGATCTTTGTTAATGAATCAGTGCAGCCATTTCGATCACGTACACTTAATTTAACGGTATACATTCCGTCTGCAACATAATTATATGTAGGGTTTCTTAACGTGCTTGTGCCGCCATCACCAAATGACCAAAGGTAGGTTAACTGTGTGCCGGTTGATGTGCTGGTAAATCGTACTGGTGAATTTGCACAGGTAGCGGTATCTGTACTTTTAAATATGGTTACAGGATTGGAAATACTGATCGCTGAAACATTGCGTACGGTATCCTGGCATCCCTGAGAATCGATCACTGTTAAAAAAACAGAATAGCTTCCGCTGTTGAGATAAGTATGGGTAAAAGGAGGTGCTGTAAATGTCTGCGGGCTCCCTTCTCCAAAATTCCATATCCATTGGGTGATCGGATGAGTTCCGTCTGTAGACGAACTGTCTGTAAAAGTTATATTGGTAACCCGGCAATTCACAGCCGTTGGTGCTGTAAATGCAGCTATAGGGCCGCTTACATGTATATATTGCTGTCTGGTAAGTGTATCTTTACAACCATCCGTACTGGTAACGATAAGTGTAACATCATACACGCCGGAATTTATATAGGTGTGTGTTACCGGATTAATACTGTCTGTACTTCCATCACCAAAACTCCAAGCATAGTTTAAGATATTCTGGCTGTTGGCGGTGGAGTTAAAGGTAACGTTTGATCTTCTGCAGATATTGGTAGTGTTTGCCAGAAAATCTGCATTTTCGTCTATCACCCTCAATGTTTTTGTCATGGTGTCGCTGCAACCCGTCACACTGTTAAAGACCGCCAATTGCACAACATATGTGCCGCTGCTTGCATAAGTATGTACCGGGCTTTGCTGAATGGAAGAATTTCCATCTCCGAAACTCCATGACCATGAATCTGCTCCTATAGAACGATCTGTAAAAGTTCTTACTAAAGGATCTGCACATTCAAATGTGGTGAGAAAATTGGCGATCGGCGGGTTGATGTGCAAATAATCCGGCACGATCAAACTGTCCTGACAACCATTATTCCACACATATAATTTTATGGTTAACCATCCGGTATCTACATAATGATGAGAAGGAAATTGCGTGGTGGCACTGGAGCCATCGCCAAAATCCCACAGCCATCTGTCGGGCATGCCTAAACTTGAATCCGCAAAATTGATAGGCGTACGGGCACAGGCATCTCTTGGATCTGCAAAAAATATAGGTGTCGGTCTTATACCGGCACGAATGCCATTAATGGCAATCACTGTATCAGTGCATCCACTCGCAGTAGTTACAATAAGTTTAATAGTATATGTTCCTGAATCAAAAACATGTGTAGGATTACTTACGTTTGAGGTATTACCATTTCCAAAATCCCATAAATATTGTGTTACAGGTTCAATGGAGTTTACTAACGACTGAAAGGTCCAGCTAAAGGGTGCACAACCTTCCTGTGCCAGATCCAAAATGGTTGCCTCAGGAAGAGTGATGCTGATATAATCGATTTTTTTCAATGTGTCTGTACATCCGCTTGGATTAGTGGAAATCAGAGTAACCGTATATACACCTGCTGAATCGTATGTATGTGAAGGATTCATAGCGGTGGATGTTCCGCCATCGCCAAATATCCATTGATAGGATACCGCTCCTGTTGAAGTATTATTAAAAATAAATGTTGCAGGAATACGGCAACTCGTAACCGTTGTGGCATTGAAATCGGTGGTGGACCTTGGAAAAACGGTGATTGTTCGCGTAATCGAATCCCGGCAATTGCCGTAAGTATTGATCAGTTTTACCTGGTATACGCCGGCAGATGGAAAACTTTTTACTGTATTTATTGTGTTGGCTGTTGTACCATCACTAAACTTCCAGACAGACGAAGTTGGAACTGGTGAAGAAGTATTGGTAAAAGACAATTCCCTGTTCTCACAGGCAGGCATGGTGTTATTGAAATTGGTATTGATTGCGCCAATATTAATTCCATTAACACGTGTTACGGTATCCTTACATCCGAAACTGTTGGTGGCAATTAATTGTATCGTAAACGAACCTGTGTTGTTATAAACGTATGATGGATTCTCCTGGTTGGAAGTATTACCATCGCCGAAACTCCATAAATAGGTTAATGGTGCTGTGCTGGTAGTTGTATTGGTGAAATTAATTAGAACGGGCGGTAAGCACCTGGTAGGATTTGTGTTGGTAAATGAGGCATCTACACCCGGAAAAATATGGATGTACTGCAGCATGGTGATCGTTTTGGAACATCCATTACTGGTTAAGACCCGTAAAGACACATTATAATTTCCAGCACTTGTATAAACGTGATTGGGATTGCGTAAAGTACTAAACTGGCCATCACCAAAATCCCATTGCCATTGAACTACGTTGCCTAAATTGGTAGTACTTTGGTCTGTAAACTGTATATTCAATGGGAAACATCCGCTTCTTACGTTTGACGTAAACTGTACCACCGGGTTGTCATATACCGTAATGTATTGCTGCCTCACTATTGAGTCACGGCCTGTAGCATTCTGAATTATCAGCTTTACATGGTACTGACCCGGATTGAAATAAGTAGCAGATGGGTTGCGTAAAAAGGAAATAGTACCATTGCCAAGATCCCAACGCCAGTTGGTAGGGTTTCCGGTTGACAAATCTCTAAACTGAACTATAACCGGCGAACAACCGGATAACGGATTAGCAGAAAAGTCAGCACGAAGTTGCCCTGTGGATATCAGGCTGAATAATACGATTACCACAGTAAAGCAAACGGATCGTACCAGTTTGGTTGTGGTCATAGGATGGTGTTTGTTTTTATGAATAATGGATAGCAAACCCTGGATATAGGTTCACTTATTCAATAACACCAAACCCGTCTTTTTATTGTCTTTCCATGTGTAATATTTTCGGATCTGTGGTTCCCCATGGTGCTAATTCCATTACCGGAATAGCTTTTCGGGTAAATTTCCACGACCGAACTATAAAAGAAAATTCCGGCGGAGCTGCAGGAATTGCAAAATTGATGGTGAGTTTACTATAATCCTCATTGGAACTCCAACTGCCATTTAACACCGCACCGTTTTTGGTGGCAGTCATGGGGCCGTCCAACAGCGTATTTTTAAGCAATCGAAACCGGAATCCTTCATAATTATTTGTGAGAACAACGCCGGTATCAGTGGCTAGTTTAACGATATAATCTTTATTCAATATGTTTTGTTCAAAATATTGTGCAAGAATATTTTCTGTTATAGGCTCTACCGCTTTTTTACAGGAAGTAAATAACAAAATTAATGCAGCGGCTATGGCCAAAAAATATCTTCTGCTAAATAACATAGTACTTAAATTAGAAAAGTTAAGATACGTAGATTTCAGAGAATTTGGCAGTAGCATATTGTATAAAATACTCAGAATTTAATGGTTCTCCTGTTGCTTGTTTGCACAATGCGTCAGAATTATAATAACGGCCGTATGGATAAATTTGTTGTTGCAGCCATGAAAAAATTGCATTTGTTTCTCCCGATTGAAAATTCTGATTGATTGGAACATCCTTTAGCATGGTATGCATTAGTTGAGCTGCATATAAACTGCCGATGCTGTATGTGGCAAAATATCCAAAGCTCCCATGGCTCCAGTGAACATCCTGGAGACAACCTGCTTTGTCATCAGGAACCGTAACACCCAAATAATTTTTATATTGTTCGTTCCAGTAGGCCCGGATATCTGCAGCTGTTAGACTTCCTTCAATCAATTTTTTTTCAAGTTCATAGCGAATCATTACATGAAAATGATAAGTAAGTTCATCAGCTTCGGTTCTTATAAGTGAAGGCTGCACTTTGTTGATGGCTTTATAAAAATTTGAAACCTCTACTTTATTTAATTGCGGAAATACTTTTTGTAGCGCTGGAAATTCTTTCTTCCAGAAAGGCAGGCTACGACCTACATTATTTTCCCATAATCGGCTCTGGCTTTCATGAATACTCAAACTGCAGAATTCTCCGAGCGGTAAACCATATTGTTCAACCGGTAATCCTTGCTCATACAAACCATGTCCACATTCGTGGATACAACTCCACGTCATATTAGAAAAATCATTCTCATCAATACGAGTAGTAAGCCTTACATCTTTACTATTGAAACTGGTAGTAAAGGGATGTTCACTGATGTCCTGCCTTCCTGCATCTAAATCAAAATGAAGTTTTTTTAACAGGTGGAGCCCGTAATTCCATTGTGCATCTTTATTAAAATGCTGATGAAGAAAATCATCATTCACCTGTTCTTTCTGTTTAATAGTATCCAGGATTTGGGTCAATGCCGGACGAAGTTTTGCGAACAATGCATCTGTGGTGGCAACAGTAAGCCCTTTGTCGTAATCGTTCATCAATGCGTCATATGGATGACCGGAATATCCGATTATGTTGGCTTCTTCTTTCTTTATATCAATTACTGCAGCCAATGGTTTTTCAAAAATGGTAAAATCATTTTCTTTTCTTGCGGCTATCCAGGCATGAAAACTGGTATTGATTGCTTCACTCATATTTCTTACAAATGCAGAAGTGAATTTTATATTCCTGTTGTAATCTTCCAGAGATAGTTCCACATTTCTTTTCTGAACATCGTTCAGGTCATTTTTGCCGGACAGTTCATGCAGGATTGCTCCAGTATTTTCATGTATAAACAAATCGTGAGCTGATTCATTAAGAGTGGCTATCTGTCGGCCTCGTGCATCATTTCCTTTTTTGGGCAGATACGTTTCCTGGTCCCATTGCAAAACGGCAGATGCATACTTTATGTCCGCAATCTTTTTAAAAACTTCAGTATATTTTTGATACAGCGATTCAGAATTTTTTGTCATGAAAGATGTTCTTTACAGAATGAAAATTCAACTAATTTAGTTTGTAAATATAGCAGATGAAGATCAATGAAATAATGCGTTCACTGGAAACACTGGCGCCTTTGTCATTTCAGGAATCGTACGACAATGCGGGGCTTATCACCGGAAATGCTGGTTGGGATTGTTCAGGGGTAATGATTACACTCGATGCAACCGAAGCGGTGATCAATGAGGCAATCAGTAAAAAATGTAATCTGGTGATAGCGCATCATCCTATTGTTTTTAAAGGGATGAAAAAAATTACAGGAAAAAATTATGTAGAACGAACTATTATCACCGCTATAAAAAATGATGTGGCGATCTATGCCATACATACCAACCTTGATAATGTGTTACAGGGCGTCAATAAAATGATAGCGGATAAAATCGGTTTAAAAAATACCCAGGTGCTGCAACCAAAAGAAGCCATGTTGAAGAAACTGATCACGTTTGTACCATTAGATCAGGCTGCCAAAGTTCGGGATGCGCTTTTTGCTGCAGGTGCAGGAAATATTGGAAAATACAGCGAGTGCAGTTATAATACGGAAGGAGAAGGAACTTTTAAACCAGGTGAACTGGCTAAGCCTTTTGTGGGCGAAATTGGAAAAAGACAAGAAGAAAAGGAATTGAAGATCGAACTGATATTTCCGGCATACCTGGAAGAAAAATTAATTCGGGCGATGAACGATTCTCATCCGTATGAAGAAGTGGCGTATGATATTTTACCGCTTGGAAATTATTTGTCTGAAGTGGGTAGCGGCCTTGTAGGTGTTTTGGAAAATGAGTTGGATGAGGTAGCACTTATGCATCTTTTAAAGGAAAAATTCGGGCTTCAACTGATTCGTCACACCGCATTTACCGGCAAAAAAGTAAAAAAAATAGCCCTTTGCGGCGGAGCAGGCATCTTTCTCTTAAATGCTGCAAAAGCAGGCGGAGCCGATGTTTACATCACTGCTGACGTCAAATATCACGAGTTTTTCGATGCTGAAGGAACTATTTTACTTGCTGATATCGGGCATTATGAAAGTGAGCAGTTTACAACTGACCTGTTATTTGATTATTTGACCCAAAATTATCCTAACTTTGCCGTCCTAAAAACCGCTTTGAATACCAATCCTGTTCAATATTTTCTGTAGGGGACAGTATATAGTATCCCGGGGCGGCAAAAAACAAAATATATAATATGGCTTCTATCAAAGAATTTTCAGTTGAAGAAAAGTTAGCTTCTATGGTCCGCCTGCAAAAAATTGATTGCAAGCTGGATGAAATTCAAATCCTGAAAGGTGAATTACCTATGGAAGTTAAAGACCTTGAAGATGAAATTGAAGGCTTACATGCCCGTCAGACAAGAGTCGAAGAGGAAATAAACGGAATCACAGAATTTATTGAGCAGAAGAAAGAAGGGATTAAAGAAGCGCAGGCGCTGATTAAAAAATACGAAAAGCAAAGTGAGAATGTAAAAAACAACCGCGAGTTTGAAGCGATCAATAAAGAAATTGAGATGCAACAACTCGAGGAAAAATTATGCGAAAAGCATATTAAGGATGCAACAGAAGAAATATCTGACAAAGCCCGTCAGTTAGAAATTGCTAAAAAAGCAGTGTCTACCAAAGAAGCTAACCTGACTGCCAAAAAAGGTGAACTGGAGAAAATTATTAAGGACACAGAAAAAGAAGAGAAGCATTATAATAAAGATGCAGATGCAGCCCGCAGCCATGTTGATGAAAGATTGCTGGTAAGCTATGATCGCATTCGTAAGAATTACCGCAATGGTTTAGCTGTTGTTCCGGTAGAAAGAGATAGTTGTGGCGGTTGTTTCCATGCCATTCCTCCGCAAAAACAAAGTGAGATCAAATTGCGTAAAAAGATTATGGTTTGCGAAAACTGCGGCCGTATACTAGTAGATACTGATTTGCATGACACCATTGATGTGAAATAATTTTTTATATAAATAAGTATAAAGGGGTTCTGTGAAAGGAACCTCTTTTTTTATGGGTGATTAAAAAACAACCTGTGAGGTTCCAACCTGTGAGGTCCTAACCTGTGAGGTTGGTATCTGTAAAAAGATCCTCTTTTTTTATGGGTGATTTTGTTATATCCAACAACATTCCTGAAACAAATTGTATAATTTGCCCTTATGCTTAAAAGGCTTCATATACAGCATTACGCAATTATAGATCAACTGGAAATTGATTTTTCCAATCGGTTAAATATCATCACGGGAGAAACCGGTGCCGGTAAAAGTATTCTCATGGGCGCACTGAATCTCATTTTGGGTGAACGTGCCGATACTTCAGCATTACAACCTTCCAAAAAATGTGTAATTGAAGGAGTTTTTGAAATACATAACACCTCAACAGAAATTTTTTTTGCTGCAAACGATCTTGATTTTTCCGAAGAGATTGTAGTGCGAAGAGAAATAGCGGTTAATGGTAAATCAAGGTCCTTTATAAATGATACGCCCGTTTCATTGTCGCAGATCAGGCAATTAAGTGTAATGTTGGTAGATCTTCATCAACAATTTGATACCATGGAATTGAGTGATGAAAATTTTCAACGCGAGGTGATTGATGCTTTAGCGGGTAATAAAGATCTACTGCAGGAATTGAAAATGGTGTATCAGACTTATTCTCATACCAAAAAAGAATTGCAGATTCTGCACCAACGCCAGTCGGATGCCAATAAAGAACAGGATTATCATCAATTTCTGTATACGGAACTGGAAGAATTGAATTTACAACCCGGGGAACTCGAAACGCTGGAATCAGAGTTGAAATTATTGTCCAATGCTGAAAATATCAAACAACAATTATCTTCCATAAACTTCCTATTACAAAATAACGAAGAGCCGGTGATTCAGCAGTTAAAGATTGCGTTACAAAAATTAAATTCACTTACTTCATTCCATCCCTCTTTAGCGCAATTGCATCAGCGATTACAAAGTTCTTATGTTGAAGTTCAGGATATTTCCGGTGAACTGGAATCAGTGGAGAATAATATTTCACTGGATGCTGAGCGCATCAGTATCATTAATGAAAAATTATCGTCTGGTTATAAACTTTTTAAAAAGCATAATGTAAAAACAACGGATGAATTGCTGGCTGTGCAAAAGGATCTGCAACAAAAGCTTTCGGGTTTACTGGATATTTCAAATCAGATAGAAAGTCTGCAGGCAGCTTTCAGTGAATCAGAGAAAAAAGCCATTCTGATTGCGGATAAAATTTCGGCAAAAAGAAAAAAACAGACAAAGCCATTTGCAGATCAGGTTAATGCTTTACTGAAACAGGTTGGTATGCCCAATGCAAGGTTGAAAGTTGATATGCAATTTGCTTCGTTATCAGAAACGGGAACAGATGACGTGGTTTTTTTATTTGATGCTAATAAGAGTGACCGTTTTGAATCTATTAAAAAAGTGGCCAGTGGCGGTGAATTGAGCCGGTTAATGCTCGTAATAAAATCGATGGTTGCTTCTAAAGTAGAATTACCTACATTAATTTTTGATGAAATTGACAGTGGTATCAGTGGTGAAGCGGCTAGGCAGGTAGGAAATATTATGAAAGGATTATCAGCGCAGCACCAACTCATTGCCATAACACATCAGCCCCAGATTGCCGCAAAAGCGGATGCACATTATTTTGTATATAAAGCGATTGCTCAGGATAAAATTGTAACCTCTGTAAAAAGGTTAAATGACGATGAACGTATCATAGCCATTGCACAAATGCTGAGTGGGGAAGTGCCCACAGCGGCTGCCATTCAAAATGCGAAAGAGATGGTGGCGAACTGATCGCATTTAATGGGAAGTATATACTTTTACAACATTCTACAAATCAAATAATATGTATAATTTATTAAAAGGGAAGAAAGGAATTGTATTTGGAGCATTGGACGAAAAATCAATCGCATGGATCACGGCCCTGAAATGCCATGAAGCAGGAGCAGAATTGGTTTTAACTAATGCACCTGTAGCCATGAGAATGGGAGAGATCAATAAATTGGCTGCTACAGTAAATGCGCCTGTTATTCCATGTGATGTAAGTAGTAATGAAGATGTTGAAAATCTGATTACCAAAGCTATGGAGCATTTCGGTGGCGGTTTTGATTTTATTCTGCATTCAATAGGAATGAGTTTGAATGTTAGAAAGGGTAAACATTATACAGAGATCGATTATGGATTTAACGCAAAAACACTGGATATTTCGTCGATGAGTTTACACCGCGTTTTAGCCAGTTGTTATAAAAAAGATGCGCTGAACGAATGGGCCAGTGTGGTGGCATTAACTTATATAGCGGCGCAAAGAGTATTCCCTGACTACAACGAAATGGCTGATGCAAAAGCTTTGCTGGAGAGTGTGACAAGAAGTTTTGGGTATCATTATGGCGTAAAAAAACATGTACGTATAAATTCCATTTCTCAATCGCCTACACGTACTACTGCCGGAAGCGGCGTAAAAGGTTTTGACGGGTTCATAAATTATGCAGAAAAAATGAGTCCTCTGGGAAATGCCAGTGCAGCTGATTGCGCTAATTATTGTGTGATGATGTTTAGTGATATGACAAAAATGGTGACCATGCAGAATTTATTTCACGATGGTGGATTTTCCTTCACTGGTGTAACCGGTGCTGTAATTGATAAGATGGGAGAATAATTCTATAACATATTTATATACAAAAAGCCTTTCATCACGAAAGGCTTTTTGTATACATGTCATCGGTTGATGAACAAATTATTTTAATATTCATCTTCATTGAAAAAGAAGTCTTCCTGGCTCGGATAGTCTGGCCAGATATCATCCAGTCCTTCATAAATCTCTCCTTCGTCATCCAGTTCCTGAAGATTTTCGATTACTTCAATGGGTGCGCCGCTTCGGATACTGTAATCGATCAACTCGTCTTTAGTTGCGGGCCATGGTGCGTCTTCGAGGTGTGAGGCTAACTCTAGTGTCCAGAACATATTAGAAAATAGGTTTAATTTTTTGCAAATGTAGAAGTTCGTAGGAAATAACCAAAAGTGTTTTTCCCACCGTTATTCTCCGTGTGCAATTTAAAAGCCAATTACAGGTTAAAAGCCAAATTTGTATTCACACCGGCTTATTTCATTTATGATTATTTTCGAACCATGTTAACAGCCAGAAACATACAGAAGAAATACGGGCAGCTTGCTGTTTTAAAAGGGGTGGATATAGATATCCAGAAGGGAGAGATTGTGAGTATTGTGGGTTCTTCAGGTGCCGGTAAGAGCACATTTTTACATATACTCGGAACGCTCGATAAAGCAAATGCAGGTGAAATATTTCTGGATGATGTACGGGTAGATCAATTGAAAGGCCGGGCATTGGCAGCTTTTCGTAATAAACATATTGGCTTTATTTTCCAGTTTCATCATTTACTGCCGGAATTTACCGCACTCGAAAACGTTTGTATTCCCGCATGGATAGCCAGTAAACCAAAACTTCAGTCTGAAAAAAGAGCGCTGGAACTGTTAGAAATTTTAGGCCTGAAAGAAAGGGTGAAACACAAGCCTATGGAACTTTCCGGTGGAGAACAGCAACGCGTTGCCGTTGCACGTGCACTGATTAATAATCCTTCTATTATTATGGCAGATGAACCGACAGGAAATCTGGATTCTAAAAACGCAAAAGAATTACATGAATTGTTTTTACAACTGCGTGCTGATTTTCAACAAACATTTCTGATTGTTACGCATAATGAAGAGTTGGCGCTGATGAGCGACCGTGTACTGCACATGAAAGACGGAAGAATGCTGGAGACCGTGGATCAATAATAATAAAACCCCTTGTAAAGTTCATTATTCTGCACATCCTGGTACACCACAACTTCAGGGTAATTATTGCTATTATAAGTATAACTGAACCTGTCATTATATATTTCAATGCCAGATGGCGCAGGCGAATTGTCTGACCTTGACTGGCTGATAATATTGTTTTTTGAAATGAAAGAATAGTAAAATGGAATGTTATCTGTGGATGCATTCTCATACATCATGATCAGGCTGTATTTAGGATATATTTTATAGAAAGGATTGTTCTTTGTATCATATACATTAGCATGTGAAATATCAGAATTGAATGATTCAGAGGGTGGCGTGCCAATGTATTCGAAACTGGAATCTCTTTCTGATAATAAATTCCCTGATGCGTCAAACTGTTGAAGATGAATGGAACGCAAAAAAAGTTCGGTACCGTTATAAATCAGCCCGTCAATCCTATTTCCTGTATAAATATAATTGTATGAAAAATTAAAGGATAGCGAACCTGTGTTTACATCCTTTTCAATTACGGAGTCCTTTATCATTTGCTTAGAAGAATTGTAAGTAAAATACTCAAATCCATGAATGGGCTCATTTTCTATGTAATTGTCCGTACTTACAATTGTTGAATCTGTTCCGCTGTAATAAAATAAGGTAACTATAGTATAATTGTTTTGAACATCGTAAAAATCAGCACGCGAACATCGGTTGAGATTATCATATGTATAGGTATACACCGCTACTGTATCGGCCGGTGCTGTAAGAGAAAGGTCAATGACCGCAAACTTTTTAAGAAGATTCAAGGTGTCAGGAGCATTGGTTATTCTCACATCCGGCGCATATTCTTTCTGGCAGGCAGTACATGCAATAACAATACATATTGCGGTTAGGAGTTTGTTCATGGTTTAAAAACGATTAGGCGATAAATATAAGATATATCCTTTAGTTATTTAGAAGCTGAACAAGTCTGGTACTTACTTTTTCAGGGTTAGGTAACATAGCATTTTCCAAAATGGTATTCATCGGCACTGCTGGTAAATTTAAAGCGCCAATCACCTCTACCGGCGCATCAAGATATTGGAAACAATGTTTGGATACTCTTCCTGCCAGCGCCTCAGCAAACGAATTATTTTGTTGTTCTTCCGTAACGATCAGGCATTTACCATGGCGCTTCACGGTTTCAAATATCAGTTCTTCGTCTAAAGGAAATAATGTTCTCAAATCAATGATTTCAATTTGACCCGGAAAATTTTTAGCAGCAGCTACCGACCAATAAATACCCATTCCATAAGTAATAATACAGGCAGATTCGCCCGCATCCATTTTATCTGTGGCCGCCTGTTGCACTACCTTTCCTTTTCCCAGCGGAATGATATAATCACGGGAAGGTTCTGTTGTTTTAGCTGCTTCCGTTCCGGGTACTTTGCTCCAGTACAATCCTTTATGTTCAAGCATCACCACCGGATTGGGATCGTAAAACGCAGCCTTTAATAATCCTTTCATATCAGCCGCATTACTCGGATACACAATTTTTATTCCTTTGATAGTGAGCAATGTACTTTCAACACTTCCACTGTGGTAAGGTCCTCCTCCGCCGTATGCGCCAATAGGTACACGTACTACAGTACTCACCGGAAATTTTCCGCAGGTGAGGTAACAGCTTTTGGAAATCTCTGTTACTAATTGGTTGAGGCCCGGATAAATATAATCTGCAAACTGAACTTCAACGATCGGTTTTAAACCTACTGCACACATTCCTACAGTAGATCCTATAATATAAGCTTCCTGAATAGCGGTATTAAACACCCGGTGATCTCCAAATTGTTCTGCCAGTGTTGCGGCTTCACGAAATACACCTCCGAGCCTTCGCCCAACATCCTGGCCATATAATAAAGCTTCGGGATGATCTTCCATAATTTCTCTGATGGCAAATAAGGCGGCATCCACCATCAGTATTTTTTCTTTAGCTGCAGGTTCTCTCTCTCCACTTTCCTTTTCAATAAGAGTAGGAGCAAATACATGAGCTGAAACAGAATCAGCATCCGGTTCCGGCGAAGCAACAGCCTTTTCAAAATCCAGTTTCACCCGACGATATGCAACTTCTTTTGTCTCATTTAATTTTGTTACGGCAATTCCATCCCGTTGTAATGTATTTTCCAGCGCTGTGTAGGGATCTTTTAAAGCATGCAATTCAAGGTCATCCGAACTTCTGTAAAATTCTTTTCTTACACCACTTGTGTGATGACCTAACAAAGGCACTTTTGCATGAACCAGAAACGGTCTTCTTTCGTTGCGGACGATGTTGATCACTTTTTGCATAGCGAGGTAACTTTCTTCAAAGTCACTTCCATTTATTGTAATGCGGTCGATACCTTTAAATCCGGCAATAAATTCATAAGCATCCATTGTTCTCGCTTCTGCCGCACTTACACTAATGCCCCAGTCATTATCCTGCACCAGATAAATAACAGGTAACTGGTGTAAAGCGGCAAACTGGAAGGCTTCACTTACTTCTCCTTCTGTAACCGACGCATCTCCCAAAGAGCAGATGACCACGGGTAATTCTGATTGTGGTCCTTTTTTAAGTAAAGCAGAACTGGTTTTTTCTAAAAATTTAATTCCCTGCGCTATACCGGTTGTTGGAATAGCCTGCATTCCGGTGGCACTGCTTTGATGAATAATAGTGGGTTTGTCATTTCCCCTGTAATTAGGATGATTATAGTATTCACGGCCTCCTGTAAAAATATCATCCTTTTTTGCCAATAATTGGAGCATTAATTCATAAGGTTCAAATCCGAGGCCCAGCATAATGCTTTCGTCTCTGTAATAAGGGCTAACATAATCGCAGGGAAGGAGATGGAAAGCGGTTGCCAATTGAATGGCTTCATGACCGCGGGAAGTGCTGTGCACATATTTGCAGACAGGGCGGTTAGCTTCATATATATCGGCCATAGCTCTCGCCGTACACATCATTTCCCATGCCTTAAGAAAAATATTCTGGTCTACGCTCATCTGCAAAAATTAGAGCGGCAAAAATAGATAAAGATGGGGAGACGCAGTTTGGGTAAAATAATTTGATGGAAGCCCAACCCATTCTATTTAAAGTTGGTATATAGTTCTCAGAAAGCATGTAGAATACATACATTGACTTTAAATGTTATATTCATTCCTTAATTCAATCAATCAAAACAAAGTTTATGAAAAGGTTACACAGTTTTTTCCTACTTATGACTGTTTTCAGTCTGTTTCTGTTTTCTTGTAAAAAGAACATAGATACCATTACGCCCCCGGCTCCCGGGAACACCTTTACTATACCAGTATCTACACCAGTGAACGGTTCAGTAGCCGGACGTGTAACGGATGAAAATAATGTTGCTGTTTCAGGAGCAAATATCAGTTGTGGAGGATTAATGGCTGTAACTGATGATAACGGAGTTTTTAATATTGATAATGTGAATCTTGATAAATATGTGTCCACAGTAACTGTAACAAAAACCGGTTATTATAAAGGGATTCGTTCATTTTCAGCTAATTCTACTAAAAATTATGTTGATATCAAGCTGATTCCTAAAACACTATCTGGAACTTTTGCAAGTGCCAGTACCGGCACTATAACGTTATCTAACTCAACGGAAATTAAATTTCAATCCAACAGTATTATTGTAAAAAGTACAGGTGCGCCTTACACAGGGGCAGTGAATGTGTATGCCAGCTATATTGATCCTACCAGAGCTGATATTGGTACGATTGTTCCCGGTAGTTTCATGGCTCGTGATGCAAATAATATGTATGTTTTGCAATCCGCAGGAATGATAGCGGTTGACCTGGAATCTAATTCAGGCGAAGCCCTTCAATTAGTCACATCAAAACCCGCAAGTATTAAATTGCCGATTCCTGCTTCATTGATTTCCAGTGCTCCTGCAACTATTGATACCTGGAGTTTAGATGACAATGGCATTTGGAAAAAGGAAGGCACTGCAACCAAAGCAGGCAATAATTATGAAATGGAAGTATCACACTTTTCTTTCTGGAATTGTGATGTACCGGCAAATGCTGTTTATCTCACCCTGCATGTTGAAGATCAGAATGCGGTTAGTTTAAGAAATACGCTGGTAAAACTGAGCATCCCAAATAACACAACTTGGTGGGCTAATACATACGGCAGAACAGACAGTGCCGGTAATGTATCAGGGCTTGTTCCTGCTGGTCTTCCGCTGGTATTGAATATTCTACCCGGCTATAATTGTGCTTCTGCTTTTACACAAAACATCGGACCATTTACTACCAATACTTCACTTACTATTACTGCAACACTGGCACCACAGCAAACCTATACTGTTACGGGAACTGCAACGTCATGCAATGGCGCATTAGACAGTGCAACAGCATTCATTTCCTTAAATAACGGTGGTTATGCTTATACCAATGTAGTGAATGGCTCGTACAGTTATACGTTTACTTCATGCAATACTCCAAGCAGTGTTTATGTAAGCATCCGTAAAGGAAATTTATTTAATTCTACCACCGTTGCGGCGTCATCTAATAACATTGTTGTTCCTTCATTACAGGTTTGTCAGCCGACCAGTACTACTGCTGTATTTACATGTCAATCAGTTTCTTTATCAGGAACATATACACAAGGGGTTGCTACCAACTCAAGTAATAGAATTATTTTGGGTGTGAATGTTACTCAACCGGGTATTTATACGATAACCACCAATAGTGCAAATGGCGTTAGATTTTCAGCCTCCGGAAATTTACCTGTAGCAGGTTCTGCACTTATTGATCTTATTGCAGTAGGAACACCTTTAAATGCAGGTCCTTTCCAATATAACACGCAGATAGCTGGTGTGAATGGATGTGGTACCACTGTTACATATTTAACGGGTACATCTACAGGATCTGCCATATTCAGCATAGGATGTAATTTAGTCCCAACAGGTCAAATGATCGCCGGTATTCCAACAAACGGAAACGTTACTGTTACTACTCCTGTTACTGTAACTACAGCAGGTTCTTGGTCAATATCTTCAAATTTTGCTAACGGGGTTTCCTTTATGGATTCAGGATTTTTCCAGGCACCCGGCGTTTACAACATTAATGTAGAGGCATATGGAACTCCAAGTTCCCCTGGTACATTTACTTATACTTTTACCGGCTCATCAGCTTCCCCAAATTCTTGTATAATTTCCATTACAACGCAGGTGTCTTCTGCTGCAAATTACACCTTCGCTGGTGCGCCTGATAGTTGTCAGAATTTCTTTTACACAGGAAGTTATAATGTGGGTACTCCAATGAATAGTCAGAACACGGTAACTTTAAATGTAAATGTTACCAACGTCGGTACATATACCATTACTTCCACCACTATCGACGGAATTACTTTTAGCAGAACGGGAACATTTACCCAGACAGGCTTGCAGCCTGTAACCTTAAATGCAACAGGCACTCCGGTTCAGGCGGGATTATCAGCATTTAATTTTATTGGAAATATACAGGGATGCTCTTTTATTATCCCCGTCAATTAAATAAGTTTTAATGTAAAAAATGCCGGTCTAATTATAGACCGGCATTTTTATTTTTAAGCGGGAATTTTTCTCGCTTTTTCTCTATCCCAGAAACGATGCATTTTAATATCAGCAATAAATTTATCGCCAAACACTTTTCCGTCACCAACGGAAATTCCTTCTTCATTTATTTCAGGTGAAAAGGATATTTTTCTGCCAAAATAAGTAGCTTGTAAAACCTGCAACGCCTCCGTATTTATGGCTATAGCCTTACAATGTTTGAAAGCTTCATTTAAAAAATGTATGGCATCCGGATCTGCTTCCAATGTAGCAACACTATTGGATCCGCCCGGAACAAATACCGCATCATACAAAACAGAAGCTGCAGTTAACAATGATTTTGAAACCGGAATATTTTTATCATTTTTCCCTGTAATAAATCCCAGACGCGGCGCTATCACCTCGCAAACTGCACCTTCTGCTTCCAAAGTATTTCTCATTTCCACGAGCGCATTTTCATCCACACCATCACAGGCTAAAATGGCAATTTTTCGGGTAGCAATAGAATCTTTTTTTGTGAATGTCATGCTTAGTGCCGGGGATCTGTTGAGCGATCCTTCTTTAACGATAGATGCATAATCCTGTGGGTCTGCATCAGCCGGTACATTCTGGTTCAGGTTTGTTTTTAACCCTTTCGGGATGTGCATTCCAATATGGTAAGCAACAGATGTAGCAAGACCATCATCAATCTGAGACAAAAAGAACAGCATTCTTTCCCTTATCGTTATCAATTCTACTTTTCCTAATTCGAACGACAAGGCATCCATGATGTGATTCTGTTCCGGAATCGACATGCTGTTATAAAACAATTTCGCCTGACTGAAATGATCAAAAAAACTTTTGCTTCTTTCCCTGATCTTATGTGCATCAATTTTTTCTGTATGGCTGGTAAATCCTCCCTGCATTTTTCCGGCCTGAAAAGGACATCCGCCAGCCATAATATTGGGACTGTGGGCTGTTTTTCCTTTATTGATCGTTTGCCTCATATATCCATCGCGCTGGTTATTGTGAACAGGCGCAATGGGTCGGTTGATAGGAATCTCATGAAAATTTGGTCCGCCCAAACGAATTAATTGGGTGTCAGTGTACGAAAATAATCTTCCCTGTAATAAAGGATCATTTGTAAAATCTATGCCCGGAACAATATGCCCGATGTGAAAGGCTACCTGCTCTGTTTCTGCAAAGAAATTATCGGGATTACGGTTTAGTGTAAGTGTGCCGATTCGCTTTACGGGCACCAATTCTTCCGGGATCAATTTTGTAGGATCCAGTAAATCAAAATCATATTTGAATTCATCTTCTTCCGGAACAATCTGTACACCTAATTCCCATTGCGGAAAATTGCCCGTTTCAATTGCTTCCCAAAGATCACGACGGTGATAATCGGGATCTTTACCGGAAATATTCTGTGCCTCATCCCACGCAACGGCATGAACGCCCAGTAAAGGCTTCCAGTGAAACTTTACAAAGCACGATTTATTTTCTTCGTTTATAAACCGGAAAGTATGCACACCAAATCCCTCCATCATACGGTAGCTTCGTGGTAAAGCACGGTCGCTCATCACCCACATAATCATATGCGCAGATTCCGGCGTTACAGAAATAAAATCCCAGAAAGTATCATGTGCTGATCCTGCCTGCGGCATTTCATTATGCGGTTCAGGTTTCACAGCATGAATGAGATCAGGGAATTTTATAGCATCCTGTATAAAAAATACAGGCATGTTGTTTCCCACCAGATCAAAATTACCTTCTTCTGTATAAAATTTAACTGCAAATCCTCTTGCATCGCGGGCAAGATCGCTAGAACCTCTGGATCCCGCCACAGTAGAAAACCTTACAAATACCGGTGTTTCACGCGAAGTATCCGTTAAAAAACCTGCTTTGGTAAATTCGCTCATATCCTCTGTTAGACGAAAAGTTCCATGCGCTGCCGAGCCCCGCGCATGAACAATTCTTTCTGGAATTCTTTCATGATCGAAATGTGTCATCTTCTCCCGGAAAATAAAATCTTCCAGTAAGCTGGGTCCACGTTCCCCGGCTTTAAGTGTGTTTTGATCGTCATTGATTCTAACACCATGATTGGTGGTTAAAAATTCTCCCTGAGAATCTGTAGTATGTTGCTGAAGCTGTTTAACTTTTTCATTTTCTGATCCATTACCGGATGCTTTTTCTGCCATTGTACAAATTTGAAATGATGGATGAATGTGGAATATTATGCGGTTTCTTCTGTGCTGAAACTAATTTTTGTATCTGCGATATCTGCCAGTAAAGCCTCAGATGCGGTTTCTTCTTCCAGAGTTTGTGTGAGCATATCTGCCACATCAGTATGGCCGAGTTTCTGAGCCAGCTTTATGATACCTGTATAAGAAGATATTTCATAATGTTCCACCTTTTGTGAGGCCATAATAATTCCCAGATCTCTTGCTGGAGTTTCTGCATCTGTATCTTCAATAACGGATTCACCTTCTTTCATTAAACCTTCCATGGCATCACATTTAATAGCCTGAGGTTTTTTGCCCAGCATGTCAAATACGAGTTTTAACCGATCCACATGCGTTTTAGTTTGTTCGAGATGAGAAAGTATTGCATCAACAAGTGAAGAAGCATTAGCCGCTTTTGCCATCTTAGGTAAGGCAATAAGCAAAGCATTTTCTGCCCAATAAATGTCTTTTACAGAATCTTCCAGGAGTTTTAATAGACCGTCTTCCGGGCCAAGTTGTTTCAGATCCATCAACGCATCTTTTGTGGGTGCATATTTTGACGGATTTAGAGTGGAAGCTTCCTGAGATTCTTCATTAGAATCTTTATAAGAAGCATTGTTCCTGGGAGTAGATGAATTTGTTTTAGATGACTTCGCCATGTATTTATTTTGAGGGTAAAGAATTTATCAGAACAAATGAAGTGCCATCCAAACCAAACACAGCCTTTCAAAAATATAAACGTCACGTATTTACGCATTCTTTATCCTGTCAAAATTTTTGCGATAAATAACATTTTATTTATATTGTTAACTCATCTATAATAATGTTATGAAAAAGATCATCATATATTCCATCTTTTTCCTTTTCGTCCTTACAGGATGTGATAACAACCATTCTGCTGTAACTACATCACCAGGATTGGATTCTATTAGTTTGTTAGAGCGTGGAAAATATCTGGTGAACGCAATGGGTTGTGATGATTGTCATTCTCCAAAAAAAATGGGGGCTAACGGGCCGGAGATTATTCAGGAATTGCGATTTTCCGGTTACCCGTCTTCACAAAAACTTCCGCCGGCAGATACCAATGCAATAAAAGATGGATGGGCATTATTTGTTGCAGACCTAACAGCAGCCGTGGGGCCATGGGGAACAACTTACGCTGCAAAAATCTCAGGTGATGAGACGGGTATTGGAACCTGGTCAGAAAAACAATTCTTCAATGCCATACGGAATGGAAAATTTAAAGGAATGGATGGTGGAAGGATGTTGTTGCCGCCTATGCCCTGGCAGAATTATGCAAAGCTGAACGACACAGATATCAAAGCGATCTATACTTTTCTGAAATCAACAAAAAGAGTTGACAATATTGTACCTATGGCAATGATTAATACGCACTGATTAATAAAATGCTATTGGGTTTTTACCAATACAATTCTTATTGCATCGGCCCGTTTGATATCTGATAAAAATTCAGCGAAGGCTACTGCATCAGTTGCCGGAAATTCTCCGCTGAATCTTTCCAGCTTTCGTATATAGTAAATATGATCTTTATCCACGATAATCTTACGTGAATAGTTTCCGAATTTAGAATGAAAATCTACATCTCTTATATTGCTTTCCGTTACGTAATTGGCTGGTATTTTTAATACGACAGAATCAAGATCTGTAAATTCAAATTTCAACAAGAGCGGTGTTTTTCGCGTAGCTGTATCCACTAAAATTTCTCTTGACCGATTTAGGATATTAGGCGTTATAAAAATTCGTTTGCCGGTAATTGAGGCATAGTTATAGGCGATGAGTTCCAATTCTTCTTTAAGTGTTGGAATTTTATTTTTTACATTTTGATAATTCCATTTTATAAGGTCAAACGATGGAACAGAAAGTTCATTCTGGAGGTAATTCAGTATAACTGTTTTGGAAGATTCAAGTACAAGATTATGGATGTGGTCTTGCTGTTCTGCATAATATTCGGTGTTGATGTTCATTTGAAGATTACCATTTTCATCCAGTATACCTTTTATAATTAGCCAGGTCAAACGCTTTTTTATGTAGGATATAAATTCTCTTTTTAACCTGATGCATCAATGTGAACCAACCATCAAAATAACTATTCCCGATTTCTGATAAAATCACGGCTCCGTAAGTTGTATCAACTTTTATATTTTTTAATGAAAAATCTGCTGCCGTTACCTGTCCGAATTTTACGCTTGATTGATCTTGTGAAACGGAAGTAAAACTGAAAAGAATAAAAATTAATAAGCCTGATAAACGTCTGTTCATAATGGCAGGATTGTTAGTTAAGGTAATTTTGATACAGGAAAATAAGATGATTGTAAATATCAGCCAATTTTAGGAAATGTTTTTTTTTTCGGTACTCCAAATAAATTACCAATTAGACAAAATTGATTTGATGAAACCTGCAAACAATCTTTCAATCACGTTAATGAGCTGCATAAAAAAAGAGAATCACAGGATTCTCTTTATCATTTAAATTCAATGTAGGTTTATTTCATAGTAAAACTTTCTAAAAACTTAGTAGTAAAATTTCCACTCCTGAAATTCTCATCTTTCATTAATTGCTGATGGAAAGGAATGGTAGTTTTAACGCCTTCGATCACATACTCACTTAATGCACGGCTCATGGTATTGATCGCTTCGTCGCGGGTTTGCGCAACGGCGATTAATTTCCCAATCATACTGTCATAATATGGAGGAATAACATAGCCGGCATACACATGGCTGTCAACACGAACACCATGTCCGCCCGGTTGATGTAAAACGGTTATTTTGCCCGGTGAAGGACGGAAATCATTGTAAGGATCTTCTGCATTAATGCGGCACTCAATGGCATGCATCTGCGGGAAATACGCTTTTCCCACTATCTTTTCACCCATTGCGATTTTAATCTGTTCTTTTATCAGATCATAATTAATCACTTCTTCGGTAACACAATGTTCTACCTGTATACGGGTGTTCATTTCCATGAAATAGAAATTGCGGTTTTTATCTACCAGAAATTCGATGGTTCCCACACTTTCATAATTAATGGCCTTTGCAGCTTTAATAGCGGCAGCGCCCATACGTTCCCGAAGTTCATCTGTCATAAATGGTGAAGGTGATTCTTCCACCAGTTTCTGATGCCTTCTCTGAATAGAACAATCTCTTTCACTTAAATGACAAATATTACCGTACTGGTCTCCGGCAACCTGAATTTCAATATGACGGGGTTCTTCTACAAATTTCTCCATGTAGATACCGTCGTTTTTAAATGATGCGGCAGCTTCAGTTTTAGCAGTTTCGAATGCTTTTTCAATTTCTTCTTCGACCCATACCACACGCATTCCTTTGCCACCACCACCGGCAGTTGCTTTTAAGATCACCGGATAGCCAACTTCTGCGGCTGATTTTTTAGCATGCGCCACATTTTCCAGTAATCCCTCTCCACCGGGAATAACCGGAACACCGGCTTTAATCATGGTTTCTTTAGCTGTAATTTTATCACCCATTGCATTAATCATGTCGGGTGTAGGTCCAATGAATTTTATTCCATGGTCCGCACAGATTTTAGCAAATTTGCTGTTTTCCGCCAAAAAACCATATCCCGGATGAATGGCATCTGCATTGGTAATTTCGGCAGCAGCCATAATGTGCGCCATATTTAAATAGCTGTCCACACTGGCCGGTTTACCGATACATACTGCTTCATCAGCAAACTTAACATGCAAACTATCTTTATCGGCAGTGGAGTAAACCGCTACCGTTTTTATTCCCATTTCTCTGCAGGTACGGATAACGCGTAATGCAATTTCCCCCCTGTTAGCAATTAGTATTTTTTTAAACATCCGCAGTTGATATTTGGTACTTGCGTACTGGTGAGTACTGATAAGTAAATGAAAAAAAATGGTTTATGCCGGTTCAACCAAAAACAAAGGTTGATCGTATTCGACCGGGCTGGCATCTTCTACCAATACTTTTACAATGGTACCTTTTACTTCACTTTCAATTTCGTTGAAAAGTTTCATGGCTTCTATTATGCAAACCACTTTACCCGGCGCAATTTCATCGCCTACATTTACAAGAATAGGTTTGCCGGGGCCTGACTGGCGGTAAAAAGTACCAATCATCGGGCTTTTTATAGTAATAAGATTATCGGCTTGTTTAACCGGAGTATTATCTTTTTCAGAAGTAGGAGACGAAGCGGGAGCAGCAGCTGGAGCAGATGTAGCAGATGTAGGTGCTACATTATATTGCTGAGTTCCCACAACGTGCTGAACCGGGTCTTTCTTTTGTTTGATGGTAATTTTTTTTCCGTCTTCTTCGATGGTGATCTCACCTATTGTGGTTTTATTCATGAGCTTTACCAACTCCTGTATTTGTTTGATATCCATAGTACTAAGTTTAATGTTTTATAACGGGTAGCTAAGATAGGGGAATGATTGGTTTGCAAATCCTACTTTGCTTAGTTTTTAGAGAAAAAATCCGAAAAATCGATGAATAAGGAGCTGTTTTGATTGAAAACAACCATTATTAGTCAAAAAAAAAGGCTGAACTATCAGCCTTGAATATGTTTATTTTACTCTTTCCAGATAATCTCCGGTCTTGGTATTAACCCTTATTATTTCGCCTTCATTTACAAATAAAGGAACGTTTACGGTAGCACCTGTTTCTACAGTTGCAGGTTTAAGAGTACGTGTTGCAGTATCGCCTTTCATTCCCGGTTCACTGTAGGTTACCAGTAATTCAATTTTGTCTGGCAATTCAACACCCATAGGCTGGTCTGTTTCCCCATTAATTAAAACAGAAACTATTTGTCCGTCTTTTAAAAACTTAGGCGCATCCACCATACTTTCCGGAACGGTAATTTGCTCAAAAGTTTCGTTATCCATAAAACTATAACCTGTATCATCTTTATATAAATACTGGTAAGGTTTTTTTTCTACTCTTACAGGAAAGATGGTCTCACCACTGTTCCAGGTAACTTCTATAGTTCGGTTGTTATCTACACCTTTCATTTTTGCCCAAACTTTAGCAGCAGCGCGTGCTGTTTTATTCTGGCCGAATTCTATCACTGAATAAAGACTTCCATCTATCTTGATGATCAAGCCCGAACGCATATCTGCAGTTGTTGCCATATCTTATTTTTAAGGCTGCAAAAGTAGCAATTGAATTGTTAAATGCGAAATTGAAATACGGAGCCTTTTAAAAAATTGATATTTTAGAAGAATGAAGCAAACCTGTATCCTGTTCATTATGCTTTTCAATACGTTCGCCCTGATGGCACAAAATGATACAGCGGCTGTATATAAACGATTCCCCAACATTCCTCCATTTAAAATTATAGCATTACCCGACAGCACCTTTTGTACGGAAACAAAATTGCCAAAACAAAAGGCAGTCATGTTTATCCTTTTTAGTCCGGATTGCGACCATTGCAAACGTGCATTTACAGATTTGATGAACAATTTCAGTTTGTATAAAAACATTCAAATTGTTATGACATCTCCAATCCGATATGACATTTTGAAAAATTTCTATGAGGAACAACGAATCGCTGATTTCCCGAATATCATTATGGGGCGTGATCAGGGAGCGTTTCTCAATACTTTTTTCGAAAACAAAAGTTTCCCGGGAATCTTCCTATATAACAAAAAAGGAAAATTTATTACAGAAATAAGAGATCATCCGGATTTTAAAAAAATTGCAGAATTATTCTGAGTAAATTTTGATAGAAACAATTACTGCCAACTATTCTTTTACATTTGCAAAACATTTAAATCAAGCAAAAACAAACATTCATGAAAGTAACGGTAGTGGGAGCAGGAGCAGTAGGAGCAACCTGCGCTGATAATATAGCACGAAAGCAATTGTGTGATGAACTGGTATTGGTCGATATCAAAGAGGGAGTGGCCGAAGGCAAGGCTATGGACCTTATGCAAACGGCTCAGATTGAAGGTTTTGATACAAGGATTACAGGAAGTACGAATGACTATAAAAAAACAGCCGGAAGTACAGTAGCCGTGATAACATCAGGCATCCCGCGTAAACCGGGCATGACAAGAGAAGAACTGATTGGGATCAATGCCGGTATCGTGAAAACGGTTACCAAAAATATTCTTGAATATTCACCGGATGCCATCATTATTGTGATCAGTAATCCAATGGATACAATGACTTATCTTGCTTTGAAGAGCAGCGGATTGCCAAAGCACAGAATTATAGGAATGGGCGGAATTTTAGACAGTGCCCGTTTCCGTTATTATTTAAGCCAGTCTATGCAATGTTCACCCAACGATTTGCAGGCAACAGTCGTAGGTGGTCATGGAGATACTACAATGATACCGTTAACACGACTTGCAACGTATTGCGGAACACCGGTGTCTTCTTATCTGGATGATGCTGCAGTAAAAAAAGTAGCTGCAGATACCATGGTAGGTGGAGCTACTTTAACAGGTTTACTGGGAACCTCTGCCTGGTATGCTCCCGGAGCTGCAGGCGCACAACTGGTGGAAGCTATTGTAAGAGATGAAAAGAAAATGATGCCTTGCTGTGTATACCTGGAAGGTGAGTATGGGCTGAATGATATTTGTATAGGAGTTCCGGTGATCATCGGCAGAAAGGGCTGGGAAAAAATTGTTGATTATAACTTAAATGCAGAAGAGCAGGCAGCCATGCAAAAAAGTGCAGAAGCTGTGCGTTCTATGAATAGTGTTTTAAGCACGTTGGACGTTTAATAAATTAATATGAAAAAAGTACTTTTTGGTTGGTGTTTACTGATGTTCATCTTTTCATCGTGTGAAAAAGAGGTAAGTCTTGAGAACGGAAATAATATTGGAGCTGCCGGCGATTTCCGTGCGGATATTGATGGTATTTCCTGGGTTGCCAATTCTGTTAGCAGGGCATCCCGTGCTGGAGGTTTCATTACCTTGTACGGGAAAGATTTCAATAACAAAACCATCACCATGATGGTGAAAGATTCTGGTCTTCACAGTTATAGTTTCAGCAGTACATCTACTACCAATGTGGGTGTTTATGAAGATAGTTCCATTACTCCGGTTGCGGCATGGTCAACCACTCAATGGTTAGCTCCGGGCATTTATGGTGATATGAATATTACTGAAATTGATACAGTTCGAAAATTGATGACCGGAACGTTTACGATCAATGTATATCGTTCTATAGATGATCAATCAAAAGCCATTACCAACGGAGTGTTTATAAAAATTCCTTACACACAAACAATAGTAACACCTCCGGTAGCGGATACTTTCAGGGTTAAAGTGGACGGAACCCCATATACATATTCATCACTTGCACTCAATACCATTGGCACCAACTTTTCCATTACTGCAGCGCAGGGCACAGGGACTTCCAGTGTAAATCTTATTCTTGGTAATTTACCTGCCGGAACCTATACCATTGGAGGAACAGATTATCTTGGGTTTTATGCTATGGGTGCAAATGTATTTACCGCTACAACCGGTACGTTAACCATTCTGGAAAATAATGTTACCACCAGACGGATTAGAGCGAATTTTGATTTTACCGGAACCTCGGGAACACCGCCAGATGCGGTTTTAACGGAGGGATATTTCTCCATGAGTTATTAAATATAAGGGCTGTAAAAAGCCCTTTTTTATTTTATGTATCTTCAAAAAAAATTAAGCGTATGAGAATTTTATTCATGATGATTATAATCGTTTTGTTTTTTGGATGCAAAAAATCATCGGCACCTGTTGAACCTAAAATTAATTTTATTTTCAGATTTGACTCTACACAAGCAAGATTGAACAGTGTGGGCCAGCCGTCAGTGATACCAACAGGAAATGCTGCGCAATCGCCCGTTTTCAACACCATGAGTGCACACTATCTCGAACTAGCTCCGGCAGATTTAACCCCATTAGGCGGAGGTGAAATTGTATATCGTGCGGATGAAACAATTATTGGTGGCGCTAACGCCATAGATTTCAGTAAAGCAAAACTTGCGGGCAACAACGAAATATTTTTAAGTGTACCGGTAAAAGATCTGGCAGCAGGTTCTTACAAATGGCTGCGTGTTTCGCTGGCATACCAGAATTATAATATTAAATTCCGTGCTGCAGGTTTTGATCTTGGTGGTACCATTGCTTCGTTCATTGGGTTTAATACCTACATCGGCCAATATAAAATTAAAGATTCAACCGTAAGTGTAAACAGTAATAAGATGCAAGGTTATTGGGGGTTCGAAACTTCTGTATCCGGGTTTGGAAATGTATCAACCGGACAGGCACCGGCAAATGCCACTACGGTTACTAATCCCATTTTTGCTTCCTCACCGGTTCCTCAAGGATCGTGTGTAGTTACCGGAAGATTCGATTCACCATTGCTGGTTACAGGAACAGAAACGTCTGATATCAATATCATCGTTTCTTTATCTGTAAATAAAAGTTTTGAATGGTTAGATGTAAATGGAAATGGAATTTTTGAACCAACGAATGGCGATCAGGTGCAGGACATGGGTATCCGTGGATTGATTCCATCCCGTCTTTAATTAAGACCATTTACGACTGCATCCTTTTGGATCTTCTGAACGAGACCTTGTAATACTTTTCCAGGTCCGCATTCTGTGAACTGTGTGGCACCATCTTTCACCAGAGCCTGAACGGTTTGCGTCCATTTAACAGCACCGGTTAATTGATTAATCAGGTTTTGCCTGATAGAATTTGCATCACTTACGGCGGCAGCCACAACATTTTGATAAACAGGACAGGCAGGTTCATTGAAGTTTGTATTCAATATTGCTTTTTCCAATTCTTCCTTAGCAGGTAACATCAACGGAGAATGAAATGCACCTCCGACAGGTAGCACTAATGCTCTCTTGGCTCCTGCTTCTTTCAGGCGGATACAGGCATCTTCTATTCCTTTTAAAGAACCGCTGATCACTAACTGGCCCGGACAATTATAATTGGCAGCAACAACCACTTCTCCGGTTTCGGAGTAAATCATTTTACATATTTTTTCTACAATTGTATCGTCCAAAGCCAGTATGGCTGCCATAGTGGAAGGATTTGCCTCACATGCCTTTTGCATCGCCTGCGCCCTGATGGAAACGAGTTGTAATGCATCCGGAAATGCTAGAACTTTATTGGCTACCAAAGCCGAGAATTCACCCAGTGAATGCCCTGCAACCATATCTGGCCTTGGATTTTCTATTGTATAAAACGCGGCAATGGAATGAATAAAAATTGCAGGTTGCGTGATGTTCGTCTGTTTGAGTTCTTCCTCACGGCCTTCGAACATGATATCCGAGATTCGGAAACCCAATATGTTGTTGGCTTCTTCAAAAAGATTTTTTACTGACGGATAAGAATCATATAATGATTTTCCCATTCCAGAAAACTGAGATCCCTGTCCCGGGAATATATAAGCATGCTTCATCCTGATATTATTAATGCATGCAAAGAAAAGAATAATCCGCTAAAAAAATCAATGGAGCTTGGCGCTGATCAGTTTTAAGAATTCGGTTCTGGTTTCACTTATCTCAAACTGTCCGGAAAATGCGGATGTAGTGGTCACAGAATTTTGTTTTCCAACTCCACGCATCATCATACATAAATGAGATGCTTCTATAACTACGGCAACGCCTAAAGGTTGTAAAGTCTCTTTTATAGAATGTAATATCTGGTGAGTGAGTCTTTCCTGAACCTGCAGTCTTTTACTGTAGATGTCCACCACTCTGGCAATTTTACTAAGTCCAGTTATGTATCCGTTAGGAATGTATGCCACGTGTGCTTTTCCGTAAAATGGCAACATATGATGTTCACACATACTGTACAATTCAATATCTTTTACAATCACCATTTCACTTACTTCTTCCTTGAACATGGCGGATCTTAATACGGCTGAAGCATCCTGCTGATAGCCCTGCGTGAGATATTGCAATGCTTTTGCAATGCGTTCCGGCGTTTTGATCAATCCTTCCCGCTCGGGGTCTTCGCCTAATTCAGCGATGGTATTTTTGTAGTTGACAATAAGTTTATTAGTAACATCAACGTCGTATTCTTCAATTCTTTTGTAGGCCATCGGGTTTTATTTATGCTGGGTATTCAACAAAATTTTTTTCTGTTTCGTAGAGGCGAACTTTTAAATCTAAATCTTTATCTATTTTTTCGCGCAGGATTGAATAAATGACTAAAGCAATATTCTCCGCTGTAGGATTCATGCCTTCAAATTCGGGGCAGTCTTCATTCAAATTTCTGTGGTCAAATTTTTCAAGCACATTAATATTTATGATATTGCTCAGCAACTTCATATCCATAACGTAACCGGTTTCAACACTGGGTTCTCCAACAACTTTTATAATCAATTCATAATTATGACCATGAAAATTCGGGTTACTGCATTTTCCAAAAACAGAAAAGTTCTTTTCATCGCTCCAATCGGGATTGAATAATCGGTGTGCCGCATTAAAATGTTCTTTTCTGAAGACTGCTACTTTAGCCATGTAACTATAACATTGATATTAATAATTGGTTCGATACGAAGAAAAAAAATCTTCTGATCAAGCGATTGTGATCTGTTTATAAGCAAAAATTATGCGCCAAAATATTCAACGTAAATCCGGGGAGTTTCATATAATTTCAGGGAATGAAGCTGAACAGCTTCAGGCAGGTGTGGAGCCAGTTGATTCCAGATTCCAATAACCAGATTTTCAATAGAGCACATTTTACCTGCCATAAAATCAACATCTATGTTCAGGTTTTTATGATCCAGTTTTTCAATCACGTGTTCTTTCACAATCAAACTCAGCTTCTTTACATCAAACACAAAACCTGTTTGCACGTCAGGTATTCCTTTTAGTGTAACATGTAATTCAAAATTATGACCATGCCAGTTTTCATTCGCACATTTGCCGAATACTTCCTCATTTTTTTCACGGCTCCATGAGGGATTAAACAACTTGTGTGCAGCATTAAAATGTTCGATTCTGGTAATGTAAATCATCCCTTCCTTTGAAATTTTTGCGAAGTTAGACAGTATTATGGAAGTATCCGCTATTAGAGCGAAATTTGCTTATGTCTGTTTTAATCATTTCTGCCACTGAAATGGAAATACTTCCATTTCTAAAACAATTTCGGGAAGCTGAAGTTATAATTACAGGTGTTGGTGCACCAATGGCTATTTATTCCTTAACTAAGAAACTATTTTTCCGTTCGTATGAACTGGTGATTCAGGCAGGTATCGCCGGAACTTTTGATGATAAACTGGTGATAGGAGAAACGCTGATAGTGGAAAAAGACAAATTTGCTGATATTGGCATGACCGGGAAAGGGAAATTTGTATCTGTTTTTGAATCGGGGCTGGCTGATGGAAATGAATGGCCATTCCAGAAAGAGTGGTTAACAAATGATGGTGACCTTAATCGTTTCTGCAATTTGAAGAAGGTGAATGGGATCACTATAAATAATGTTTCAGATATACTGTTACCGCTCAATATTTCACTGGAAAATACGATTGAAACTATGGAAGGTGCTGCATTACATTATGTATGTCTGCATGAAAAGGTTCCTTTTTTACAATTAAGAAGTATCAGCAACAAAGCAGGCGACAGAGATAAACAAAATTGGAATATAGAGCTTGCTGTTCAAAATTTAAATGCTGAATTAATAATGATATATAAAAATTTAATGTGATGGAACTTACGATTGGTTTTTCTCCGTGCCCAAACGATACTTTCATATTTGATGCCATGGTAAATGGTGGTTTGCATAACAACGATATAACATTTCGGGTATTTATGGAAGATGTTGAAACCCTTAATGAATGGGCTTTACAGGGGAGATTGGACATCTCTAAAATTAGTTATGGCGTGTTGCCGAAACTGGAGGTTGAATATGCACTGCTGAACAGCGGCAGCGCTTTGGGAAATGGTGTAGGGCCTTTACTGATTAATGTAAATTCTGAAAAAATTGATTTTGAAATAGCCACTGTTGCTATTCCTGGTAAAAATACCACAGCGCATCGCTTGTTTTCTGCGGCTTATCCCGAAGTAAAAAATAAAAAATTCATACGGTATAATCAGATAGAAGAGTATGTAAGTTCAGGAAAAGGTCCTGGTGTGATCATACATGAGAACAGATTTACTTATCTGCAAAAAGGATTATATAAAGTGGCAGACCTTGGAGAATTGTGGGAGTCTACTTATGGTTTGCCTATCCCTTTGGGAGGAATTGTGATTCGAAAAAATATACCAAAAGATATTCAGCAGAAAGTAGATCAGCTCATAAAAAAAAGTGTAGAAATATCTTATAAAAATTATCCTTCTTTATCATCTTTTGTAAAATCAAATGCGCAGGAAATGGACGAAGAGGTAATGCGACAGCACATTGATTTATACGTTAATGATTATTCACTTGATCTGGGTGTGGATGGTAAAAATGCTGTACAACATTTTTTATCAGCAGATAAAGAATACAAGGGACAGTTGGAATTTGTATGATCAGTTATTCTTCAATGCCGAAGCATAAACTTCCAGACATCTCTTTCTGGCAAATTCATGGTCAACGATGGGTTTTGGATACGTGAATTCTTCAAATTCGGGAACCCATTTTTTTATGTAGGCAAAATCCGGATCAAACTTTTTTGTTTGAATATAAGGATTGAAGACTCTGAAATACGGAGCTGAATCACAACCCGAACCTGCAGACCATTGCCATCCGCCGTTGTTGGATGCTAATTCAAAATCGAGTAATGTATTGGCAAAATAGGCTTCGCCCCATCTCCAGTCTATCAATAAATGTTTACACAAAAAAGAGGCGTTGATCATTCTAACCCTGTTGTGCATGAATCCGGTATTATTTAGTTCTCGCATGCCGGCATCAACAATCGGATAGCCGGTTTCGCCAATGCACCACCGTTGAAATTCTGATTCGTTATTTCTCCATGGAATATTGTCGTATGCAGGCTTGAATGCGTGGCCAACTACTTTTGGAAAATGAAATAAGATCATCTGATAAAATTCTCTCCAGATCAGTTCATTCAGATAGGTATCTGAAAATTCCATAGCATTTATTACCAGTTGTCGGGTACTCACTGTTCCGAAACGTAAATGAATTCCCTGTTTGCTGGTGCCGTTTATTCCCGGAAAATTTCTCTGCTCTCCATAATTTGTGATGATATTCTTTTCAAACTGTATGGCAGGATAAGTTACATCCGGGGAACTGAAACCCATAAATTGTAAAGAAGGAATGGGGATGGGATGTATTTTATAAAAATGTTCTGTTTTATTTTCAGACGGATATGCGTTGATCTTGTTTTGGGTTAACGTTGCTTTCCACTTTCTGCTGTAAGGAGTAAAAACCGTGTAGGGTTCCTGATTATCTTTCATGACTTCCGATTTTTCAAAAACCACATGATCTTTGAATTTTTTGAAAGCGATATTTTTCGATAAAAGGTATTTTTCTATGCTGTTATCCCGGAGGATCGCATAGGGTTCGTAATCATCATTAGTGAATACGGTGTGAACGGAATATTGTTCGGTCAATTTTTTAAAAGCATCTGAAGGAGATGTGTAAAAACAATGAAAAGAATTCCCTTGTGTTGTTAATAGGTTTTGAAGTTCACAAATCTGCTGATGAATAAATGGTACCCTGCGATCATTTCGATCAAGCTTATCCAGAATTTCTTTATCAAAAATAAAAACAGGCAGTACAGGAAGGCCGGAAGTTAATGCCTGAAATAAACCATGGTTATCCTGTAAACGAAGATCTCGTCTGAACCAAAATATATTAATCAATTGCTGCATGATGGCTTAACAGAAAACTTCCGGATTTGTTTTAGTTAGCAATTGATATATCTCCTGGATCTTTGTCATTCCCAGTTGTTTGTTTTCTAATCTGCTGATCCATTTTATATTCAGGATGGAGTTGGATAGAAAAACTTCATCTGCCTCCAATAATTCTGTTTGTGAAACCGCTTCTTGTAAAACGGAAATTTGATTTGCAGCTAACGTTTCAATAATGCAATTTCTCATTATCCCGGCAATACATCCTTCCTCCAGAGAGGGTGTTTTAATTACGTTATTTTTTACGAGAAAAATATTTGCGATAGTACTGTCACAAACTCTTTCTGCGGAATTTAAAATGATTGCATCATTGCATTTTATCTTTTTTGCAAATAAAGCTGCCATAAAATAAGGTAGGTAACTGTTATGTTTAAGATTGGAAAATGTATCCATACTTTTTTTTGCATCGCGGTAAATGCATACATGAAGTCCGTTTTCATTTAATTCATTGGCCGGATTGGCTAGCGGCCAGCATTGGATGATGTAGTTTGGCAGATGGTTTACGGGATCATAAATGCCACCATCGCCACGAAAAACAGACAATCGTATGCGGGCATGTTCTGCCTTATTTTTTTTTATCAGTTGAATGATCTGCTCTGTTAGTATTTCTCTTGTAAAATGAACGGGGATGTCGAATTGCATTTTTTTCATGCCGGCCCACAGGCGATTGAAATGCTGTTCTGCCAGGATAATTTTTTCGTTCTTAAATTTTAATGTTTCAAACAGTCCGTCGCCATAACGGAAACTGCGGTTTTCCGGACCGATAACCGGCGTGTTTTTTTCAAATGTCTTTCCGTTAAAATTGAAGTATTCCATAATAAAAAATCCCCGAATTACGGGGATTGCTAAATTAGTATTTATCTAGAAATGTTGACTTTAAATGTTTGGATCTTTACATTTCTTCTATGATCTTATGGCGCACGGCATACATTATTAGTCCTGCTGTGCTTTTTGCACCTGTTTTTACTTTTAGTTTATCTCTTATCGACTCAACGGTACGCGGACTTAAATCTACGATATCAGCAATTTCCTTTGTGCTTTTTTCTTCGCACATCAGACGGAGAATGGTTGTTTCCTTTTCACTCAGTAAAACTTCTTGTTGTTGCATCATTTGCTGAGCAGCAATAGGAGCCTGACGTTGTTTTAAATTACTCAATAAAGCCTGATTTGTAAGAGAATTGAAGTAATATTCCTGTTCAAAACAGGTTTTGATGGCTTCGTAAATGATCTCAACGTCGCTGGTTTTCGTCAGGTAGCTATTGGCACCCAGTTCCATGAGTTTGGTGATCATACTTTGGTCTTCTACAAAGGTGAGCATGATTACTTTCACATTTGGAAGAATTTTTTTAATTTCCGGAAGTGCTGCGATGCCATCCATCACAGGCATTTGAATATCCAAAAGAATTACATCGCAAGGAATAGATTTGATGAGGTTGAGTAAATGCATACCATTATCTGCCTCAGCGATAACTTTTACATCTTTTTTGCTGCTGAGAGAAGTTTTAACACCAGCACGGTAAAGCACGTGATCATCAGCAATTATAACTTTTATAGGTTCCATATCAGGATATAAAATTAATAAATTTCGGTGGGTACCGGATAATAAACGTAAAAAGCAATATTAGCGTATTACTGCAAGTAAAATTGCGTGTAACTACCCTGTGATTTTGATAGTGTTTTTACGAGGGAGTCATTATTCTGGGGAAAACACTTTAAAAGTTGAGGTTTTTCGGGTTGAG
>JANOAO010000106.1:0-5534 GCA_031411115.1 Bacteroidota bacterium
CCCGTTGACAGGAGCATCGCCATCGACAGAATTAACTTGAACTTTTTGCTTACCATAACTTAATGATTGATAGATTTCTAAATATACGAGTTGATTAAATGCAAATTTATTTAAAGCACCTATAACTACAAACTTTTTTTAGCAGTTATTTAGCAATTAACATAAGAAAGCCAATATAATGTTGTATATATCGGAGTGATATACACAACATTATGCTGCTTTTGAGTACATTTTAACAAATATTATTCCCAAATTATTACTTTAAACGCTACTTACCCAAATATTACTTTGTTTCGGCGCCGCAGTATGCTAACTTGCCACCCCTATTCAACAATGGAATTTGTAAAGAAAGTTATTGGCCCTGAACTGCAGATTTTTGAAAAGAAATTTGCTGACTCCGTTCGAAGTAATACGCCCCTGCTCGATCGTATCATGAAATACATCATTAAAAGGAAGGGAAAACAGCTAAGGCCAATGTTCGTATTTCTAAGTGCCAGATTAGGCGGTGAAATCAATGAAAGTACCTATAGAGCGGCCGCTTTGGTGGAATTATTACACACCGCCACATTGGTTCATGATGATGTGGTGGACGAATCCATGGAAAGACGTGGCTTTTTTTCCATAAATGCCATCTGGAAAAATAAAATCGCCGTATTGGTAGGGGATTACCTGCTTTCTAAAGGTTTATTGCTTTCAACCAGTAATAATGATTTCATACATCTTCAGATTCTATCTGACGCCGTTAAAAAAATGAGTGAAGGCGAATTATTACAAATGGAAAAAAGCCGGAAACTCAACCTCGATGAGGATATTTATTTTGAAATCATCAGAAATAAAACTGCATCTCTACTTTCTTCCGCATGTGCAGTTGGGGTGTACAGCACTACAAAAGATGAAAACATTACACAGAAACTAAGTCTGTTCGGTGAAAATATTGGTGTCGCCTTCCAGATCAAAGATGATTTGTTCGATTACGGCAATGCCAACATAGGAAAACCTACCGGAAACGATATCCAGGAAAAGAAATTGACATTACCACTAATCTACACCTTGAATAAGGTGGATAAAGACACCAAAAAGAAACTCATCTACATCATTAAAAATGAAAACACCAACAAAAAAAGTGTTCAATTCGTAATTGATAAAGTGGTTGCCTGCGGCGGAATAACCTACGCTGAAAACAAAATGAATGATTATCTGGATAAGGCTTTACAGATCTTGCATTCGTTTGACCCTTCACCTGTGCGAAATGCCATGGAAGAACTGGTTCGATATACAACAGACAGAAAATATTAAGCTGTGAAACGGAGATGGAATTTATTACAATGTGATGAGCGCAAATTGAACGAATTGCAGTCTGCACTAAAGGTGAACAGAAATATCTGCAAAATGCTGGTGCAAAGAGCTATTTTTTCTTTTGAAGATGCTAAGAATTTTTTCAGGCCCAGCCTTTCCAGATTGCACGATCCATGGCTGATGAAAGACATGGATAAAGCCGTAAACAGAATTACAAAAGCTTTTGATACGAAAGAAAAAATACTTGTTTTTGGAGATTATGATGTTGACGGAACTACGGCTGTCGCTGTCTTTTATAGTTTCCTTTCAGAAATATACGACAACGCATTATCAGATTTCTATATTCCTCATCGTTATAGAGAAGGTTATGGCGTTAGCAAAGCAGGTATCGACCATGCCCATGCTACCGGCTGCACACTCATTGTTTGTCTTGACTGCGGAATCAAATCCACTGAACTAATTGCTTATGCTTCAACGTTAGGCATTGACTTCATTGTTTGTGACCATCATCTTCCGGGGAATGAATTACCGAAGGCTGCCGCAATTTTAAATGCCAAACAACCAGCATGTAATTATCCGTTCAAAGAATTATGCGGATGCGGCGTTGGATTTAAATTTATTTCTGCCATTGCGCAACGTCTGGGAATTGACGAAAATATTTGCTTTAAAAATATTGATCTTATTGCAACGGCAATCGCTGCAGATATTGTTCCGATGAATGGCGAGAACAGAATCCTAGCTTATTATGGCCTTAAGAAAATCAATCAAAATCCATCTCCCGGCATTAAAGCTTTAAAGGAACTCGCTAAAATTGTAAAAGAAATGACCATCAGCGATGTGGTTTTTGTGATCGCACCAAGAGTTAATGCTGCAGGCAGAATGGATGATGCAAAAAAAGCCGTTCAACTGTTCCTTGAAAAAGATCCGGTAAAAGCAAAAGAATTTGCAGAAATGCTGCACGTTGATAATACGGACAGACGGGAAGCAGATTCGTCTATCACCAAAGAAGCATTGGCAATTATAGAAGCTGATGAATTACATGCAGCCAGAAAATCATCTGTAGTTTTTAAAGAACACTGGCACAAAGGTGTTGTAGGAATCGTGGCATCGCGACTGATCGAACATCATTACCGGCCAACCATCGTTCTTACAAAAAGTGGAGATTATGTAGCCGGCAGCGCCAGAAGTGTAGCTGGATTTAATTTATACGAAGCTATCTATGCTTGCCGTGAACATTTGGTGGCTTATGGCGGGCATTTTGCTGCCGCAGGCTTAACATTAACTCCGGAAAATGTGGAGCCCTTTGCTAAAATGTTTGATGAAGTGGTTTCCTCGACTATAGATGAAAAATTATTAACGCCAGAGATCATCATTGATACCGAAATCAATTTTGCCGAAATAAACGAAAAACTTTACCATATAATCTGTCAGATGGAACCTTTCGGGCCTGAAAATATGCGGCCGGTTTTTATTACACGGAATTTGATGAATACCGGCCAGTCTAAAATACTCAAAGAAAAACATCTTAAACTGATCGCACAACAGGATGGCATAACCATTTCGGGAATCGGTTTCAATCTTCATCATTTATTTCCTTTATTGGAAACAGGTGAACCATTCGACGTTGTGTATTCACTGGATGAAAATGAATGGAATGGAAACAAAACGATTCAGTTAATTATACTCGATATCCGTCCTACGGCAGAAGTATCCAACAACAACTGATGAAAGCTTTTCAATATATCCGTTACTTTTTTTATTTAGCCCATAACTGGACACTCAGGATCGCCTTCCATTTAATTAAGGAAGAATTGGAGGGAGAAAAAAAATACGGCATCGATACTACCGGTGCTGATGAATTAAGCGCCATGGAAAAACAAGGCATCGATATTTCGCATGCCACCATGTATATGCCTGCGAGTTATGGTTTACTGAACGATTTTTTTCAACAGATAAAAGCCACACACCTGGTGGATATTGGTTGCGGAAAAGGCAGGACGTTATGTGTTGCCGCACATCATGGAATACATAAACTATCCGGCATTGATTTCAATGGCGCGTTATGCCGGTCAGCAGAAATCAATTTAGCTCATACTAAGAAATTGGTGCCGGAAATACATTTTAAAATCGTTCACAACGATGCCTTTTACTATGACATACCGGATGATGCGGATTGCATTTTTCTTTTTAATCCCTTTGATGAGGTGATCATGAGTGGTGTGGTAAATAATATTATGGAATCTATCAACCGTAAACCACGGTTAATTAATATCATTTATTTTAATCCGCTTCACAAAGAATTATTCACCAAAGAAAAATTTACTCAGGTCTATCACGCCAGGAAATTACAATACTTGGAAGGTGTGATACTCAAAAGTCCTGCTATTAAATAATCTAACAGATCAAAGACCTGTTAGATTATTATGCTATTTCATTAAACCGTTGTAGATTCTTCCATCAGCTCCACACTTCTCTTAATAAAATCGGTAAGATTATTTCCCGTGAGTAAGCCTTGTGATAACAATGCCAGATCTGCAAGGTTGTGCACCATTTTATGTTGTTTCTCTGTATTTTCTGTATGCAGTATCTCCTTGTAGATCGGATGGTTTCCATTGATCGTAAGATTCACTTCATCCGGCATATTCGCATACCAGCTCGACATTCCACCACCTACGGCTGCCATGTCTTTCATTCGGCGCATTAATTCAGGGCGCGTAGCGGTAACCGGTGGTGTTTCTTTGGATAACCCTTTTACTTCCACATTCAATTGCAATCCTTCCTGTTCTTTCTTAAATAATTCCTGCAGTTTCTCTGATTCTTCTTTCGTCAATACGCTGTCGTTAGCATCAGATTTGTCGATCAGATTATCGGCAATATCAGAATCTACTCTTGTGAATACAACGTTCTCCCATTTCATTTCGATACTGTTAATGAAAGCAGCATCCACCAGCGTTTCCATTTTTACAACATGATAACCTTTTGCGCTGGCTTGCTGTATATACGCATCCTGCTGAACCGGATTGGTTGTGTACAATATTACATGCTTGCCTTCTTTATTTTTTTGAGCAGCTTCGGTGGCCATTTTAAATTCATCGGCTGTATAAAATTTGCCCGTTGTATCCTGCATGATGAAAAATTTATTGGCCTTATCCAAAAACTTATCATCTGTCATCATTCCATATTTTACAAACAACCCAAGGCTTTCCCACTTTTCTTCAAAAGATGGCCTGTCTGTATTGAAAATCTCTTCCAGCTTATCTCCTACTTTTTTAGAAATATGCGCATTGATCTTTCTTACATTCGGATCTCCCTGCAAATAACTTCTGCTCACATTCAAAGGAATATCCGGCGAATCAATTACGCCATGTAACAGCATTAAAAATTCCGGAACAATATCTTTCACTTCATCTGTTACAAAAACCTGATTGCTGTATAACTGAATTTTATCTTTCTGGATTTCATAACTCTGTTTGATTTTTGGAAAATATAAAATACCCGTAAGGTTGAAAGGATAGTCTACATTTAAATGAATCCAGAACAAAGGTGCCTCGCTGAAAGGATATAATTCTTTATAAAAATTCTCGTAATCTTCTTTCTTTAATTCGGAAGGTTTACATGTCCACGCAGGATTGGTATTGTTGATCTGCTGATCTTCAAAATAAATAGGAACGGGCAGGAACTTACAGAATTTTTCAAGTACAGTCTTTACTTTCGATGGCTCTAAGAATTCTTTACTTTCCTCGTTCAGGTGCATAATGATATCCGTTCCTCTATCAGATTTATCATGCTCTGTTAGCGTATAAGAAGGGCTTCCGTCACACTCCCAGCGTACGGCTGTAGAATTTTCCCTAAAACTTTTGGTAATCACTTCCACTTTATCGCTCACCATAAAGGAGCTGTAAAAACCCAATCCGAAATGGCCGATAATGTTGGCTTCATTCTGTCCTTTATATTTTTCCAGAAATTCTTCCGCTCCGCTAAAAGCAACCTGATTCAGGTATTTGTCTACTTCCTCCCCGGTCATACCTACACCTTTATCAGAGATGGTGATGGTTTTCGCTTCCTTATCAATTTTCACATCAATGCGTACTTCACCGATTTCACCTTTTGCTTCCCCGATGGAAGAAAGTGTTTTTAATTTTTGAGTGGCATCTACTGCATTACTCACCAGTTCCCTGATAAAAATATCATGTTCACTGTACAGGAATTTCTTAATGATGGGAAAAATGTTCTCGGTT
>JANOAO010000107.1:0-1716 GCA_031411115.1 Bacteroidota bacterium
AAATCCCTTACGCCACGCTCCACTAAGTTTATCAAACTCCTGGATACGCCCAGGTAGATGGCCAGCTGATACTGGCTGATCCCTGTTTTTTTTCTAATTTCTGTAATCATATTGTACCTATTTAATGAATTAAATATAAAATAGATACTGAATTGTACCCAATCAGGTTGTATCTATTTTATTAAGGTACAATTACAATGGGTACAAAAAAAATATTTCCAGATGGTATTATTAAGAAGTTGTTAAAGGAAATTTTATGATTAAACATATTTAATCATACATAATCTATTAGGTACAAGCGATTTTGCTTGAAAATTTAAAACACATTTTATGAACTACAATTTTACACTTCTTACCAGCAAAGAAGATTGCAATGCGCTTTTAGCTGTTGCAACAGAACAAAAAGCATCGTTTGAATTCAGGAAATTAACGATGGAACGTCACCGTACTACTTCATCCGGCAATGCGCAGGAAATTGACAGTGACCTTCAAACAGTCAATGGATTGATCAGCATTTCAGAATCTATCATTTCTAATATTCCTGACGGACAGGTGAAAAACAAAGAGATGGTAAAACTGTTAGGCCTGCAGTACAGAAAGGCAGTTATTGAACAACGCAAATTAAGCCATGGTGTAATGGCGGTTTTAGAAACAGAATTCGATATGGGTTGTATGGAAAACAATATCGCCGAAACCGATAATTTCATAAATGGCTTAAAGGATCGCCTGAATGCTTTGTAGGTTTTTTAAAATTGGCGATTTCATGTAGATCCTCATCGGAAACGGTGGGGATCTTTTATTTTAAGTTCCTGACTTTTTATCGGTAAAGTACTTACTACGATTTAAGTTTTAAAAATGCGCTTCCCTTCTTCTGCAGAAATTTGAATTATTTAATTGCAGTGGGGACGGAAGGAATGTAAATATCAAATGTGGCACCTTTATTTAATTCTCCGGTAGCTGTAATTATTCCGTTGTGATTCTCTACAATTTTTTTAACGATGGCTAATCCTATGCCCGTTCCGGCAAATTCTTCTCTCGTATGCAGGCGTTGAAATACTTCGAATATTTTAAAGCTGTGTTCTTTATCAAAACCAATTCCATTATCGCTGAACCTGATGTGACAATATTCGTTTTCCGGTATAAGAGTAGGATTGTTGAGTTTTGAACCGTTAGCGATGTGGCTTTCTATGTTGATGTGAGGATTTATATTGTTGTTTGAAAACTTCAATGCATTGCTCATCAGGTTTAGTATAAGCTGGTGAAACTGAAAATTGATAATTCTTGCTTCACACATATCGCCAACTTCTATAATGGCATTTTTTTCTTCAATAGCTGTTTTAAGATCTTCCCGCACCTGATCTACAATTTTATAAAGAGAAGTATTTTCAAATATTTCTTCTGTGTGGTTTAAGCGGGAAAAAGCAAGTAAATCCTGAATCAATATTTGCATTCGTTCAGACGCTTCACGCATACGCCTGAACATATTTTTTCCATTTTCAGATAAGTTTTCATGTTCTTTTTCCAGTATTCTTAAGGCATAAGCCTGTATTTTCCTGAGAGGTTCCTGTAAATCGTGACTAGAGATATAGGTGAAAGTCAGTAATTCTTTATTAGCAGCGATCAACTCAGCTGCCTGTTTTTCCTTTTCTAAATTTTGAATAATAAGTTGGTTGTTGGCTTTTATAAGTTCTTCCGTTTGTTGCTTTAATTTTTTTG
>JANOAO010000108.1:0-91247 GCA_031411115.1 Bacteroidota bacterium
GGGAATATGCTGATGCCAACCTGTGAGGTTCCAACCTGTGAGGTTCCAACCTGTGAGGTTCCAACCTGTGAGGTTCCAACCTGTGAGGTTCCAACCTGTGAGGTTCCAACCTGTGAGGTTCTTTCAAAAACTTATAAAGGTATATTATTTAAATAATCCTTTAACGGTATCCATAATACCGTTGCCGCCACTAAAAGCTGATTTAAGATCATTCAAATCCACGTCACCATCTCCATCTTTATCAAGGCCACCTTTAAATTTATCCATAAGCCCGGATATATTCATTCCTGATGTTTTACCACCACTTAATTTGTTGAATATATCCTGGATATTAAAAGAACTATCGGATGGATCTGCCGTTTTTTGTGCCAATTGATTCATCACATTTGGAACTAAACTTCCTGCAATGTTGGACGCCTGCTGTTGATCTAATCCTAATTTTTGTTGCAAATTATTTGCTGCTCCAATTGTAGCATCTTGTACTACCGGATGAGACTGGTCTGCATGTCCTTTGTTGAACATACTAAATATGTCTTTTATATTTCCTCCTGCTAATGCATTTTTTAATGTTTCAAAAATAGAATTGCCTGTTTCCTGAATGGCAGCATCATTTTTTTCATTTGGAACGGCAGGATTATTTATGATACTTTCCCCTGCATTTTGCTTTATCAGATTAATAAGATTGTCTAACATGATGATTTGTTTTTTCAAATGTAGTGAAAACAACAGTAACTTATAATACTACTCATTACAGCGGTTTGTTGTTTGGGTATAACGATTTACATTTGCAACATGACATTCTTAATTGCCGAGTTCCCTAATCTGCTGGACCCATCCATTTTAATTTCTCTGGTTACTTTGAGTTTTTTGGAAATAATTTTAGGCGTTGATAACATTATTTTTATTTCTATCGTTTCTAATAAATTGCCGGAGGCTTCCCAACCAAAGGCAAGAACTTTAGGCCTTTTACTGGCTTTGCTTTTTCGCATTGGACTATTGTTTGGAATTACAGCAATCATACAAATGACCAATCCTGTTTTTACCATCAATTTCATAAAAAAAGAAGGAATCCCTTTAGGAATAAGTTGGAAAGATATTATCCTGATGTTGGGAGGTATTTTTCTGGTTTTCAAAAGCACGCTGGAGATTCATCATAAAATGGAAGAAGCCGCCTCAAATTCCAAAGCTGTAAAAGCACCATCTTCTTTTGCAGCAGTAATTTTTCAGATCGTATTGGTAGATATCGTTTTTTCTTTTGATTCTATTCTTACCGCTGTAGGTCTAGTAGATAATGTTTGGGTGATGATTATTGCTGTAATAATTTCTATGGTGATCATGATGATTTTTGCCGGAAAAATCAGCCGTTTTATTAATAAACATCCAACACTTCAAATTCTTGCACTCTCCTTTTTAATTATGATCGGCGTAATGCTGGTTGCAGAAGGATTTCATCAGGAGATCAATAAGGCATATATCTATTGCGCCATTGCATTCTCTTTACTGGTGGAACTCCTCAATATGCGTATACGCAAAAAACATAAAACTGTTCACCTGAATAACGATCATTTATAACATAATTTTTGGTTGTTATTCCCGATGATACAAGTGTATTTTCACCTGTTTTACTAATTGTATTTGTCCATCTTTGGTTCTGGAAAACGAGGTAACCGGAGCCGTCATTTTCCTTCACTGTAATTGAATAACCGGAATTCATATTACAGGGAAACACTTAGTTGAAATAACTTTTGTAAAATTATTGGGGCTACTGAAGGTTTTTGAATGAAAAGGAATTTGTCCGCAGGAGAATTATCATTTACTTTACGGTCATGAACCTTGAATTCAATAAAAACGAAGATGCATTGAAAATGGCGTGGAGCCTTATCAGGCAAAAGCTAGAGAAGATTTACGAAGGTGGTGGTAAAAAAGCTGCTGAAAAACAAAAGGAAAAAAACAAACTTACCGCCAGGCAAAGGATCGGTTATCTGTGTGATGAGAATACGCCATTTATTGAAATTGGTGCATTCGCAGGATATGAAATGTATGAAGAACATGGTGGCTGTCCGGCTGGAGGAACGGTCAGCGGTATCGGATATGTATCCGGCAGACAATGTGTAATTGTGGCGAATGATCAGACGGTTAAAGCAGGTGCATGGTTTCCTATTACCGGTAAAAAGAATTTACGCATGCAGGAAATTGCCATGGAAAACCATCTGCCTGTTATTTATATTGTAGACAGTGCAGGCGTATATCTTCCACTGCAGGATGAAATATTTCCTGACAAGGAACATTTTGGCCGCATTTTCAGAAACAATGCAAAAATGAGTGCGATGGGCATTACACAAATTGCTGCTGTTACAGGTGCATGTGTTGCCGGAGGTGCTTATTTGCCGATCATGAGTGATGAAACGCTGATGGTTGAAGGTGCCTCCATTTACTTAGCAGGGCCATACCTGGTAAAAGCTGCCATAGGTGAAAATATAGATAATGAAACGTTGGGCGGCGCAGCAACACATAATGAAATTTCCGGTATCGCTGACTATAAGTTTGCAACCGAACATGAATGCTTTGATCAGGTAAAAAGAATCATCGGAAAATTAGGGAAAGCACCTGATGCAGGTTTTAACCGCATCGCTCCTGTTCCTCCCAAATCTCCTCAGAATATCTACGGAACACTGAGTGACGGCAATACGAAGCCGTACGATATGGGAGCTTTAATTGAAGGGTTGATAGATGATGGCAGTCTGGATGAATTTAAAAAAGATTATGGACAAACCATTTTATGTGGTTATGCCAGAATTGATGGCTGGGCTGTTGGAATTGTAGCCAATCAACGACTGATCGTAAAAAATAAAAAGGGAGAAATGCAGTTGGGTGGAGTTATTTATAATGACAGTGCAGACAAGGCAGCCCGTTTTATTATGAATTGTAACCAGAAAAAAATACCGCTGGTTTTCTTACAGGATGTTACCGGATTTATGGTGGGCAGCAGAAGCGAACATTCCGGAATTATTAAGGATGGTGCTAAACTTGTGAATGCGGTGGCGAATTCTGTTGTTCCTAAGATCACCATCGTAGTTGGAAACTCTTATGGTGCCGGCAATTATGCGATGTGCGGTAAAGCGTATGATCCCAGATTTATTTTTGCATGGCCTACAGCAAAAATTGCCGTTATGGGTGGAGAGCAGGCTGCCAAAACGATGGTGCAGATACAAGTGGCCGGATTGAAAGCGAAAGGGAAAGAAGTGACACCCGAAGAAGAGAAAGAAATTTTAGACCGGATCACCACAAATTTTACAAGGCAAACCAAACCTGAATATGCTGCTGCCCGTTTGTGGGTAGATGCCATCATTGATCCGGGAGAAACGCGGCAGTTGATATCGGAATCTTTAAAAGCAGCCAATCATAATCCTGATATCGCTGAATTTAAAACAGGCGTTTTCCAGGTATAATGAGTGAGATCAAAATATATACTGACGGATCTTCGAGAGGAAATCCCGGCCCGGGCGGATATGGCGTTGTTTTATTGAGTGGCCATCATCGCAAGGAATTATCTAAAGGTTATCGCCTAACTACTAATAACCGCATGGAGATCATGGCAGTGATTGCCGGACTTCAGTCGTTGAAAAAGAAAGACCTTCCTGTAACTATATATTCTGACAGCCAGTATGTGGTGAACACCATCGAAAAAGGCTGGTTAAAAAACTGGCTGAAAACAGATTTCAAGGGCAAAAAAAACAAAGATCTGTGGAAGTTGTATCATCATCTTACGGATGGAATGAAGATCAGATTTGTGTGGGTAAAAGGCCATGCTGATAACCCATTGAATAATCGTTGTGATGAATTAGCAACAGAAGCAGCAGACAGTAAAGGTCTGGATGTAGATGTCGGTTATGAAGCATTGGAAAATTAAACAGAAAATTGTACACAAAAAAAGCTCACCTTTCAGTGAACTCCTTTTAAAGCGAATTTATAAAATAGATTATTTTGTTTTTGCTAATGATACTTGTTTTACATTCTGCATAGATACATAATAAGCGCCGAACAAGATGGCAGAAAATGTAAGATCAGCTATTAAAGAATTTTTTAAGAAAGGTAAACCTGCAGCCAAACAATTAATATATCCATTGAAATCTGAAGAATAAGTTGGATTAAAATTCCCTTGCAAAAAGAAAACTGAACTATTGCTAAGCAAGAAAAAAATGAGTGAGGCTAATAAAGTGGTAGCCCCGACAGAAAAAACAGATATTTTGCGAATCAGGCTTCCCAGAAAAGTTATGCCGATCATAATGCCATAACCGATCAACTGCCCCCAACCCCAAAATCCAACTGCAATATGCAAAACCTCAAATAATACATCACTTAATAACATGGCAAAAACGGGAAGAGCGATTGCATATTTTTTGTCTTTAATAACCGCTCCGCCAAACAAAACCATAGCAATCATCGGGCTGAAATTATAAGGATATAAAACAAGCCTGCTCATAGCTGATGCAACAACCAATAAAGTAGCTATGATAATAAGCGATCTGCCTTGCGTTTTCATGAATAAATATTTGTCTGCAAAAATAAGCAAAAGCATCTTAACAAAAACTACAAATTCCCTCGATTGGTACAAAGTGTGAATATTGGAAGATCAGGCGAAAATCTTGCCGTTGAATACCTGAAAAATATTGGTTTTCAAATACTGTACAGAAACTGGAGATACCGGCATTGGGAAATAGATATCATTGCCAGCAAAAATGACAAACTCCATTTTGTTGAAGTAAAAACAAGAACCTCCTCTTGTTTCGGCCATCCGGAACAAAACATCACACCCCGTAAAATGCAATACCTGATGAATGCAGCTGCCGAATTTTTATACCAGTTTCCACAATGGAAAAAAATTCAATTTGATGCTTTGTCTATTTTATTGGAAGGGAAATCTGTATCCTATTTTTATATAGAAGATATTTATCTCTGAGATTTTAAAATATGAGTCCTTCAAAAAGTACTGGTATTTTCATAATGCTCATTCTAATGATGATGTCTGTTTGCGCATCATTTCTTAATACCAAAATATTTGTCAAATTCCACAAAAACGATCTTTTGTAAAAGTTGATGACTCTTACATTTTTCCTGTAAACACCTAATATTTTTAAACGTTCGGGAAACGCAGCATCATCTTTTCAACCATTTTAAAAGTAGCTGGGCAATAATCTATATTTTGCTTGTGTACATAAGCATATTCTATCCATTTCTTTTTTGATAAGTGAGGAAATCCGGAGCAGTCAACGGGTCTTATAGCGTAAATGCTGCACATATTGGTGGCGAGATCCAAAAACTGACAGGGCTGCTGTTTATTAACCAGGTCTTTATTTTTGTCGAGTTTCAGCCATTTCATTTTAAATTGTTCCGGCGTTTCATTAAAATGTGCGGAGATCCTTTTCAGATCCTGCGGTGTGAAAGTAGGCGTCATTTTTTTACAGCAATTCGCACAACTCAAACAATCTATTTCCGCCCATACCTCCTGTTCAACTACATTCGTTATTCTGTCAATACCACGTGGTGGCTCTTTTTCAGTTTTATTTAAAAATTTCCGGAAAGATTTTCTGTACAACAATAATTTTTTGCGAAAGGATCTGAAATTTACAGGCAACATGCAGTTAGTATTTTTAAATTATGGCAGCGAAAATAATGTTTAATTTGTAGCATCATGTGGGAAGGATATAAAAAAGGTTTTAAAGCATGGCTGCAGTTAGAACGTTCTTTATCGGATAATTCTGTTGCTGCATACCTGCATGACGTTGACAAACTCACTGAATATCTACTTATCAGCGGTAAAGAAAAGAAACCTCAGGATATTGAATTACAGGATCTTGAGTATTTTGTAAAATATGTTCATGAACTGGGCATGACTGCAGCCTCGCAGGGAAGAATCATTTCCGGGTTAAGAACATTTTATAAATATTGTCTGATAGAAGATATTGCTGGAACAGATCCTACCGTTTTGCTGGAAGCACCCAAGCATGTCAGGCTATTACCAGATATCCTCACCTATGAGGAAATAGAGCAGATGCTTTCTAACATTGACATGAGCAAACCGGAAGGGGGCAGAAATAAAGCTATTCTGGAAACGATGTATAGTTGCGGATTGCGTGTGAGTGAATTGATTAATCTAAAAATTAGTTGTCTATTTACCGAAGTAGGTTTTGTAAAAGTGATCGGGAAAGGTGATAAAGAAAGACTGGTTCCGATCGGACAAAGTGCTATAAAATTTATTCAGTCATACAGAAACCATATACGCAATCAGGTCAGGATCGTTCAGGGAAATGAAGATATTTTATTCCTGAACAGGCGGGGATCTAAATTATCGAGAGTAATGATATTTTTGTTGATCAAAGAATTAGCAGCCAAGGCAAATATTCAAAAACAGGTATCACCGCATACATTTCGGCATTCATTTGCCACGCATTTGGTAGAAGGTGGTGCAGACCTGCGAGCCGTGCAGGAAATGCTGGGCCATGAAAGTATCACTACAACAGAAATATATACACATCTTGACAGGGAATTTTTACGAAATACATTACAACAGTATCATCCGGCATTTACAAAGAAAAGTACGTAATAGCCAGACATTAAAACATTAGTCAATGGATGTTATTCTGCAAAACAAACCATCCCCCGCCATTATATACATCAGTATATCCATTTGCCAATAATATTCTTTTAGCTGAACCACTTCTCATGCCTGATGCACAACATGTAATTATAGGTTTGTCTTTTTTAATAGTTGATATCTTTTTTTCGAGCACTTGTAAAGGAATATTTACAGATCCTTTTATGTGCCCACTCACAAATTCTTCCGGTGTACGAACATCTATGATCTGTGCACCTTTCATCATCAGCTCTTTATAGTCGACTTTTATACTTGTTCCGAATATTTTTTTTAGAAAATCTAGCATAATACTGAATTTGCTTTTTTATTTTTTAGTTTGTTTATTATCAAATCCGTTGGTTAACAATCCTCCGAGTAAAGCACCGTACAATGAACTATTAACGGGTTTGGAAGTAATGGAACAAGTACCAGAAGTGCAACCTACAAAATGGTAGTATGCATATCCAGCAAGTGCTCCGAACAATATGCCATTAAATGTCAGTTTATATTTTATTAAAAAGTTCATATTAATTGGATTCAGCTAAGGCTGTTTTGTTATTAAAAATTTGTTGGTTATTGTAATTGATCTCCCAGGTAACAGGAAGTATTTTTTTAAGCATATGACTGACGCCGCAAATTTTTTCCTGAGAGTCTTTGACCGCATCCAATGCCGCATGTTTATTATCTGGTTCACCCTTAAAATCATAAACGACATGTATACGAACATATTCAACAGGTATGGTTTTACTGATTTCACCCGTTACTTTAATGCTTAAGTCTTTTACTGATTTGTTGGCTTTCTTTAGTAGATGTACTATATCCATTCCGGTACATCCAGAAAGTGCGGTTAATATAAAAGGTTTTGGAATGGGGCCGTTGTCTTCACCACCTGCCCTTTTCGGTGCATCCATTATAATAGTATGTCCGTTCACCAGTGCATTAAATTGCATTTTACTCATCCACTGTGTTTCTATTTCATGTACCATTAGTTTGATTTTTTAAAGGGTATAATTTGATTTGAGGACATACTTGTTAAGGGGCGCCAAAAGCGGAACAACCTGTGAGGTTCCAACCTGTGAGGTTCTATTTTTTACAGGTGGAAATATTAAGTAAAGCATATAAAGGACAAAAACTAACAGAACTTGTAATTATAAATACCCCTGCGAAGATCAATAAAATGATGGCAATTGTTCCTGAAATAAGGTTACCCAAATAAGCTCCGATGATGGCTACAGCTATCAATATCCTGATTAGTCTGTCTGCGTTTCCCATATTTTTTTTCGACAAATTTTATTGGATGTCAAATGTCCGTCAAATGAAAATGCTGTATAGTGACTTTAGTCACATTTCCCCAACCTTCTAGGTCCCGCAACCTTCTAGGTTGCCCAACCTTCTAGGTCTATAAACTATAGTTCGTTCAGTATTTTTATCTGGTTACGATAGAGGATCAACTTTTTATCATTTTCCAGTTTTTTCAGAAGGCGGGATATTACTTCTCGAGAGCTGGCAAGGTCATTTGCAATTTGTTCGTGAGAAATATTAAGCAAGGTAGCATTCAGTAAATTCGATTTTTCTTTGAGATAATGAATTAGTCTTTGATCTAATTTTTGAAAAGCGATCTTATCAATAGATTTTAATAATTCCATAAACCTGCTTCTGATCGTTTTCATGATAAACGATTTCCAGGATGTATATTTCATCATCCACTCATCCATGACAATGATAGGAATTCCAATAAACTGGACATCTTCTTCTGCGGTGGCTTTTATTTCGCTGGGAAGATGCTGCATACAGCAGGTGAACGACATAGCGCAACTTTCCATAGGATGGATATAATACAACAGCAATTCATTCCCTTTTTCATCGAGCCTGGAAATTTTTAAGATACCAGAGAGTACAATTGGTATCATGCGTACGGTCTGCCCAAAATCGAGGATCACTTCTCCTTCTTTTACAGAACCGAATGCTCCTGTATTTTCGATCTCCTGCAATAATTCGGGCTCAAATATATCTTTGAATTGTTCTTTAAAATTCATGTTCAGTTACATTATAGGGCGTTGGTGTCGGATAAAGCTGAGAGCAGAAATAATGGCTGAATAACTACGCCCGATTGCAGCGTAAAGCCCGCAAAGCGGCTTGCAGCGTAAAGCGGGGCCAATGCCGAAAGATATGCTGATGCCTGCGTACAAAATGAATGCGTAAATACGTAACGTTATTTGTTGCCAGAGAGGGAAACTTCACTGTCGATTATATTTTCACTGAAATCTTTGTTTCCCAATTGTTTTCTATAATGTTTAAACATACTGCTCCATCTTAATTTCAGCACACCCAGAATTCCTTCTTTTACGATGCCTTTGTTCATTTTACTGGCACCCAGTTTTCTATCGCGAAAAGTAATAGGAACTTCTTCTATTTTGAACCCCAGTTTCCATGCTGCGAATTTCATTTCAATCTGGAACGCATAACCTACAAAAGCAATGGCTTCAAGGTTGATAGTTTCCAATACTTTTCTGGTATAACACACAAAACCAGCAGTAGGATCTTTAACAGGCATCCATGTAATCAATCGGGTATAAACAGATGCGCCTTTGGAAAGTGCTATGCGGTTGGCTGGCCAGTTTTCTACCGCACCGCCGCTTACATAACGGGAACCAACGGCAAGGTCAGCACCGTTGACACAAGCCTGATATAATCGTTCCAGGTCATTGGGGTCATGAGAAAAATCAGCATCCATTTCGAAAATATAACGGTAGCCTCTGCTAATCGCCCATTTAAAACCGTGAATGTAAGCGGTGCCTAAGCCCAGTTTCCCTCTTCGTTCCTCAAGGTATAACTGCCCGGGATAACTGGCGAATAAACTTTTCACGATTGCAGCAGTTCCGTCAGGAGAACCATCATCAATTACCAGGATATGAAAAGATAAACGCATACTGATGACCGCCTCAATGATGGCCTCAATATTTTCTTTTTCATTATACGTAGGTATGATGACGAGTTTTTCCAATACTTAAAAATTGTTGTCAAATTTAAGTGTTATGCCTATTCAAAACAGAAGTTGATATCAATTATTCTTCAATAATGTTCTGTTGAAAATTTCTGTAAGTTTCTTTTTGGTATGCAGGGGAAAATCGCCTTTCATCATCCAGTCGTAATACTGTGGTTCATTTTTAAGGATATCGGCAATAGGCTTTCCTTTATATTTTCCGAAATTGAAAACTTCACGGTCTTTATCGTCATAGCAAAAACGGCGGGCATAGTCTATGATTTTGTCTTCACCAATAGTAGACAGGATGGTTTCTATGGAATTGCCGAGTGAATCGTACCGCTGGATCTGAGCCTGTAACACTTCGATGGTAGCTTCCACATCGGCGAGTGCACTATGCGCATTAATTAATTCCTTCTGACAATAATATTTATAAGCGGCGGATAAAGTTCGGGGTTCCATGGAATAAAATATGTGCTGAACGTCCACCATTTTGCGGTCGCACAGATCGATATCCATTCCTGCCCTCAGAAATTCCTCCATTAAAATGGGTATATCAAAGCGGTTACTGTTATAACCTCCGAGGTCACAATTCTCTAAAAATTGTTTGATTTCATTGGCTGACTGCTTAAAAGTGGGTGCATCTTTCACCATTTCATTGGTAATCCCATGAATGTCTGTATTAGCCTGCGGTATCTGCATTTCAGGGTTGAGCAGCTTTCTTTTGGTGAACTTTTCCCCGTCTGGCATTAATTTAACGATAGCTATTTCAACAATCCTGTCCGTAGACAAGCTTAAACCAGTAGTCTCCAAATCAATAAATGCAACTGGGCGGGATAATTCTAGCATAATTTGTGTTTAAGTGGTTTTGAGGCTTGCGACAGTTAGTGGTAATAGTTAAATTTATTTAACAAAAGTACTCTTTTAAGGTTAAATGCGTTAACCATTCATACTATACCTTTGTACAGTTTAAATTAATAATATGAAAAAAATTATTTATTGCGGAGCCTTATTAATAACACTCGCAACTGCGATGAGCAGTTGTGGCAGCAGCCGAAAAACGGGATGCCCTATGAGTGGGAAAGTGATCTATTAAAAAAGAAAAGATGAGCTGGAAAAAATTAACCGACGAATCGCAGATTGATTCAATCAAAAATGCATCTGCAGAAAAACCGCAGTTGATCTTTAAACACAGTACACGATGCTCCATTAGTTCTATGGCTAAAAACCGATTAGATAGAGAACAGTTATCTGGAGATGTAGACTTTTATTATCTTGATCTTTTGCAATATCGTTCGATATCTAATAAACTGGCAGAAGTATTCAATGTATACCATGAATCACCACAAGTGTTGCTCATTAAAAATGGGGAGTGTGTATATGACGAAAGCCATAGTGCTATAAGAATGGATGATATACTGGAGCAGGCAGGCAAATAATTGATTAATATTCTTTAAATATTTAAAACCTTCTTCGGAAGGTTTTTTTATTTACTTTCTTAGACCTGTTAGGTCTTGAGACCTAACAGGTCTAAGAAGTTATCAACATATAAACATTTCCGGCTTTACTCATATTGTTCGTTCATCCGGTTACATTTTTTCAAGTATCTTTATTGCTAGCATTCTAGTCTGATATCCTATACATTTTCAGTCACAAATCATCTAAATGAAAAGATTAGTTACGCTAGTACTATTTATTGCTTTATTTTTTACATCTAACGGTCAGGGTGTTTATAATTTTTGGGGTCTCACCACTTATGGGGAGAATGAAAATAACGGCCGCTTATTTTTTGCAAATAGTGCTGCAGAAAATTTCTCAATAAAATTTGATTTTACGGATGCCAAAAAAGGTGTGAAACCGTACGGTGATTTGATTTCGTTTAATGGTAAACTATATGGTATTACATCTGAGGAATCGAACGGTTCCGGAGGTATTATTTTCAGTTGGGATCCTGCCAGTCAGATTTATAACGAAGAATACCGGCTTTCCAGCCAGCCCGCATCCCTAAATAAAATATGGGAATGTAAAACGGGACTTTCCTTGTATAACGACAAGTTTTACGGATTAACCAATGGCGGAGGTAACGCAGGTATGGGTGGCATTTTCGAATATGATCCTTCTAATAAAAGTTTTATAAACAAATATTCTTTAAACGGTTTTTCCGGATCTAACGCTTCCGGTAAATTTATTATAGGGGATAATAAATTGTATGCATTCCTAAAGTCGAACCCTTCGTTTGAAGCAGGGTCAATCATTGCGTTCGATCCTTTAACATCGGCTGTAGAACGTAAACATTTATTTACATCCACAGATATTCCTACCGTAAATAATTGGGCATTATTGGGAGCCTACCCATCTGGAAATGCTGTTTTCATCAATAATAAATTATTTGGTTACACGTCAGCAGGTGGTAATAATAATAAAGGAGTGCTCTTTCAATTGAATGTGATTAACGATCAGTATAATGTATTATATCATTTCAACGGAACAGATGGTGCAAAACCTGAGAATGGCGGACTTTCCTTATATAATGGAAAGTTATATGGCATGACGAAAGAAGGCGGTTCTGCCAACGGCGGTGTAATATTTGAATGGAATACCGAAACAGGTGTATATACAAAGAAAACAGATCTGATATCATCAACCGGCGATAAACCAACCGGAGTTTTGAATTTGCAAAATGGGAAATTTTATAGTGTAACCACATCCGGTGGTGTTAATGACAAGGGTGTTATATTCGAATGGGATCCTGCGCAAAATATTTATACTAAAAAAATCGACTTTTCTAATCTTAACGGAGCCTCTCCTTCTGCCGGACTTTCTTTTCAGAATGGAAGTTTTTTTGGTGTAACGCCACTGGGGGGAAATAATTCAGGGGTTTTATTTGAATGGAATTATCAGAGTAATGTGTACAATAAAAAAGTTGTATTCAATACTAATAATGGCAAATGGCCTAACAGTAGTTTGACTTTATTAAATGGAAATTATTACGGTACTGCCAGTGAAGGAGGAAATGATAATGCCGGTGTTATCTTTATGTTCGATCCGGAAAGTGAACAATTTAAACCACTTTATCAATTTGATAATGTTAACGGTAACAAACCTTATGGTAAATTAATAATTAAAGATGGATTGCTATACGGAATGACTGCCTTTGGAGGATCGCAAAACAAAGGTGTGTTGTTTGAATTTAATCCCGTTACAAAAGTTCTTTTACCAAAAGTAAATTTTGATGATGCCAAAGGTGCAAATCCAAATGGAAGTCTTTGTTTGCACAATAATATTTTTTATGGACTAACCAGCGGTAAAGGTTTGAACGACAGAGGAACTTTTTTTAGTTGGAACCCGCTGAATAATACATTTACAAAGATCAGTGATGAAGGTAGTGCGGCAACACCTGAGGTTTATGTCAATAAAATCTATGGAACTACTTTAAATGGTTTTGGAACCATCTTCGAATATGATCCAACTAACGGGAACCTCTTAACTAAAATCAACTTTACGCAGGTTATGGGCTGGAATCCGGTTGGTAAAATGGCAATTTTAAGAGATACATTTTACGGGCTGACAAATACCGGCGGACAATATGGTGGCGGATCATTGTATCAGTGGGTACCGGCTACCAATAATTTTGTTAAGAAAGTAGATTTTGATGGTAATAATGGTCAGGCACCATACGGAAGTTTAACTGTTAGCGCAGGAAAATTATATGGAATGTCTTATGCAGGTGGCAGTTTATCAGGGGGAAATATATTTGAATATGATCCGCTTGCTAATGCTTTTGTTACCAAACATGAATTTGATATTAACGGCGGTATAGGAAATGCAGAAGGTGGAAATGATCTGATATTGATGCCCGCACTTGTTTCTAAAGGAACACCCGGTAATTGCGTGAGTTATAATAATATTACGATCGATGCATCCAACAATCAGGTTTGGGTTCCCGTTATGGATAACAATGGAAAAATTATTGCAGAAATAAAAGCGAATGGGAATATACTGGGGCAAATTCAAACATCTTTTTATGTACATAACAGTTCGGTAAGACAAGATGCGCAACAACATTTATATGCCAATAGAAATATAACTTTCCTTCCTCAATTCCAGCCATTAACGAACGTAGATCTGCGTTTATACCTGCATAATGATGAACTGACTTCATTGATGAATGCAATGAACTCTACGGGTTCATCATCCGGTGTGAATAGCATTACGGATGTAGGCATTTATAAAAATGCAGACAATTGTTCTGGTGCACGTCAAAATAATTTTACACCTGTTACCACTATTGCCGAAAGCTGGTCCACGGATCATGTATTAACCGGAAGTGTGAATTCACTGAATACATTTTATTTTGCCAATAAGAATATTGGAGGCATCATTGCTATCAATGCCTTACAACTTGACGGAAATTTTGTTGGAAAAGATGCCGTTTTAAACTGGGAGTCATCAGGTGACATTAACGACCACCAATTTTCAATAGAGCGTAGTGTGGATGGACGCAATTTTATTTCTGTCGGAAACGTTGGCGGCAGAATCAGTAATAGCCTGGAGCGATATCAGTTCCGTGATCTGAATGCAATTGTTACCAATGCAAACAATATGTATTACAGGATTCGTCAGTTCAGCAATACGAGGACGTTGTATTCAAACATCATTAATCTGCAGCCGGGGAAAAACCAAAATGTACAGTTATATCCGAATCCAGTAAAAGAAAATGCTGTATTAAAAGTGATTTCTACAAAAGCAGAAAATGTACAGGCAAGCATCATTGATGCAACAGGAAAGTTGATCAGAACATTTAAAATACAACTTCAACAAGGAATAAATGCATTTAGTTTTTCTGCTGTTGGGTTATCGCGTGGTATGTATGTTTTAGAGCTGAAAGGCAATACAATTGTTGAAAGGATTTCATTCATCAGGCAGTAATTCAACGTGTGAGGTTGTCAGATTATTCCAATTAACTGAAACAATTCATCTTCATTGATTTCTTTCACTTTAGCTGGTGCCAGATCTTTTATCATAAGGTTCCCGATTGAAATTCTTATCAGGCGTAAGCATCTGTGGTGTATGGCCATAACCATCTTTCTTACCTGCCTGAATTTACCTTCAGTAAGTGTGATTATTAACCAGGTATGCGGATATTCCTCCCGTATATCTTTAATAAATGGATAGATTTCTAATGGATTTTTTATAACGTGAACGGAAACCGGTTTTGCAATATAGGATTCACCTCCTTTTACAGGAATAGAAATACCGTTTTGCAATTGAGCAAGTTTTTCTTCAGAAACTTTATTTTGAACCATTATGAGATAAGAACGTTCGTGTTTTTTTTTTCCGGAATAAAGGAGTCTCGTCAGTTTTTTATTTGTTGTCAATAGTAACAATCCTTCCGATTCATTATCCAAACGGCCTACTGCATGTGTTCCTTCAGGAAAATTAAAATCAAGGTCACCTAATAAACGTACCTTATCAGGACTCACAAATTGTGAAACCATATTATAGGGTTTGTTGATGATGAAATATCGGTTGCTCATTTAACTTTTAATAAATGACGTTGCGCTCTGTTTGTAAATGTATAAGCCCACCAGATCAATAAAAGTTGTAATGGCAATCGCACAATAGCAAGCCATGTAGCCGGATGATGTTGATGGATATAATTGATCAGCATTTGGATGTTAGCAGGAAAGATTGCTATCAGTAATGCAATGATTCCCCATGCAGCCAGGTTGCGCGTATTTTTGAAAATTAAGAGAATGGCAAATATTATTTCAAATAATCCACTGATGTAAATCAAATGATCATGATAAGGCAGCGAAGGTGGCATGATCTTTCTGTAAAATTCCGGATGAATAAAATGATTAATGCCAGCAAGTATATAAACGGTGATAATGGCGACTAATGAGATTTTTTTCATGAGGTTAATTTCATTACTAATTGTTTAGCATCTTTTTCCTTTGCTTTTATTAAACTTTAATTTTTGACTATATATTTTAGCCATTGAATTTTATTATAAATAAGTCTTTTTTTTACAACCTCTTCAAACTTAGTTTATTTAGTGCAGACACAGCTAATTTCGGATAGGGGCAGCTACAAACATAAATTACTAATGTCTTAAAAGTGGGAGGCTACAGTTTGGCAATACAAGTGCATTTTTTGTGATATTAATTATAGATTAACAGTAATGATAGTTCTTCACACAATAATTAATTACAAGTTTCATCTAAATTAAATCTTCTTTATAAAGCCGATATTCCATTTGATTTATCTGGAAATATTTTATGCAATGTTTAATTAAACTCTCCCTCTATTTGATTTAAAGCTAGAAGTGTAACAAGTAGGACAAGTTATATTACACCGGTCATTGATTTCAATGATTGTAAGACAAGAATATTGAGTTTTTTTGACATAACTAAACTTTTTAAAGCCCACTTAAAAAACAACCTACTCGTCTAATGATTACTCCCTATATAATTGGCTAAGTAAATAGGTCACTTGACTATAGTTTTCTTTGATTATTATTTTTGAAGTTTCAACACCTAATAGTGTTACAATCTGGAAAGTAAATTACCCTCACTCAATAAGCATTTTTTTTAGTTAAGTATAATTTTATCTATAATGCTGAAATTTCCAACTTATTACATTGATTTTCGGAATCGCAAATGTTCACAGAAATACACCATGTAATTAATTTTTGCAAAAATTATTTGTTTAAATGCAAATAGAATCTCAACGAAAAATACGATTTGAAATTTTTCGTTTTTGTAGCCATGATTGCATCACATCCCAAAACCCCGGAGCATACTGCCAGGAAATAGCTTCGTCATAGTATCCCGTTTTCGCAATTAAACCTGTGTGTCCGCTTTTCGGAATAATCTTTACCAAATAATCTTTGTTGCCAGCTATTTGTAATGCTTTAATGATTCTTGGGTAACTTTTTTGTGAATTTACATTCCAGTCTTTTTCCGCCATTATCCACAATACTGGCACTTTTACTTTTTTAAGATAATCATAAGAATCAAACATTAAATTCCTATTTAACCACTTCCAATTTTTTTCGGAACGTAAAGATTTTACACGGGATTCAGGAAAAATTTTCGAGAACCAGGATTGATTTTTGAAACTTGAAATTATAGAATCTCCTTGCTCCCAGATTTTGCCCTGCATGGCAGCCAGCAAGTAATTCCTATCCATAATTAATATTTCATCCACTTCTTTTTCCGTAAATCCATCTGCTTTATAAATACCTTTATTTTCATGAAGCATTGTCTCCATTACATTCTCACCTGCACCTACTCGTACCAGTAAGAAAGCTACATCTGTACATTTAGCAGTAGCCATTGCTCCTATCCACCCTCCCTGACTGTTACCCATAATTCCGATTTTTTTAGGGTTGATCCTATTTTGTTTTTTCAAATAATTTATACCAGCAATTACATCGTCTGATAGATCATCAAAGCTTGCTGTTTCCCAATCGCCGGTGGATTCTCCAGCACCCTGCTTATCAAAAGAGAGCACTGCAATACCTGTTTGTAAAAAAAAGGTCGTAAAAAAAGCAACGCTTCTTGTTGATGCACCAGAGCCATGAGCAAATACAACTGCAGGGTGAGAACCTTTTGAAACAGGAATATATAAGTCGCCCTTTAAAGTTCGTTTTCCGGATGCAAAAGATATCGTTTGCCTGGTGTGAGATGACACCCTCTTGCCCGTTAAGGTGTCCGATTTTGTAAAAATATTTAAACTATCAACATTATTATTTTTATCACGTGAAAATAAGAACACCTTCGTGCTATCATTATTATCTCTGAATATGTCTTTTTCAACGGGTATAAGTGCGCCCAATTGCAGTGTGTTAAGATCGAGGTAAACGATGCTTTTAAATTCATCAAATATTCCTAAAGTGATCCGATATTTTTTCCCAAAATCAAAGGTTCCTTCATAGGCATAAAATTGATCCTTATCAAATATTGGCTGCTGGGCGCAAATAAAATTAGTGGATAATATTAATGTTACTGAAATAAAATAGAATCGCATATTGATCGATTTTACATATATAAATACGTTTATCTTCTGCTTGTTTAAACTAGTGAAGATTTTTTTTATAACGGTTAGGGATTGTAGTCATTAGCTTAAGCATTCTATCTTCCTGACCGTGCCTTAAATTCTACCAACTAAAGTCTCTAATTCTGGATGAATTTATAGCAAAAAATTTAAAAATATCTGTACAATTGCTGCATTTACTGTCAAGTATTTGGCAGCAAATAAATTATCAACTTGCCTCTGCTAAGGTCTTGAGCACTTTATTACGTGCTTTCAAAAAATTAGTCATGTACTTAGTCAAGAATATTTTCTCCGCAATCGAACCAAATATTCCAAAAGGCGCCTTGAATACAAATTCATCAGACATTTATGTCCCAGTTTTATATACTTCAAATGAATGTATATGGTTCATTGATGAAAACGTTCCTTCAACCATTTCGTTTTCAAAATATATAAATGGTTTCATCTTAGTTATTTTGATAGAGAGCCTTTATTTGTTACCAAAATGAACTGCTTCCCAAGTAATGACATCACCCTCCTCACAAAAACCAGACATACGTCTGGAAATTGCTTTTTTCTTTTGTTTTTAAAGTGGACTGCAAGCATCGATGAATGTTGTCAAATAGATTGTTGCCATATTTACTTGCAGCTACTGTAGTAAACTAAATTTCCTGATTACTGATTAAATTAAATCTATGTATAATCATTTCAAAGTAATGCTGCGTTCCTTTGTCAAATCGTCCATTTCAATTCAAAAAATCGTTTCGCTGTACCGTTATACTAGAACTACTCCACAATTAAATAAATGATGGGTTTGGACAACATTTCCTTCCTGTCAGTTTTTCTAATTTCGACTGGATTTTTTTCATCCTTTGAATTTACAGACTGAGCAGTAAAAATTTTAAATTAAATGTATAGAAACATAAATAAATCAAAATTCTTTCAAATACTTTGAATTGTGGGCTAAGTGTGGGCTAAAAACAAAAATTGCTTATCGTGACTAAATGATAAGCAATATATTGTAAATTTAATAAGTGGTCCCCAAAGGACTTATATCGAACAAGATAATCAGTTTCTTTAAAAATCTATATATCAATTTACGTGGTAGCGTTGCTGAGCGAATTGAAAACGAAAAAGATTTGGAGCAGTAGTAATATAGGAGAGACATTCCGTTGGCACTCTTTAAATCGCCAAGGGCGTATAATAAGACCTTATTGCAACGGTTAATAGGGTAATTACCAGCCGTAATAAGGCGGCTTCTGCTTAAGGGTAAGCGTCTCTCTGTCAACCTCGTTTAAAAGCTCATCTTCACATTCAATAAATGGGTCATACCATTCAGTTTTTTTTCGGGCCCATTCGAGCCAGTTTCTCAAGTCTTCTGAAATGCCGTTTGTTTCTATAGCTTTTTGTTCAACTGAATCAATATAGCTGCGGAGATTAACAGCTTTATGCCATCGGGATGCTTTTTGTAATGTTTCTTTAAACGCTGCTAAGTCTTTTTCCTTCTGCATCTGAAATTCCTTCTCAATCCGTTCCTTCTCTTTGCGCAACTCACTCTCTATGTTAGATTGTATCCGCCATTCTTTCTTTTCTTTTCCGGTAAGTTCCAGTTGGGCAATTATTTTTGACAATTGATCTTCAATAGGGAATTTCCCATCTTTCCATTCTTTAGGAGAGTAATTATTAATCTGAAATGCTAATATTCCAGTGGGATGATATACTGCATTATCCCAATGAGTACCCTTAACAATTTCTCTTTTCAGTTTCTCACGAAATTGAACTTTAATGTCTCCTTCTTCAACAATTACATTTGTAGCATCATTTTTTATTTGTATGTCATGCCCCCTGACCCGTAAAGCTTTTATTAGTGTATCCATGAATCTGAGTGCCCTTGCCACATTTGGTTTAGCAACTTTAATATCAAGTTCACCCCTTTGACATAATAGCAGCCCATTATGTTCATAGCGGTCTTTGCTATTCAAACTTTCACGGGCAGCAATAATTAATTTATCGGGATTGGTTAATTTTTCAGGAACAGACAGTTTAGATTTAAGTTCATTCTCTATTTCATTTTGCAAGGTTTTCAGAGGAGATAACCCATCAGCGGAAGCATGTTTCATGTCTTCACTTCTTATTGTCAGCGTAACTTCTGCATCTCCTGTATGATTGGGAGGTAATGGAGGTTTGTTTACTTTCTTTCCGAACTGGATTTTCTGCCAATGCCCATTTTGAGGTATAGGAATACTCATTCTTATGCAAATCTTCCGAAGACCAACATCTGAAATATTATATTTTTTTGACAGAGAAAGCATTGATTCAGACCATGCCAAATCATAAAGCTCTTTACGGCTAAGTGTTTGTTTTTCCATATCGTTTTTTGAAAAGTCTTAGTTTTAGCTTGAACACCATCGCTCCTTTGAGCCAACTATGAGCCTATTATGAGCCAACTGAGCCAACTATGAGCCAACTCGTGATTCAAGTTCATATTTAGAACTTGAGCCTTTTGTCCCTTTATTTGTAAGTATCCCATTAGCTTCCAGTTCCTGTAAATCCCTTGTGGCTGTTGGTTTTGAGGTATCAGTCAATTTCTGATACTCACTGTTAGTAATGCTTCCATTCTCCACCACATATAGTACCGCTTTCACCTGCCGGTCATTCAACCCCATTTTCCTGAGTTGATCCTCTGTATAGCGGTCTTTAAACAAGGTCACTAAAATGCCACCGTCCTGTTCCAAAATTTCCGGCTCTGGTAATTCCGCTTCCAGGCAGGCAGTAATTATTTTTAAAGTACCACTACCCCATGTATCAATATAACCACCTTTAAAACAAACATCAGCAATGAGTTGATTACGTGGGCGGGAAGGATGGTGGCGTTTGAGCGAGGCCAAACTCAATCCTTCCGGCAATATGCCTTCGTTCCAAATATTGAAACGATTATCATACATGCGAATTTGTACAACTGTTCCCAAATAATTACGATGCACCAAAGCATTCAGTAACATTTCCCGCAGGGCCGCCACGGGATATTCGCCTTTTTCAATTCGTTGCAAGCCTTCAAATGAAATTGGCTTGATAAAAAATTTCCTGTTTAATTGTTCCGGTACTTCTTTTAGCAATTGTATAATGTTGCCTTCTTCTACTTCCTGAAATTTAAGTTCACCATCAGTGCTGCCAAACCTGCCAATCTTCACTACACAATTGTTGTAAAATTTACCGGGGTCTTTGCCAAATAAAATAATAGCTGCTCTTTTAATGTTGCCGTTATCATCAGTTAAACGAAGTTTGACAAGTAATTCTGTGGTGCTTAATCCTTCAACTTCTGCAATTCTACCGGCTTTCAGCGATGCTGCTATAAATGATTGTAAGCTGCTTTCGTCAATATCAGCAATTGAGGCTGTAGGTTCTATTACTTCATCCCATGATTTACCGCTTTTGCGAAGTAAAAAATCGGTAAGGGCTGTACCTGTCAATTCTTGTTTTGTACTCCCACTGCGGTAGTAATATCTTCCTCTTAATGATATTGGAACAATATAAGGATGCGTAATTATTTCAAGATAAAATAAGCCAGCGTCTTCTAATAAATTTACATCTACCATTATGCCCAATATATCCCTGATTTTATTAGGTAACTCCTCCATCAGTTTTCTATAATCAGCTTCACCAACTACTTTGCCATCATCATCTTTGCCTATATATATTGTACCACCTTGCGCATTGGCAAAACCACAAATCCATTTCAGGTAGTCATCGTGCCAGCTTTGTTTATATTCTATGTTTTGTTGTTCGGGCATTATTCTGTAGTCGTTAGTTGTTTACCAGCAAAAGTTCCGTATGCTTTACCTGAAACTTCGCCACGTTTATAATAGTCGGCTAACATCTTTAAAGCAAGGTCAATATCGCCTTCATCTTCAATAAATAATTTGCCATTTTTAACTTTTAGTTTATCTCCGTGAAGTTTACAGACTTTTTGCATTGTTTTTATAGTCTTTGCATCAAGGTCTTTATAATTACCGATTTTGGAAAGCCTCACAAGTTTTTTGTGAATTGCAGGATTACTTTCAATTTGCTTAGCCATTATTTCAAGGCCCTCTATCATATTTGTTGCCTCAAGTTCTGTAATTACGTCTGCGGCTTGTTGTTTAAATTCCTCTTCAAGTCCAACGATTTGTTCAAACTGTGTTTTCTTGGCTATGTAAAAAGTATCCTCATAAAAAATGCAATCCACTTGTTTATCAAGATTTACTGTTTCGCCTTCTATTAGTTCCAGTTTTTTACTTTTGGAATTGAAAATTGTCCGAATAGTTTTTTGTAATGCGTTTCGTTTATTCCCGTCTTTCTCATCAACTGCCACCTTACCAGAAAGTATTTTTCTAAATGTATAAATCCAGTCATTTGCCTTGTTATGAAAGCCAACGCAATAAGCCCAAAGTTCTTCCTCGACAATTATTTCTTCAAGGTTTTTAATTTTAGGTGGTCTTGATTTTAATTGATTGTTTACAACATCAGCAAATGACATTGCCTTATTGGTCATTGAGTAGGTAAATAACTGTTCGGTATCATCAGTTATCACGTCATACTCGTGTAGTTCTGTTTTTTTGTTAATAAGATAGCCTAATTGCTCTTGTGTTAAAGAATAAAGATGTTCACGAATATCGTCGTTTACATCAATTTGGTACACCTTGAACAAGTATTTGTCCATGACCTTACTCGTTTTTTTTACATCAGGTTTTAATACCCTTGTAATGAAATAAAGGAAAGTGTTATTAATCTTGATGCTTTCCAGTTTTTCTAAAAGTTCTTCTAATATCATAGTTGTTAGATATTATCCGTTGCAAAATAAAGTTTATGCCCAATTTCATAGAGTTTAATATTTGAATCGTCTTGCAAACACTTATCTCTCGAAATGATTAAGCCATTTTTATTTTTGTTATTTTCCACATATTCAATTTCATAAATCGAAAATTTAAAACTTAGTAGTGGATTTATTAAAAGCAGAGAAGAATTAATATAAATTCGATAAATAATGACCATTAAAAACAAAACAGAAACACACTCATACCAGCCAGTAAAACTTTGAAAAAGAAATGGAATAATGTAAGTAGCAATGTATCCGATGGCTTCGCTGTTTTTATTCTTTACATCTTTTACGGTAACCGGATTGCCATTTTTTGCAACCTCTTCAATATTACCTAATGTTTGCCAATAACCGAATAAGCCAATTATCGAAACCAAAATCAGAATAGTAGAAAGTCCAAATTTTAAAGCAAATATTTTTATACCCACGAATGAAAAGCCTGCCCAATGGAGAAACATTGAATTTTCTGAAACTTGGCGTACAATAATAAGAATGAACAAAGGTAAATAAGACGATACAAATAAGGCAAATTGTGCCAGTCCATGAAGGTTGTTTATATCGTTTTTGTTTTTTCCCATTTTACAATTCTCCATTCAAACCTGTTCCAAAAAAACTAAGCATTTCTATATCCCCTGTTTTTTTACAGTTACAATAGAAAAAAGTGGTCGCTTTCCTCTATGATAAAATATGTTTCTTAGATATGTGTTCCTGCCCTTCTGTTATCATGTTGTATACTCAAAAATAAACAATTATAAATTCCGCTTTTTAGTTTTAAAGAAATGATTGTAAAGAAACCGTAACCCGAGAAAAGCTCCTATTAGAATCAGCACATACTTCAAACTAAAATCTGCTTGAGTCGATTCGAAAGGCTTCAATATTTCATCCTGCCAATAAACCACCGTTTTATTTTTATACTGATTTATAACCGTCTCTTTAATCTTCTCAGGTGATGCAGTGAGCAATGACGGTTCACTCAAATCAATTCTTACGCATTTTACTTTATTGGTTTTGTAAATGGTATGTTTATCCTGGCTTAAATCATTTGTTACAAAAACTTCAAAGTGTACATCTTCATTATCATGGTAAACTGTTACATCCGACCGCTTGCTAAAAACTGTAACTTCTTTTCTTGGGTTTGTGTAAGCTATCTGCAATTTCTTTGAAATCGAAATAACAGTATTGTCCATTATTACTTGCACTGCAAAATCATGTAAAGCGGTACTTCTGCATTTTGTTATATCGGCAGTTTGCAAATGTCTGAAATGCCAGTCTTTGCCTCTTGCTTCTGTTTTTACTGGTGATAGTTTTTGCCTGCATTCACAACATTCAAATGATGCTCCATTGTTTTTATCAACATCATCTATATGGAAGATTCTGCCTGTTGAAATATCCCTTGCTATTGTTATGGTTGCACTCATTTATTTTTTTTCTGCAAAAGCATTCTTCATATCCACTATTCCTTTGATGTCCTCATCCTTCATTATTTGCTTTTTCTTTAGCTCCTGTATCAACTTATCATCACTAAAATCCTGGAAAGTAAGGTCATAATAATAATCGCTTAAAGAAATTTTCTCAATTAATTTTTCAGTTCTTGGAAATGGAATACGATAAACAAGTCTGTCAACATATTCATTTAACTTTCTGTCTTTTATTGCAGCCTCATTATATTGCTTTATCTCTTCGGGCACATTGGCTTTAAAGAAATTTAAAAGTTCTGCTTTAATCAAATCTTTTGTTTTAAGGGTAGCAGTTTCTAAAATGTCAGGTAGCTGTTTATTTATCTCCAGTATTTCATTCTTTATTTTTTGCAAACGGGCTTTAAATGCCTCCTTTAACTCAGATTGAATAAGGCTTTTACCTTCTCTGCAAGTAATTGGCTTTAAGTAATCATCTCTTAAAGCCACTACCTTCTTTTTAAGTTCACCAAAGATGGCGAAGTCTTTATTGCCTTCAATATCCTGAAATAACTTCATTTTTGTTTGAAGTATTTTCTTCAGTTCTTTATTGTTGATTGGTATTGCGTCTTCTGGAATGCTTATTGTTCTTGACTGCAAATTGATACCTGAAAATTTCAACTCTACAAACTGAACTTTTGCAGTATACGTTTTTATTTGCCTTTGCAAGTCTGGTTCAATTGGAGGATTTTTAGTTAATGCTTCCTGAATTGCAATAAATTTTTGTGTGTCAAAATTCTCTGTTACATGTGAAGCACCCTCTGTTATCTCGTTAGTAAGTATATCTAACCAATTGCTTTGTTGCTCAAAACTGACGTCAAATCTTTCCTGCAATTTTTCCTTTTCAAGGATATTTTCAGGCGGAAAATAATGCGCTATTAAACGAGTACAATTAAAAGCATCCAGTGCCATTGCATTTGGCCCAATAGGATCGTCTGTGAATATCCTGCTTTCCGGAAACAATATAAATCCATTGTTATCAACTATAATAAAAGAAATACGATTGCCTTTAGATTCTTTTACCGCAATATTATTTTGTATGAGTTTATCTATTCCGTTGGCTTCACCGTAGCCGTTGCGAATTGCATCTTCGCTGTTATCAATACATACATTTATTAATACCTGTTTTTCTTTTTTTATTCTTATTAACAGTTCAGCAAGCTCTTCATCAATGCCCGGCAATACAATATAGACGTTGCTTTTAGCCACATTAATCTTGTTGAAAAGTGAATGCCAATTAATACTGTCGATAAACATCATGCTTTAGTATTTCTTTTAATAATTTAAGTTGACTGTCTTAATAAAAAATCACATCTAAAAAAGCGGCTCGTCTTTTCCATATTTCAATTTCATTCTTTGCTGCCGGAGCTTTGCTATTAAACCAGGGTGATGAATGTATTAAACTCAAAAGCATCAAATAACCGTCAACATCCTGAAAATATTTTTCCGATTTGTCTAACGTATTTGCGATTGCTTTTCTCACTCTTGGTGCTGAAATAGTGCAAAATAAATCAGGCCTCACAATTGATAATAATCTGCCCCACACTTTCATTGTCGGGCCTAATGCAACCAAATTGTCTAAGTGAACTTTAAGCTTTTTTACATCCAGTGGTATAGATGATTTGGCAATAGCATTAATTGAATCAACTATTGTTTTATGCTCCACAGGACTTCCATTTTTTAGCATGCGCCTAAAATCACCTGAAGCAGCAACATGGCCAAGCCAGCCATATTGATCCATACCGCCAATTAATTTCCGCTTGTCCAATTCTTTAAAATATGCCGTTTTCCAAGGCAGACTAAGTTCAGTAGAACATCTGTTTAGTAAATCTATTTTTTGAGAAAGACTCTCATGGTATTTAGTTGAATGGCTTTTAATGCCCTTTATTACTTTTTTAATATAAACATCCCAATCAGCTATAACCAACCATGCAGAAGAGTTGGAAGTTTCTTCTTCTTTTTCAGCTTCATCATCAAGACCGGCTTCTTTAATTTTATCCCTTCTTTTCTTATATCGCTCTGCATATTTTTTCAGCCAATTATCATCTGGCTTAAATGAATGATTACTGTCATTCCACTTTTTTAAATCAACTTCTACATCTTTAAATACTTTTTCACTTTCAGTACCTTCAATTAAAATATTTGCTTCATAATTTTTATAATAACCGTGATAAGTAAAGTTTGAACTGCCAATAAAAATCGCTTTCTTCTTTTGCCCTGAGAATATATAAACTTTGGGATGATATAAAATCTCGTCTTTAGCGATACGCAAATCTGTATTAAGATCCATTAAAAGTTGAATGCCATCCGGATGCGTTTGGCAGAATGCAACACCAATGACAGCCGTAATTTCGGAAAGGCTGTATAAATATTCAAATGGGATCACCGCCTTTGGATTGCCTATCCAGGCAACATACATGGTAAGTTTAGGATACTGGTTGCAGCATCTTATGAACTCTTTTTCAAAAGGACTGTTTGAAGCAAAGAATGTAGTTTTAGTCATTGTGGTTTAGGTTAAATCTTTTAAAATATTCCACAATTCATCTCCATTGATTTCTTCATTCAAACGCTTGTGGTAAACTTCAATCAGTTTTGAAAAAGGTATTTCTTTTACTTTAATACTGTCTTTCGTTTTTAACAGATCAACCTTTGATCCTCTGGTTATAATCCACACCTGCTTTTGGTTTTCTTTTATCCCATAACTGATTGCACCAAAAGTTAGTTCTTCCTTTTTTAACTGGTTAATATAATTTTCAATTTGAGTTTCCTTTTTCTTTTGATAATTTGTTTCCAGCGTGGCATCATACATTACGGAAAGAGAATGAAAATTAAAAAAACCGTCTGCTTTACCCCTATTATCATCTTGCGGAATTTTATGAATATCGTGTATGCCTAGTAATCGTAGTAAATGGAAACAATAAAGTTCAAAAGTAAATGCATCACAAATGGCCATTTCTTTAAAAAACGAAGGCTCCAAATGTGAAGCTTTATTCGGTGTGTTGGCGATTGGAAAAAGTAGTTCTGCAGATTGATTATTTAAATGCCATCCTTCACTATATTTTTTGAATTTATCGGGACATTGAACTTCTTCCAAATCTGAAATTTCAAATCTAATGGCCTCCTTACCATTATTTGGGTCAATCCTAAAGTGTTTAGACTTGCCTATCCAGCTTTTTTCAAACCTCTTATCAACGGTTAATTTTATGAATAAGGTCATGGCTTCTGAGGGCAATGAAGTTTTGTTTATTCCATCTTTAATCATGGGAAGAGTAAACAAAGTGGAATTTCCCCATCGATTTTGTAAGTTATCCCAATGCCTAACCCAATGGGTTACCATTATGTATTGTATATTCAACATTTAATAGTTTTTTAAACTTTCTAAAGTATTTCCATTTACATCTGTAAACACCTGGTATATATCTGCAACAACCACTGCTGCATGATGCTGGTTAATAAATACAACCGTTTCACCATATAGAGTCTGTAGTGAACGCAGATTCGTCACATTAGTTAGTAACCGGGTTGTCAAATTATCCTCTGTAACGCCTATCATAGCATAAGCCCTTTGATCTGTGTTAATAAAATAACTTGCAGTACCATCGCTTTTTTGATACAGGCAAATGTCATCCAATATAGTTGCAGTATAAGAAAACACTTTTCCTGTGGTTGTATGTATTTCAAATTTTATTATGCTGTCTCTTGTTAATAATGGGAAATTCTTATTTGCTTTTAAACCCTCCAGTATAGTGAAAATATCTTGCAATTCTCTTTTAAAAAAATCAGCCCTGGGATTGAAATGAGATGAAGGATTTAAACTTCTTTCTCTATACCGTTCTAATTTATCAAGCGGTGTTGTATCAAAACCAACATGTGTAAAATATGCTCTTGCACTTACAATCAAACCAGCTATCATGGTTTGATTGTTTATGAAATTGTGCGGTATGAAGTCCAGAAAGAATTCTTCTAAAGAGGCTCTCAAATTATTGCCGCAGGCATTATAATCAATATGCTCCTTAAAATATTTTAATGCCTTTTGCAAACTACTTTCGTAAGGCTGAATTATTGGAACTGGAATGTGTAAGGCATTTTCTCCTTCATACATTTCCATTACTTTCCAGTGGGCTTTCCATTCCTCTTTTATGTCATTTTCGTTGGTAACGCCCCGTAGCCTTGCTTTTTCTGCATGAAAGCCTTCAATATGTTTTCTTGCATCTTCAAATAAGCCTCTCTGGTGAGTGAAAAATAATATCTGAAAGTCGCTGGTGTATTCAAGCATAATGCTCATAACAAATTCCCGGTTACTCATATCCATACTAACAAGCATATCGTCCAAAACCAATACTTTGGGATATGCAGCCACAAACTTTTCGTCAATTATTGCCAACCGCATTGCCAAAGCCATTGTAGATAGCTTGGCTTCATTTAAAAAGCTTTGAGGGCTTGCTACATGCTTTTTATTGGCATCAGTAATTAAAGGGGTAACAAGGTCAACAGATAAAATTATTTTAGGGGCAATAGTCTTTTTATTTCTTCCTCTATTATGCTTATTAAAATCATTGTAAGTGGCATTTTTGTAATCAAGCCTTATCCTAAAATCTGCTTGAAACTTATCCCTTAAAATTATATTGGTTCTTTGTGATATTTCATTCAGGTAAAAATTGAATTCGTTATTGAAATCAGCAATTACACCTTGAAAAGCAATGTATGCTGCATCATTCATATTTGGGTGAGGGTCTAAACCATCATTTATATAATTCCACCAATGTTCTGAATTGGCATTTCCTGAAGTCTGACCGGGAATAGTTAAACTCTGTCGAAAATTAATAAAAGACAATAAGTGATGCTCAAAGAAATCAAACAAATCAATATCCTCTTTGTGATAATAGCTGTAAACCCTAGACAAAATTTTATGGTCAATAAAATCGCTTCCCAATGCTGCATTTAAAACAAGGTTGTCCGGATTGCCCGGTCTTGTTTGAATGGATGTGAGTGAAATTTCCCTGATAGTAGTTGCCCCATTCTCATCTTTAAATTCTACTATAATTGAGCTGGCTTCAGCAGCAGGTGCAAAGCGGTTAATCAAATTTTCATCATGCCCTGGGTCAAAATATTTTCTAATCTGTAAGGGGTCGTTTTTAAATACACTTTGTAAAAAAGTGTATAAAGCCCAATAGATAGAACTTTTGCCACTACCATTTTCACCATACAACAGTACATTCTTTCGGTCAAAGTTGATAGATACTTCGCCCAAGAAAAATTTAAAATTCCTTAAAGTGAGTTTGCCAATCTTTTGCATTACCGGGCTGTTTTAATTGGCATTATTAAATCACCTAAAACTGTGTCCATTAACTTTAAGTTTTGGCGTATTTCATTATTCTTCTCTCGTAATGTTTGGTAAACTTTTTTTATAGCCTCAATTTTTTCTAGCTTATTTAATTTAGTGATATCCGTAAAATATCGTTCTACATATTTTGCAAACTCGATTTTAGCCTCTTCAAAATAGTCCTTAAAATATAATTCGTATACCATTGAATCTATAACTTCTTCAAAAAGTTGAATAATCTGATTGTTAGGTACATATTCGTTTATTATTTCAGAATCTTTTACGGAAAGAATAAACAGAATACTCTCGACTAAATTGACAAAGTTTTTTTGACTTTTTAAAGGCGGCTTAATAATTGGTAAAGATTCAATTGGTTCTTTCTTTATCTTAGGAAAGCTTTCTTTGTTATCAAATGAAGTCTTTAGCCAATACGCCTGAATTAACTTTGAATTTACTATCGCAAGTAGGTATTTTAAATAGATGTCGTCAACAGTTGTATATATGTTATAAATGGTGTTTAATGTATAAATACCAGGCGGGCAATAACAAGCTTCTGGATATTTTCCGATCTGCCGAACTAATATTCTTTCTTTCTGATAAACATCTTTATTACCCCCACTTTTTATTGATTTAGGAAGAAAAGAAACATATTCAGTACTTTTTTTTAAAAAATACCTATGTACATTTCCTCCATCTACAACTGGTTGATAATCGGAGTTTTCTTTTTCGTGGGAAACATATTTTTTTCTATCAAAAGTTTGTATGCCAAAATAAGCCCTTCCGATTTCTTTTAGATGCGGCAGTTTTTTTAGAATAGAGACAAATTCATTTCCATCTGTATCAAAATCAAATAAGTAGCTTTTCGGTAAAATTGAACTTTGAGATACCTGCTTTTCTTCCTTTTCCTCTATACTAAATGGAATTGTGGAAACATCAATTACAGATATAATCTCCTTTTCACTTTTCTTATTATTTTCAGTAATAGTTATTGAATTGTCAACAGATGCATTTTTGAAAATCGGCACATTAAAACGAATCACTTTAATTAAATGTGTTTCTTTAATTATTATCTCCCGCAATAAATCATTATGCTTATTTTTTAAAAATGTATTAGGAGTTATATAACATAAGATACCCCTTTGGGGCTTTGCAAGTTTAATCCCCGTTTCAATAAACAGATGGTATAAATCAGTTTTATATTGTGCTGATCGGTATGCCTTTCTTAGACTGTTTTGTTCATCAATACTTAGAGAAGTGTTTTGTAGCAGTACGTAAGGTGGGTTACCAATTACTATATCAAATTTATCTACACCATACATCCAATTTGGGTCAAACCAATCTACTTTTTCATGGTTGAATGGATTCCACGTACTTATTTTATATGCTCTTGTATCACCAGTATTTTTGTGTTTAATCTCATCCTTATAAATCTTTTGTTGCAAGGATTTAAACTGCTCTTTAATCTGTTGTTTCTGTTCACCATAACTTTGCAAATAATCTAAGCGTAATTTTTGTAATTCTTTTAGTTCTTCGCTATGGCTGTATAATCCTCCAAAAAAAGAATCGTCTGGTAGTTTTGCCAAGGTATCTGCTGTAATAAATTTAAACTCTAAATTGGGTAAAGGTTCTACACCTCTGTTAGGCTTTGTTTCATCAATGCTCTCATCTACCACCAATGTAAGAAAACACCTTAGTTTACTTATCTCGGCTGCTATTGGTTGAATATCCACACCATACAGGCTATTTTGTATAATTCCAATTTTACGGGCATATTCTATGCTTGCAGCATCCAGCTTTTCTTTTACCTGCTTACGCAGCATTACATTTTCTATCCGGCTTATTTGCCTTGCCTTCCACCAATCTGCTTTTTTATCCAGCTTTTGCAAAGCCATTACTATTTTTTGCAGTATCCCCATTGGGAAAGCACCGGAACCACAGGCAGGGTCTAATATTTTAAGATTGTCTAATGCTTCTAATATTTTCTCATTATCTGTTTTATTAAAATTAATATCCTTGTCCATTTTAAAAATGGGTTCCAATACCTCCTTGGCAATGCCAGTTTTATTATGGAGATAATACACCAGGCTTTCTGTAGCCATGTAATCAACAATCTCACGGGGTGTATAAAAACTGCCTGTAGCTTTTCTGGCTGTATCACCGCTCTCCGGGTCAATCTCTGCCAACAGGTTTTCAAAAATTCTACCAAGCATTTCGGGGTCAACACTTACTTCAATATCCACTACAGAGTTTTCATCAATGGTAAAATTGTATTGCTCCAGTTTTTCAAAAAAATCTAAAAACCATTGGTCGGGTATTGTAAGTGTATTGATGTTTGCAGAAAGCCCTGTTACTTTATTTGGCTTATAATAATCATCTGTTTGTGGTTCAAATAAACCACCATTTAAAAAAGGGATTTGCTCACTGCCTTCAGGCAAACCTTTAACCCTTTCAGGCATTGGAGTGTTGAGTGTCTGGAAAAACAACTTTTCTAAAACAGTATGGTAATAATTAGGATTATTTTTTACCGCATCGGTTGATAACAAATGTTCTGGTAACAAAGAAATTCCTTCATTAGATTTCTTTACTTTTAAGAACCAGCAAAAAACGGCACGACCAATAAGGCGTACTGCAAATTCCTGATAAGTCTTTATGTCATCGTCAGCAACACTAGGCAATCTTAATTGGCGGTCATAACTAACTAATTTCTTTCCTTTGCCTGCCACTGCTCCAACCAAGCCATAAAAGTATTCAGCCACAATTTTATAAAACTCCTCATTCAAAGCCTCCACACTAAAGGCATTGCGAATATCTTCCAGCGTAAAGGGTTTGCCTGTTAGCAGGGCTATGCGCTTTACAGGTGTTAATGTTTTTTCGCCATTCCCTAAAAGATAGGTGTATCGCTTGGGTTCAGTTTTATTAATAACAAGTTCTCCGGTTTCATTTAATGTCCTAATTTCTGATACAAAGGATAGCCTCCATTTTTCATCCTGCACAAAAACAACCAAAGCTCCATCCACATCATACTTATATACATTCCTGAGCAATTCCCGTAAACCCACTTTATTTCTTTCCAGCCATACATCAGGTTTTACATTTACCTGGTATATTCCTATTATTCTATCATCAGCAGTATTGAAATTACCTAACTCAAAGGCGGCATCCGCCTTGTCATTTTTTGGTATAATAATTTCTTTAGGTTGAAGATTTAACCTGCTTGCACTGAATACAGTTTTCAATACCTGTTGCCAGTTATCCAACAGAAATGGAGAGCTAAAAATATGTTGCAGTTGTTTTTTTTCCATTAAGCTATAAATGTTTCGCTGAGAACAATCTCCGGCTGTATATTAAAATCAATTTGTGGCTGCCTGTTATCTTCTGTATCTTCTTTATCAAGTGCATCATATTTTTTTGCAACCATTAGTATTAAATTATCAACCTGCCCATAAGTAATTTGCCTTTTTTCTAATTGCTGCCTTACTTTCTTTATCTCATTTGGTAAAGGGGTATGTTCACCTTTTTCAATGGACTGTATCATATTTTCACAAGCCGATTTAACCTCATTGGACTTAGTGATACTTTTTATATCCCTTAAAAACTTACGGGCCTGTGCTGATATGGCATCTGCTTTATCAGTAGTAGTAACAGCTTCTGAAGCTGCACCCAAAAAGTCTTTCTCAAAAGCATCTAATGCAGCCTGTACTTGTTTGAAATGTATTTCTGGCAATGGAAAAGGAGTTTCCGTACTCTCTGCTTTAAAAATCTCTGCTGCTTCAATAAAAGTAAGTGATGCAATCCTGTTCTTTTCATCTACTTTATAAAACTCCATTTTGTAAGGAGATTTTAAGAAAGTGACAGTGCTGTTTTTTATATTTTCTTTTGCAGCCTGCTTTTCGCTTCTTGTTGTTCTTGCTTTTAATGGAAAGTTTTTAATCCGCTTAAATTCTTTCGGATTAGCATCTTTAAACTCCCTGATAAATCGAAGGAATAGTAACCGTTTATCTTCATCGTCTTTTACGCCTTCTTTAAATAACTCAAACTGCTCTACTAATTCTTCATGTGTGTATATCTGGGCATCTTCACCAAACGCTGTGTGAAAACCTTGCAGTTTTACCAATGCGTTACTGTATAATTTTATTTCTTCATCACCCTGCTGAGAAGGATAAAAGTTGTAATTGTAAACCACACCGGCAAGGCTTCCAATCCTGTTAACCCTTCCTATACGTTGCATAAGCCTTGTTGCATTCCAGGGTGTATCATAATTCACAATTACATTAGCTCTGTGCAGGTTGATCCCTTCTGCTAATACATCTGTAGTTATAATAATTTTATACTCGTCTTTTTGTGTACCTAAATAATTAGCATCAAAATTTTCCTGCAATGTTTCAAATACTTTAGCCCTGTTTTGAGAAGAAACACACAATATTTTTTGATTCAGTTCTTTTTCTAAATGTTCCTGTAAATAATTAGCGGTGTCTGTACTCTCGGTAAAAATTACCAACTTACCAGTGGGGTTTATGGTATCATTAAATAATTCGTTTTTCAAAGCAATCAAAAAAGCATCCAACTTGGGGTCTTGCTCTACTTTATCCCATGCCTTTACCAACTCCAATAATAATTCATGGTCTTTACGCAACCCTTCTATAAATCCAGCATCAAAGTCTGCTGGTGTAAATACATTGTTCTTAGGATTGTCAATGCTTAATGCCATGATGATTTCTTCAATTTCATCAAAAGTCAATCCCTTATCCATCATTTCATTTACACTCTTATCAGGAGCGATAAATATTTTTCCTTTTTCAAACATCTCTACCATTCTGCCAGTAGCAGTTGTAAAATTCTTTAATGAAATTTTGAAGGCTTTAAAACTACTTTCCAAACGTTTTACCATCAGGGTTTTCATAATACCTGCCAATGATTGGGAGATAAGTACAGCCTGGTCGTAGTATTGCTCTCTCAAATCGTCATTCAGGTATCGGATTGCCTGATAACGGTTGTATCTTATTTTGTCGTCATCGGTTAAGTAGAAGATTGTATGATAAAACAGCTTGCTCAATTTTGCATCCAGTAAATACTTTTTTGCTTTGGGGGCCGCTATTTCCGGGAACTTAATTCCCTGCTGGTCTAAATCCTCAATATATTTGGGGTAGTTTCTCAAATCCCTTCTTGTTCTACGGACTGTGATAGGTGTAATAACTTTTTCTCTGATAATTGCATACAGTTCTCTTATGCGTTCAATGTTTGGTTCATCTTCTTTAATAATTTCTCTGTACTCTCTAATGATGGGACCAAAAAATGTTTGCAGGTTCGTTACAGGCAATGTGCTTCGCCTTGCATCCTGAAACAACAATAACTGGTAATACAAATCCTGCGGCCTGTTATTTAACGGCGTGGCAGAAATAAGCATTACTTTTTTCTTTGTTCCTGGAATAAGCCCTTCTCCATTTCTTGGTGTTTTGCAAATGCGTTGTAACTGGCTAAACATTTGCGAAGTATGGTTGCGGTAACGGTGAGCTTCATCTACCAGTATTAAATCATAATCTTCTTTTGCCCAATAGTTGAGGTCATCACCTTTTATTAGCTTTTCTATTCTTCCGTTAGATATAAATTTTGCATGCCTGTCAATTCCAAATTGGCGAAAGGTATTTTTCCAGTTCTTCTCTAAAGCCGGTGGGTAAACCACTAATATTTTTGTATTGAGTGAGCCATTTGCAATCATAAAGCGCTTTGCAATCATTGCCGCTACTACAGTTTTACCTAAACCAACTACATCTGCTAAAAAGAAACCATTATGCTCCAGCAGCATTTGAAAGCCCTGATTAACTGCATCAATCTGGTAGCTTAGTTTCTTAAAAGTTTTAGGTAAGTCACCAACCGTATCAGGGTCGTAGTCTATATTCTTTCCAAAATATTCAATCAGAAATTTTATGTATAATTCAAAAGGAGTGAACACCTGACCGATATGTGTTTTCTGTTTGAATTGCTGTATGTCGGCTGGCAAGATGCTTGTGCCATCTTTCCATAATTCTTCAAACTCGTTCTTTGTATAGCTTACATCGTCATAATTTTTGAGGGCAATATTTAATTCATAGTTGGGAGCTTTCTTAATGCCTAAACCTGCTTCTGTGAGATTTGATGAACCCATTATTACCCAGCCATCTGAATGCTCAGTATGTTTCTCTGGCAGGAACAAATAAAATTTTGCATGAATGGTTTTTGACTTATGGGCTCTGACATGGATTTTCCCATCTATCATATCATTGACAAACTGTAAAACTCCATTCTCTACCTGCTCCGAATAACGGGCTTCTTTTATGTCCTGAATGAACCATTCCAAAAACTCATGCTTAGTTCTGTCATCATCGCCTAAAAACAATTGCCCTTTACGTTGTGCCTCGGCAAACATTTCATCAACATTGATTCCTACCAGAATTTTAATTTCTTTTAGATCTTTCAGGTAAGGTTGTAAAGCGAAGTAGCCAGAGGAACGGAAATAACCAACCACTGCATGAAAGGCATATAAGTCTTTCATGTGTTCAATGATACCTTTGAACTTATCGAAAAGGGTTTTGTCGTTGTTATTAGTAAAAAAGTGAGATGCCATTAGTTTGTTTTCGAAATTATTTTTTATAGCCTTTTATTTTAATTCACTGTTTCAGTTTATCAATTCATCCCATAAGTTTTAATCACTCCCCAATGCTCCCTAACCCCTCCCCAATTATTCCGTAACTCTTTCTTGAAACATTTTGTAAGCTGGTCGTCAAATCCTGAAAGAAGACAAACCCGGACAAACTGAGCGCAACTTGACACAATTTTGCAAAAAATTACAACTTCTTACACAAACTTTCACAAACATGCTCAAAGTGGAAAGTGAGTTTTTGGACCACCGTATGTTTGACTAAAATAAAAACATATTTTATGAAGACAATCAAAGTTAAAGAATTTGAAGTGCCGGTTTGCATTATCGGTGAGGTGGCAGACCTTATTGCTACAAATGATCTTGAAAACTGTATTACCGGTACGGATGAAGACCAGGAAATCATTTTTATTGAAGTAAGCTATGACAAAGATGCAGGATATAATAAACGGAAAAAAGCGATCAACCGTTGCAAGTAATAAACAGAAGGATGATTTGCCGCTCAGGGGTTTTCTTACTTGTTCTAAATGCGGTGGCAAATTAACAGGCAGTGCATCTAAAGGAAAAATTAAACGCTACTTTTATTATCATTGTCAGCCCGGTTGTAAAGAAAGATTCAGGGCAGATTTAGCTAATGAAAAAGCCGTTGTGCAATTACAAAAGATTTCAGCGAAGAAAGAACCACTTAAACTTTACCAGCTTATTCTTGAAAAGGAATTAAAAAAAGGCAACAAAGAAACATCCGAAGAAAAACAGAAGATGAATATTGAAATAAAAAAGAATCAGGATCGTATTCATAATGCAGAGAAATTGATGTTGGATGGACAATTAGATATTACGGAATATCGTTCCATCAAAAACAAATATGAATCGTTTATTAAAGAATCTGAAGACGAAATGAAAGCTGCATCCCCTAAAGCATCTGATTATAGGCAGTATCTGAGTTTCGGATTTAACCTATTACAGAATGTAGACAGGGTGTATGTTTCAGGCAATCCACATCTTAAAAATCAAATCCTGTGTTCGATGTACGCTGAAAAATGGATTTTTGAAGGAGAAGAATATCGAACACCGACCTATCATCCGGAGCTTGCGCTGATAATGAATGCTGTCAATAGTTTTGGGCCAAATAAAAAAGGACAAAGTCAAAATGGATTGACTTTGTCCTCTGTGGTGGAGCTGCAGGGAATCGAACCCTGGTCCAAACATATCCGTCATAAGCCTTCTACATGTTTATTTCTGCATTAATTGTCGGGAAAAAGCAGGAGCAGAACAAACCAACCTTTTCCTTAGAAGAATATTCTTAAGCAACCGTCACTTCATTCGATTGCAGCATCCCGGATTTGTTTTGAGTCGGCGGAGGAACGGGCACCAGGCAAGCCCATTCAGTCGGCCCTAATGACTACTTAATCACTGATTAGGCAGCCATGGCATACGAAGTATTGCCATTTGAAAGTTTCGTATTCAGATTTAAGTGCTAATTACGCAACGCACTACATGCTTATACTTACAAAGAACTATGCTGTCAAAACCGGTCAGCCCCGTATCGAAAAGTTTTTTAGGACGATAGCCTATAATGTAATTAATAATTTAAAATTAAAAATGTAGAATGAATTGATTCCAGTTTACATTTTTAATTCTTCATTTTTAATTTATCACTCAACTTCAGGTGCATTTTGATTTCACGCAAAGATGTAAAGAAACGCAAAGTTGAATTATTCATTCTTAATTCTACATTCTTCATTTACAACTCAACACACAAATCTCAACACACAACTCATTCAGGTCACTTCCCTCTCCCCCATCCAAACCAATCATTTCCATTGGCATATAACATTAATCCTAATAACAAAACCATACCAACGATTTGTGCATATTCCAAAAATTTATCACTGGGTTTTCTTCCTGTAATCATTTCGATCAAAGTAAACAAAACATGACCGCCATCGAGCGCGGGAATCGGTAGTAAATTCATGAACGCAAGTACAATAGAGAAGAATGCAGTGATCGTCCAAAAGTGCTCCCAATCCCAACCGCTTCCACTAAATACAGAACCCATTGATTTAAAACCTCCTACTCCCTTATAAGCGCCGGTTTTTGGGGATAGAATTTTTGCAAACTGATCGATGTAAAATTTTAATTCACCACCCGCAATTCGTATACCTGCAGGTATTGCCGCAAAAAAACCGTATTTTTTTATATTGTATTTATAGATACCCAGACTGTCGAATTGCTGCGGCGTTGCGGGAGAATAAAATCCGGCTTTACCATCATTCTCAATAACACTGGCAATGTTGAAAGTGGAGTCGTTACGTTTAATTGTAAGCGTTACATAGTTTCCTTTCTTCTTATTGATCATTGCATCTGCGTAATTGTCAAAAAACATAGTGGGTACACTATCAACTGCAACAATCTGGTCTCCTTTTCTCAATCCAGCCTTATAAACATTCGATGAATCATCTACTCCAATAGTTATAACGGGAACTCTGGGGCTGATCATAGGACCATCAAATTTTCCTTTCTTTTCCACCAGTTTTCCTATTAAATCAACCGGCATATTCAACAATTGTTGTTTGTCATTTCTTTCGATAGTTACATCTTTGTCTACTATTAGTAATTTTTTAAGAACGCTTGTATAATCTTCAATTGGTTTTCCATCAACTGCCAAAATTTTATCTCCATTTTGAAAACCCAGTTGTTTGAAAAGAGAATCATTAAAAGCAATACCATATTTCAATGAACTGGCAGGAATCTTCTTTTCACCCCACACCATTGCAATCATAGCATAAATAAAAAAGGCGAGCAAAATATTCACGGTTACACCTCCTATCATGATGATAAGTCGCTGCCATGCCGGTTTGCTTCTGAATTCCCATGGTTGAGGAGGTTGCTTCATCTGCTCCTTATCCATGCTTTCGTCTACCATGCCGGAAATTTTTACATATCCACCAAGCGGCAGCCATCCAATTCCATAAACAGTTTCGCCAATTTTCTTTTTTGCGATGGAAAACCATGGATCAAAAAATAAGTAGAATTTTTCAACGCGGCACTTGAACCATTTAGCCGTTATATAATGGCCAAATTCATGTAATACCACCAATATTGAAAGTGACAATAACAGTTGGGCTACTTTTAGTCCAACACTGGACCAGTTAATCGCTAATAATGTATCCATCGGAAATGTAACAGGTTATTATATAAGGAATAACCTATGATCAAAGTTTTAATAAAGACGCTGCAAAGTTACGGGCCTCACCATCGCTTTCAAAATAATCCTGTAAAGTAGGTTTGTTAATAAATTCTATTTTCGCCATTGTTTTTTCCACCACGGCTGTAATATCTAAAAATCCAATCCTGTTTTTTAAAAATGCCCATACGGCAATTTCATTCGCCGCATTTAAAACGCAAGCTACATTTCCACCCTTTTGAAGTGCGTCTGTAGCGAGACCTAAATTTCTAAATGTTTTATAATCAGGCTCTTCAAAATTTAATTGCGGGTATTTTCTAAAATTAAGTCTTGGAAAATCATTTTTGATGCGTTGTGGAAATCCCAAAGCGTATTGGATAGGGAGTTTCATATCAGGCAAACCCATCTGTGCTTTTATACTTCCGTCCTGAAACTGCACCATACTATGGATAACACTTTGCTGGTGAATAACCACTTCTATCTGATCGGGCTCCAGATTAAACAACCATTTCGCCTCAATCATCTCCAGGCCTTTATTCATTAGTGTAGCAGAATCAATCGTGATCTTCGCTCCCATACTCCAGTTTGGATGCTGAAGCGCATGATCTCTTTTTACGTTCACTAAGAAATTGGGTTTTTTACCCAGGAAAGGTCCTCCGCTAGCGGTAAGTATAATCTTTTCGATGGGATTCCGGTTTTCACCAATCAAACATTGAAAAATAGCGCTATGTTCACTGTCTACCGGAATAATCGGCGCACGCATTTCAAAAGCTTTCTGCATCACAATATCTCCTGCTACTACCAGTGTTTCTTTATTAGCCAATGCTATCATTTTGCCTTTAGAAACTGCTTTAAGTGTGGGTTTCAAACCTGCGAAACCAACAATGGCGGCCAGCATTATATCATAGGTGTCAAAGTCAGCCACTTCCTCCAAAGCAGCTTCACCACAAAATACTTTCACATCAGTAGAACTAAGGGCGGATTTAACTGCATCATATTTTTTATCATCTCCGATCACCACCGCATTTGGCAAAAATTCAAGCGCCTGTGCAATTAGTAATTCATCATTGGTTTGAGCAGTAAGTATCTCTACATCAAAAATGTCGCGGTTTGCACCAATTACCTCTAAGGCTTGTTTTCCGATAGAACCTGTTGAACCGAAAATGGCGATCCTTTTTTTTGCTTGCATTTCTGCCATAAACTAAATATGATTTTTCTGTGCGGCAAGTTAAGATAATCTAAGGTTTGTTACCTGTTGATCAACAAAATCATGCTAAACGACATATAATTGTAATTTATCGGCCAGATCCCTGTTATTTCCCAATCTTGCCACCTTATTTTGTCCGCCGAGTTTTCCTATACTTTTCATCTGCTCCTGAAAACCATTTTTGCGGATCATGGTAATTTTAAGCGGTTGGAGGATATTACCTTTTATCAGATCATCGTAATATACATTTTTGATTCTTAACTGATCATCCAAACGTTTTGCAAATGCAGAAATGTCTTCCGGACTTTTTTCGAATTCAATTAACCATTCATGATAACTTTTGCCGGCATCTACACTTACCATTGGTGCAATTGTAAATTCATTGATTCTGATATCAGATTTTTTTACAGTTTCTAAAAGTGCATCTTCCACTTCTTCCACAATTACATGTTCACCAAAAGCAGAAATAAAATGTTTTGTTCTTCCTGTCACTACAATTTTGTAAGGATGTGTAGAAACAAATTTTACTGTATCACCAATGTTGTACGCCCAAAGTCCGGCATTGCTGTTGATGATCAGTGCATAATTCTCTCCAACCACCACATCTTTTAAAGTTAATCTTGTGGGATGATCCTGATTTATTTCTGCTACAGGAATAAATTCATAAAAAATACCATCGTTCGTATTTAGCAGCATAGAGGAATCGTCTGATGAATCCTGAAACGCAAAAAATCCTTCACTTGCAGGAAACAATTCTATAGTATCAACCGGCCTTCCAATGCTTTCAAAAAGCTTGGTTTTATAAGGTTCAAAATTTACGCCTCCCTGCACCATCACCTGAAAATTTGGAAATAATGTTCCGATCTTTTTGCCGGAACGTTCTTCCAGTTTGTCAAAATACATCTGAATCCACGGCGGGATGCCGCTAATAAGCGTCATATTCTCACCAATTGTTTCTTCCACAATTTTTTCGAGTTTTGTCTCCCAGTCCTCTATACAATTTGTTTCAAAAGAGGGAAGCTGATTCGACCGTAAATATTTAGGAACATGATGATTTACGATACCGCTTAATCTTCCGGTAGGAATTCCACTGATGCGTTCCAGTTCAGGCGATCCGCTGAGGAAAATCATTTTACCATCTGCAAATGCGGTGTTGCCGGATTGCGCCATATAACAGAGTAAAGCATTACGGGCAGAGTTGATGTGATTACCAATTGAATCTTTAGTGATTGGAATATATTTTACACCGCTAGTGGTGCCACTGGTCTTAGCAAAATAGATTGGCTGTCCTTTCCACAAAACATTGTGTTTTCCTTCTTTTATTTTTTCTATGTAAACTTTCAAAGCTTCATAGTCGCGTACGGGAACATTTTTTACATAATCAGCATGATCTTTAATTTCTGAAAAATGATGATCGGTTCCGAATTGTGTTTTTGCTGCTGATTTGATGAGATGATTAAAAATATTCTGTTGATCTGTTACAGCAGTTGCCATTCCTTTCCTGATATGCCGGTAAATATAATTGGCGAAAGGCCTGGCCAGGAAAGATTTTATTTTCATCTTAGTTTATTAATTAATTGCAATTACATTTCCATTCCTGTCCGAGATCAATTACTGTTACCACCACCATCGTATCGTGATGCGGTGCAAAAACAATGCGTACATGCTGATCATCGTGCGTATAACCTTCCAGCGGATACGTATAACCTTTTTCATTCTTTTCTACCTTGTCATAGTTAAGGGAACCGTTTATCAGAATTTCCTTTACTTCAGATTCATCAATGTGCCTGCAATCCATTCGGCACAAGGCATGTTTTGAATAAATGATATGGGAACTGTCACGTTCAAAACTCTTTGCAGGTTCAGTAACCGTTACTGTTTTAGTTGGCTTTACACCCTGATGCGTTTTAACCCAATACAAAAAAATGGCCGCGGCAAGGAGTACAATAAATGGAAGATATTTTCTAAGCACGGTGCAATTTAATAATAGAAAATGATTATGGATTATTAATAAAAAGTCAGTTGGTTATAATAGACCTAACAGGTCTAAGACCTGTTAGGTCTATTATATATACAGAGCACTTTTTCTGGTAAAATATACCCTTTTTTTCTGTTTACAAATTTAGTAAGCATTCGAATTATTGCATTTTATGTATTAGCGCAGAGGTGTAGTGAAGCGTTACGAGGAAGGAAATGGTTCTCTCATTTTGTTGTAGCCAGATATCTTTTCGGTTATCTCCAGTCAGCCATGCATCTAAATAACGGCTTTCAAAAATGATGTTTTTAACAGGCTCTTCTTTTATTAAATACTTTGCCATGTTATAATCTTTATAAACAGGATTTTTTAAAAAATAAGTATTGGAATTGAAATTTCTGATATTATCGCTGTTTTCACTAAATGCATAATTCATTAATTCCGGACAAAATTCGTTAATGCAATACTTGTGAAATAAATTATTGAGCGTAAATTTTGCAGGCAATAATCTTTTTATTTCCAGAAATCTTGTATCCAAAAATGGAGATGCAGTAGGTAACGCATGATTATATAATGCCATTCCTTTTCCTGTAAAATGCCTTACACGTTCGTAACAATAGGAATAGGAAAGCCTGTCCATAAATTTCAGCTCAGGTGCTTCCGACAAAAATATTTCGGTTACTGCATTTTTATTCCGATGATTTTTTAATGAATCAATTACTACTTTGTCTCCTCTGTTCAGCTTTTGTTTTATAGCAAATTGAAAGGGAAAGTCACCAGTTAAGTTGAGCATTTTAGCGATAATACCTTTATCAAAATAATACGATCTTATCAACTCACCATTGGATCCGGCAAAGTGAAGGGTATTATTTAAAAACTTAAAATTCTCAATATAAAAAAAAGTGTGCCAGTGACGCATCGGTTTTGTACCACTGGTAAGTTTTATTATTTTTTCAATTTTCTGATGATCAAAATAGTCTGATGTATGCAGCGCATATTGTTCGTGCTGTAAGCCAAAATCTTTTGCAATTTGGGAGGCAATTTTTACATCGGTGCAATCTTCATTTCCCATAGTTGCCATTAAAGGCCGGTTATTAAATTTTAACATCGCTGCCAGCAATAATCTGCTGTCAAAACCTGCACTTAAAGAGAGAAAATAATTTTTGTTGTTGTCGGATAAATAATCTTTTAATAATAAACAAAAATTGTGAATGGCCTCGTCAATTTTAATAAGTGGTACTGTATTTTTAAGTGTATCCTTTCTTTTTATAATTTTTAATTCATTATTAAAATATATAAGTGTTGAGTTTGCCGGAACTCTTTTGATATTTTTATGAATGGTATGATCACCTACACTATGATCCAGATTATTTATAGCATATAAAGCCGTCTCATCCCATTGCCAATCGCCACCGCATTTTTTCCATACATCAAACACATTAGCCCCATGATAAAATTGCATATTCCTGCAAACGTAATACCATGGGATGGCGGCTACTTCCGTTGCATAAACAATGTTAACCGGTTTAGCATGTAATTGTCCTTCAATAGTAAAAACAAAATCTCCCAAACCAGAAAAATCAGGATTCTGTATGATTTTTATTAAAAGTTCTTTTTCCGGTAAAACAGAAAATCCTGCGATTGAGGTTGATGTTACCTCCAAACCATCGAAATTCATTGTGATTTATTAAATGATTCAATTGAACGAATATATGTATAAATATACTGGACGGGGAACAGGAAAATGCAACCACTTTACCACGAAGTACTTAATTTTGCCAAGTGCAAAAATCAGTTGCCTTACACACGCTCGGATGTAAATTGAATTTCAGCGAAACTACCACTATAGGTCGTTTATTGGAAAACGATGGGTTTAAAAAAGTAGATTTTGCAGATATTGCGGATGTCTATGTCATCAATACTTGCTCTGTAACTGAGAATGCAGATAAGGAATGCAGGCAAATCGTAAGAAGAATAAAAAGAAAGGCTCCTGCTGCAAATATCGTTATAACAGGTTGCTATGCCCAATTGAAACCTAAGGAAATTTCTGAAATTCCTGGAGTTGATCTTGTTTTAGGTGCTGCGGAAAAGTTTAATATTTCTACACATTTGAAAGATTTATCTTTTAACAATGGCGTACAAATTCACAGTTGCGACATTGGAGAGGTAAATACTTTCACCTCTTCTCATTCTGTGAACGAGCGCACCCGTGTTTTTTTAAAAGTGCAGGATGGATGTGATTATACGTGCAGTTTTTGTACTATCCCTTTAGCGAGAGGGAAAAGCAGAAGTGACAGTATTGAAAATGTAGTTGAGAAAGCAAACGTATTGGGTGAAAATGGTGCGAAAGAAATCATACTTACCGGGATCAATCTGGGAGATTTTGGTAAAGGTATATATGGGGGAAAAATAAAAGATGAAACATTTTTCGAACTGATGCAGGAATTGGAAAAATTGAGTTCTATCAATCGTTACAGAATATCTTCGATTGAACCCAATTTGCTTACGAATGAGATGATAGATTTTGTTAGCAGCAGCGAAAAATTCATGCCTCATTTTCATATACCATTGCAAAGCGGAAGTAATAAAATATTAGCGGCAATGCGCAGGCGTTATAAACGCGAATTGTATGCAGACAAGGTTCAGCTTATCAAAAAGATGATGCCTCATGCATGCATTGGAGCAGATGTGATAACAGGTTTTCCGGGTGAAACGCCGGATGATTTTCAGGAAACCTTAGACTTTTTAGAAAATATGGATGTTTCTTATTTGCATGTATTTACTTATTCGGAAAGAGTGGATACAACCGCTAATAATTTGCCTGATATTATACCAGTGGCCGTGCGGCAGGATCGTACCAAAATTTTACGCACATTAAGTTATCGTAAAATGCAGGACTTTACAGGAAAACACATTGGGGAAAAAAGGAAAGTTTTGTTTGAGAGTAAAAACAAAAACGGGATGATGGATGGTTATACGGATAATTACATTAAAGTGACAACAATGTATAATCCTCAATTAGAAAATCAGATTTCAGACTGGGAAATTTAAAATTCCGTATTCCATTCTTTGTGGGACAACATCTTCTTAAAAAGCTCGTTAAATTTCAGATCTTTCAGAGCATCCAAATGCCTTTCGTGATGAAGATCCGTGGCTATAAATGAAGCCAGATCATTTTTAATTATATAAAAAGCTGCCTTAGCTACATCTTTTCCATAATAACCAGTGAGTGATAATAAATTCACCTGTAACATAAATCCAAGATCTTTCAAACGCTGATACATATCAAAATCATTATGAAAATATCCGTAGCGTTCCGGATGTGCAAGTATGGGCTGATATCCTTCTGTGAAAATCTGGAAGGACATTTTTTCAAGATGCTCCGGACGTGTGGAATAGGAAAATTCTGTAAGTATAAAATTGTTTTTTAATGTCAGAAGTTTTTTCTTGTTTTCGAGCAGATCGTAAAAATAAGAATCCAACATATATTCTGCTGCTGCAGAAATTTCAAAATCAATTTCTCTGTTTTTTAATTCATTCTTAAGAATGCTTAAGGAATGGTTGATTGTATCGGCGTTGTTTCGATAAATGTCACCTATGATGTGTGGAGTGGCAATTGATTTTTTTATGCCTGCGCTCATCAGTCCTTTTATCAGTAGAATAGAGGTTTCCACATCCGTTGAACCATCATCGAGTTGCGGCAGTATATGCGAATGTATATCTGTAGTTATCGGAAAGTAAAACTCTTTCCCGTCTTTTTTATTTTTAAAAAAATTCAGCATTAATTCTTTCTTGTGTATTGATGCAATTTACTGAGGGGTTTCATAATGGATACAAAAAATGGAAAAGGGATGTTGTTTTTTTTCATCGCAAGATAATCTCTGCGGTTTGCTCTTAAACGCATTTTAAGGCTGCTATTGCTTTGCCCGCCTCTGCGCATTTTGATGATCAGTTTTGGAATATAATATGACTTTAATTTAAATTTATACAGCAACCTTGCCATAAATTCATAATCGGCGGCTGAATAAAAATGGTTTAAGTAACCGCCATATTTCAAAAAACAATCTTTTTTAATATAGAAAGTAGGATGAGCCGGCATCCAGCCTGAATGAAACAAACTTCGCTTATAGGGTTTCCCTTTCCAGATACGATAAATTTTATTCAGATCATCCGGATCAACATACTGGAGATCTCCATATATAGTATCTACATCTTTTGTTTCAAAAACTTTTACAATTGATTCTACCACATCATTGGAAGCCAGAATATCATTACTGTGAACTAATCCGATAATATCACCGGTGGCCATTTGCATTCCTTTATTCAGAGCATCATACATTCCGCGGTCAGTTTCAGAAATCCATTGGTCTATTTGCGATTCGTATTTTTTTATAATGGATAATGTGCCATCTGAAGATTTGCCATCAACAATGATATACTCAATATTCTTATATGTTTGGGACAGAATTGACTGTATGCTTTCTTCCAGATATTGTTCTGAATTATATGTAGCTGTTACAAGCGTAACTTTCATACGATATGAATTGTTTTGCAATATTAGATGTAATTGAAATTAATTTCGTTTTATTATAATATTTTCCATTGCAAGCATATCCATATTTGTACGTAAAAAACAGGCTATAGCTTCCTGTGGGGAATTTACAATCGGTTCATTTTCATTAAAAGAAGTGTTAACCAAAACAGGAATACCGGTTTTTACTCTAAAAGCTTCAATCAAAGCATAATATTTTGGTGAGATTTCCTTGTCGACACTTTGTAATCTTCCAGTTCCATCTATATGTGTAACTGCGGGAATAAGATTTCTTTTATCTTTTTTAATGAGGAAAACTTTTTCCATAAATGGAACGGGCTCGTCAGTTTCAAAAAACTCTCCTACATATTCTTTTAAAATGGAAGGTGCGAAGGGACGAAAACTTTCTCTTCTTTTTATTTTTAGATTCAATATTTCCTTTACATCCGTTCTTCGCGGATCCGCCAGAATTGATCTTCCTCCCAAAGCACGCGGGCCGAATTCTGCACGTCCGTTCATCCATCCTACTACTCCTCCTTCAATCAGGCAGTCTGTTACACTATTATATAATTCTTCATCTGTAACTTCTGTATAGGCAATTTTCTGATCATCTAAAATTTTCTTTATTGTTTCGTTATTATAACGGCTTCCTGTATATGCAGAATAAATTGCAGGCTGACGAGGTGTTTTCAATAACTGATGCTGTACAAATAATGCTGCACCCATAGATATACCGGCATCATGGCCCGCAGAAGGAATGTATACATTTTTGAATGCTGTTCTGTTTGTAATTTTTCCATTGGCCACACTATTTTGAGCAACACCACCTGCTATACAAACATTCGTGAGACCCGTTTTTTTATGCAGATGATTCAACAGATGAAAAATGACATTCTCCGTCATATGTTGAACTGATGACGCCAGATCCTTATGATACTGTGTTAAAGGTTCATCTTTTGAACGCTGTTTACCGAACACACTTAACAGGTGATCGCTGAATAAATCAGCAACCACAGGAATATTATCAGAACCATAAGATATAATTCCTGCTGTTCCTTTTCTGAAATATTTTAAATTCAGTTTAAATAAACCATCAGCTGTAAGATGCAAAACATCCTTTAATTTATCGAGGTACAATGGTTTTCCATAAGGAGCCATTCCCATCACTTTGTATTCATCACCGTAATGCGGAAATCCAAGTAGCTGTGTGAAAGCAGTGTAAAAAAGCCCAATGGAATGGGGGAAATCAATTGAATTGAAAATGGTTATTTCATTCCCTTTCCCCACTCCAATCATTGTTGTAGAAAAATCACCTGAACCATCAATAGTTAAACAAGCGGCTTCTTCAAACGGAGAAGCAAAAAATGCAGAAGCAAGATGACTCCTGTGATGTTCTATATTTTTAATTTTTGAAATGAAAGATTTTTCCGGCAATCCGGACAAGACAGATAGTTCTTTTTCAATTGAAGCTATTTTTCTGCTGTTTTGTAACCTATCTTTAATAGCCTGATTACTACCGGAAGGATTGAGTGCCAGGTATAAGATTTTTTTAAAAAACTTTGCTTTAGGGTCTCTTCCTACCGCAAAATAATCAACCTGTTCAATTGTAATTCCTGCTTCCTTTAAACAAAACTGTATCGCAAGTTTTGGAAAACCTGCCCAATGTTTAATCCTCGTGAATCTCTCTTCTTCTATAGCTGCAATCATTTTACCATCTACAAAGATGGCTGCAGATGCATCGGCATGATAGGTGTTTATTCCTAAAATTGTCATTGTTATTTGTTCAATTGTTTATCAGTTAAGGAATCAGACTTTTTATCAAACAAGAATAAAAGGTATAACATTACAGAGTAAGCCACTATACCAAACCAGGTATGATGATCCCATCCAAAAGGGAAACTCCAGTTTTTATTTGTAGCGATCAGCAGTAAGGAAAGTCTTATCACGTTGATGGACCAAAACATGATAATTCCCAATAACCACCATATAATTTTTTTCTTAAGACTTCCTTGAAAGGCAACAATAAATGCTGTCCAAAAACTCATAATTCCATATCCTACACATTCATAAACGATTACGATACCTCTACCGTTAACCTGACGAATATTATATTTATTATTCAGGTACGTTTCGGTTCCTAATATTTTTAAAAGAAATTTTGTACCGGCCAATAAAGAACTTCTTATCCAATCAACATAGTTTAAATTATTTGCCACGAATTGATTGTACGCTCCACCTGGTGCAGATAATCCTATAACGAGCAACGTTAAATAATAGCAAACTAAAAACGTAAGTATGAATTTCGCTGCGAAAAAAAGGAAGGGCTTGTTTTTAAGGATATTCAAAATCAAAATAATTTTTTGTAATCATTCAATTCAAATCCTTCTGAAAAATATTCCTTTGCAATTTTATGTGCACCGTCACAAAATATTTTAAAATGAGAATTATCAACCATTACCGCCTTTTCAAGTATGCTAATTATATCATCCATATTTTCTATGTCTGCATTCCATCCGGCCAACTTACTTTCTAAATTCTCCCAGGGTGTAAAATAACTGGTAATGATGGGTCTTCCGGCACTTAAGCTTTCATATAAAGCGTGACCAAAATTTTCTGCCTTGGTTAAAAAATATCCGGCGTCGTAATTTTTGAATGTTGACTGTACCCGTTCTGGAATCACCGTGCCTTTATAATTTATTTTTCCTTTACTTTTTTTAATGGCTAACTCACATTTTTCCCAATAACTCACATCCTTAACCGGACCATATATATCCAGTGTGATATCGAGAGACGATAGGTTAATCGCCTCGATTGCCTGCAATAGATTTTTTTTTGCAGTAATCAGAGAAATGTACACCAGCCGTAATTTTCCGGATTGTTTATCAGGATAATCTACTAATTCTACCGGACGTTTGGGAATATTTCCTGCAACGACCACATTGATGTTATTGCCAAATAATTTCTTAGCATCGTCCCGTTCAACTTCTGTTGTAGCATGCCACCAAACGTTTTTTACTAATCCGGATAAACGAAGCGCGGTCAGATATATTTTCTTTTTTAAGTATTTCCCGGAAAGCGCTCCTTCCTGAATCATTCCGCGCGGACAAATAACAATTTTTACATTTCTAATAACGAGTAATGGAAGTATTACATAATTGTAAGTAAACATTCCATTTATATAAACAATAGATGGCTTAATTTCTTTTACAGCTTTTTTTATTGTGGCTTTAATGTTTTCATTTTTTCCAACATACCAGACTTTTACTTTTGAATTATTTCCCGGTAAAGTAATATCAACCCATTTGCCAATGTCTATATTCTCGATCGGTAATTTTTCATTCAGATCGTATGCACTTGAGATAACATAAATGTCATAAATAGTATCCAAATGACTAATAAGATTAACAAGCGATTGTATCGGGCCACCAGCTTTGTAAGCAGGATAGAAGTAATCATTAAAAATAAGCAGCTTTAGCTTTCCGGCACTTTTCATGAAACTAGACTTTGAAGTTGATGAATGATACGGTTGTAACTGTATTTTTCAATTTTACTTAAGGAAGTTTTGATAACATTATACATTTCCTGTTCCGGTAAATTAACATATTTTACAAGTAAATCATTCAATTCTTTTATATCTCCTGTTTTATACACATTCCCATTTTTATTTTCGTCTATGAGGTCATGAGAACTGCCGCATGTTTCAGAAATAATTACTGGCAAGCCAAAATTCATCGCTTCATTAACGGATAGTCCCCAGGTTTCTCCCGCTCCTGAGCACATAACAAAAATATTTGCTGCACGATAATAAAGAGGAATTTCATGTTGATTTACAAAACCTGTTAAAATCACTTTACCAGAAAGATGATTCAAATCAATAAACTCCTGCATTGATTTCCGTAATTCGCCCTCTCCTACAAACACTAAAATGACTTTCTCACTTTCCATTTTACTAAATGCCTCCAGTAAATCCATAGGCCTTTTTTTTGAAATATATTTACCGGAAAATAAAATAATTTTTTTGTCGGCCGGCAAACGCAAATGTGTTCTGGCCTCCATCACTGAAACGGATTGATAAATATTCTGAAAACGTTTGTTGTCTACAGCATACGGTACAAAAATCAATTTCTCCTCTTTTACTGAAAGTGATTTGTAAAATAATTTGTTTTGTTCACCTATATATAGATACTTATCTATAAAGACAAAAAGAAATTTCAGATAGATATTCTTTAAAAAAAGATGTACTTTATTTTTTAAAAGTTCCTGATTTAAAGGTGTTTCTGCTCTGAGACAAATTGTATGGCCGAATAATTTACCAAATATTATTACCATAACATGGGTAACATAATTCCACCCATGAATAATTATGACAGATTTTTTCTGCTTAAATAATTGTTTTAATATTCCCAGATTCATCAATCCGAAAAAACCATTACTAATTGATTTTTTCCATGAATAATTTTTGAAAAACTTATAACTGTAACCTTCTAAAAGAGGAATATTCCATTTTACCTCGGTTCCAAATCCTTTATCAAATTTGCCGGCAATACTTTCATCAGAACAATACCAAACGGTTAAATCAATTGTTGTGGTTTCCGTTATTTCTTTATAAAGCGGAGCGAAATATTGTATAGGATGAGAATTAAGAAAAATGAGTGGCCTCATATTTTGAAATTTTTCTGCATCATCGGATCAATAAACTTTTTTAGGGGTTTGTTTAGAAAAAACATCACTAAAAAATAAATCAAAAGAAAGCCGATCGCTTTTGTGGTATCTGCACCGTAAATATTTATCAACAAAAAGAAAGGGCCCGTAAATATCAGTCCCCATAAATCGGGTCGGTATAAATATTGAAAAAAGAATCCTATCACATAACCAAATCCGAATATTATGGTAAACATAAAAATGGGCCCGAAATCTATATAGGCATCCGCAAAAGTACCCAGACTGAATGAAGATGCTCTGGCTTTACCACTTACATTCAACCCAGTATACTGGTTGGTGTGTTTACTGTCATCTAATTCCGCTTTATTGGGGTTTATAAACCTGGGAACAAGATAATGAGCTATGGATGCCATATAGACCTTGCCATATTCATGAGGAACGATGGCTGGTACGTATCGTATGGCTGCTGCAAAATATTGTATATATCCAATCCTGTTTATCAATTCCTCCACAGCACCTCTGTATGTTACTTCATCAACTTTTACAATCAGCTCAAATAATTTCTCCCTCGCCTGTTGTTTAGATACTTTTACAGATTGTACATTTTGACCCTGGCTTACATAAGAACGATAATTTCCTTTTGCTGCAGTCCAAAGTACCGCAATATGAAATAGTAAAGCTCCTAATGGAATTGCTAGAACTACTTTCCAGGAAGGAATTTTTTTGGTGACCGCTGAGTAAGAAATAATAGAAAATAAAAGAATGTTGGCGAAACTACTGGAGAAGTAGGATGATAATCCTAAAATAAATTCTCCAACAATCACTAAGAGTAAAAATATTTTAAGGTGTGGCGCTCTCTTAAAAATTGAAATGAAGGTGATCATAAAAAAACCCCACTTAATATAAAAGAAAAAATAAAAATATTGAACCAAAGTTGGAAATGCCCAGATAGCTACCTGATTGATGTTGATTACAATACTGACAAGGATATATGTTTGTAATATTTTTTGTGGACTATACCGAAGCCAAATAGATTCATCGAGCACCACTTTCATTTTTCTGACCGCTCTGTAAATTCCATACGTAATTACATAGAGACCAATAATGGAAAGGAAATCTGTGTATTCAAATATTTCTGCAGGGAAAATAGTTTTAGCAAATAACTCGTTAATAGATATGCCCAGAAAACTACAATAAATCGCCTGTATTGAAACGGTTAACCATTGATACAACAATCCCCAGAAAATAACATTTGGGTTACCTTTTATGAAAAAATATTTATAGACAAACGGAATATAAAACAATAGTGCCGACATTATCAGAAAATTCGGCGAACGTAAAAGTGTAAATACTAAAATCGAAGCAATTGCGATCCACATTCCAGAAGGTATCGTTGCTTTTCCGTACATCTAATTTTGGATTTTCAATAAATAATTCAACAATATTTTTGATTGAATTTCTAAATTGAAATATGTTTCAATCCGGGATCTGCCTGCTAAGCCCATTTGTTTTCGTAAATATGGATCTACTGAAAGATTGTATAATTTCTCAGTCATTTGGGAAATATCATTTTTCGGTATAATGAATCCGCTCTTATCATTTTCGATTAACTCAACAGCTCCGCCACTTTCCGTACTTACAACAGGTTTCCCTTCCGCCATAGCTTCTGCTATAACAAGTCCAAATCCCTCGTCATGCCTGGAAGCTAAAATGAAAATATCTATATTTCTGAAAAAATCTTTTGCTTCAGGCAACCATCCTGCAAAGAATACTTCATTACTTAAACCAAACTCTTTGATTTTATTTTTCAGTTGACTTTTAAAAGGTTCAATTGGCTTTCCTCCGATTACAAGTCTTACTTTATTATTTCGTGCATGAAGTTTTTGAAAACATTCCACCACATCCATCGCACCTTTTGTTTCCGTCATCTGACCCGTTATACCAATTATACAAACATCCGGAGACCAACCTGTTTTTTGTATAAACAGATCTTGTCTTTCACTTATGTTGCCAGAGATTTGTATCCCATTATAAATAGTTTTTATTTTTTCAGGTGGACAGCCCAGATCTATGGTTCGATTTCTTACTGATTCTGAAATGGCTATAAAATGATCTACTTTTTTACTATAATAACTAAATGTTTTTTTTTGGAAATCTATAGCTGGTGCAGGATCATGCATATGACAAACAATTTTCTGTTTGGTTAACAGTAATGCAGGATATAATAAAATCAATTCATGGTGATTGGCAAAATATATAACATCAGGCTTGAATTTATTTTTCAGTTTTATAAAATCATAATATAGCCTTGGTAGTTTGACCAATGAATGTAAAGACATTTTTATATTGAGCGCATCCATCTTTCTGCTAAACATTCCCAACCAACTATAACTAAAAGGAATATTATTTTTTTTGAGTATGATTTCCATATCTCCATTTCCAAATCTCGTTAATAAAAAATGGCTATGAACAGTTGGAGGAAATTTTGCAAAGAAATCAATAGTAACATGTTGTAATCCAAAACAGAAACCACTTGGAATGATAGCAAGAATTTTTAATTTATCAGTTTCTGTCATTAAAAAAATTAGAAGGCCATGATGCCTTTATGATGTTTACAGGTAATTCCTTATTTGATACAAATACAGTTTTGAAAGCATCCACTGAATCCGGTTCCCAGTCCTGAGATTCTTTATGGCTGGATTTATCGAACTTGTTTTTTATTCTGGAATTATCACCCAACCAGCAACCATGATGGAAAACACCAACAGATTCCGGGCAATATATAAAACCAAATAATGATGCGGAACAGTCTTTCAATTTTAAGATCCTGAATAACTTTGCTAGGCGCGATTCATTCCAGCTCACAATTCTTCTTTGTTCGAAAAGAACACCCGGTTTTATGAATCCAAAATGTGTGAAATCTATTATATCGCGTGGAACTCTTTGATTCCATGTTCTCAAGTAATTGTAACCAGTAACACGCATTCCGCGGGGTTTCTTTTCAGAAAGAAAGTTTAGTATTGCAGGAATGGTTGATGTATCATAAATTTCATCTGCATCAATTATCCAGAAATAGTCAGGTGAAGAATGAAATTTTTCTACGATCGAAAATTCATTACCATGCGTTTTAGTATGGCTAAAACTTTTTCGGTTGAAGGATAGCATTTCCATATTACGAGCAGCAGCTTCATCAGGCAGCCTTCTTACCACAAAATGAATTTTCCCTTCCGGATCAGGATAATTTAAAAGGAGTTCTGCTGTTTTATCTGGCATAACAGGTTTGCCATACCAATCACGGTCATACTGGCTTATCACAGAAATACTTTTGCAATAAGGATATATGGTATCCAGTTGTGCTTTGATAAATATTTCTTCATTCAGTGCTAAAATGATCGCATGAATGTTCAGATCAGCTCCCATTAAACAGACATAATTATATTTTTGATGCAATTTAAAAAGATCAGTTTTTTACTTTTCTCATAATATAATTCTTTCGGAGAATTTTGAATGATCATAAAATCCTTTTTTATAAAGCTGATCATTTCTTTTTTATAAGTTACATAAACAGCATCTACGTCTGGTGTAAACTCATCTTCAAATACAGTTGGACTTAGATTAATGAAGAATGAAGGTGATTTATATGCTACACTTTTTAAATAAAAACAATATAAAGGCAATCTTATTCTGTTGTCAAATAATGTAATTAGCGCATCAAAATATTTTCCTTTTTTTATTTTTTGCGTAGCGTTTCCTTTACTAAAACCGCTACGCTGCGACGACATTCTTCCAGCTCCCATGAAGTCAGGACATAAAATCATCAGTTTACCGCCTGGCTTCAGGATACGCTTACACTCCAATAATAATGCAGCAGGATTTGTACTGTGCTCAATTACGAAAGTAGAAAAAACAACATCGAACATCTCATTTTCAAATGGTAATTTGTTTGCGGTGGCAAATTGTACAAAATGTGCCCGGGGATAATTCAATTGATTTGATCGGATGAGTTCTTCAGAAAAATCACATCCATAATATGTATCCTGAAGATGCGCATAGTGCTTTAAAATATTGGCACTTCCACAACCAAATTCACACACTTTAGCGGATTTATTTACTTCTTTTATTATTGTTTTATATCCTTCTTCGTTTTCGTCAATCCAATTGTCTGCAGTAAAATTTATATCTCCATAATAATTTTTGTTGCCTGCATAAAATGAAGAAAGCTTCTGATCTAACAGCGTAATAGCATGCTGATGTTCAGCTTTGATACCAGATACCCAATTGATTTTTCTTGTGATCAACTTTTTAATTCAAAGGTTTACAAAACAAATGATAACTCATTAGCTTAGGATCCAAATCCACATCTTTTAAAAAAGATTTTTTATCTGAAAATATTAATCCGTTATTCCCATACCACCGATGTAAAATTCTTTTCCATTTCGGATCTCTCTCTTCAGCCAGAAAAGAGAAATACTCTATAGAATAATTATGTTCCTCCACAAATGCTATTATATCAGTATGGCTTTTATGATAATTTTGCAAAAAGCCGGGATGAACTTCAATCAGCATAAATGGTTTATGCTGATTGATTATTTTATGAGCTCCCTGTAAAACATGTAATTCATAGCCTTCCACATCTATTTTAAGCAAATCAATACTCTGTAAATTTTCCAATTCAATATCCAGCGTTGTAACGTTTATATCAATAATCTCTTCCGCGCTTGCAACATCTGCAACAACATTAGAATTATTGTTATCCAGCATTTTTACATGACCGGGAATGTCTCCAACCGCTTTGGTGATTAGTGTGGCAGTTTGACAATGATTCAGTTTAATGGATTCCTGTATTACCTTGTATAACCGAGGGATAGGTTCGAATACATACACTTTACTGCATTTATTGATGAACTGGCAAAAAAAGCTTCCAATATTTCCACCAACATCAACCAGTGTCATGTTATCCGGCAATTCCGTGTGTAATCTTTTTAAAAGTTTTCCTTCGGGCTGGCTATTACTTCCTTCCAAAATCAAATTTGAAATAGTTGAATGATTATTCTCACTTACATTTATGTATATATCCCAATTTTTGGCAAATGGAATTTTTAATCTGTTTTCATTTTTCAGATAACGGGATATTAAAAAATTCAGTTTTCTTTTCAACGGAAAGATAACCGCAATGTTTCTGATGAGAGCGAGATTCCTTATAGAAGTATAAACCATTCTTTTAATTAGTTTTCATTAAATCACTCAGAATAAGTTTCCATCTCCTTCCATAATTATCCCATGTAAACTCTTCTGCTTTTTTTTGTGCAGCAATTCCCATTTTTTTTATCAAAAGTGAATTTTCTATAAAGTATCTGATAGCATTTTTAAGTTGTTCTTTATTTCCGGTTTCTATGATCATTCCATTTATTCCATTATCCACTATATCTTCTGCACCTGAATTTTTTGTTCCGATTACCGGTAAGCCGGCAGCCATCGCTTCAATCTGAACTTGCGCAAGTCCTTCAAAAAAACTGGGGAAAACAAAAACATCACAACTGTGAAACAATTCTTTACGCTCGTCTTTAGCAACAACTCCTCTGTTGATCACATTTGGCGGAATAATTAATCCTTTAGGAATTTCACCATAGCCTGCCATAACCAGTTCAGCATTTGACGTATTCATTTCACTCCACGCATCTAATAAAAAAGGCAACCCTTTTCTTGCAGTGAATGATCCCATGAAAAGAAAACGGATTTTATTTACTGTGTTTTGTTTGTTCGTTATATCGTTTCGGAATTGATCTGTAATAGTTCCAAATTGATTGACGCTTATTTTTTGATCAGGAACTGCATTTTCCAATAACGTTTGCTTTACAAAAGTTCCCGGAACTACTATCAGATCAGCTAAAAGCATTTCCTTTGCTTCTTCTTCAATATGAATTTTTTCTTTAGGCAGAATTTGTTCTTTCCATTTCGGATAATCGCTGAATAATTTTTTATAAATAATCTCTTTGGAAAGTGGGTGTCCGATACTTACATCCAAGATAAATTTTACACCCAATTTTTTACAACGTTCTGCCAATATCCAGCTGGATGTATCAAATCCTATTACTACATCAACTTCTTTAATATCCGTATCAGGAATAAGTTCCTGAAATCTTTTATTCCTTTCATATAGTTTTTGATCTTGTTCAATGGTATTAGGTTTGGTATTTAATGTATACCATTCAAGCGAGGCGAAATTTTTAATTTTGTGAGGTGGAACTTCCTCTATGAATCGGTTGCTTAGTTTATTATAAAGGATCAATGGTAATTTTTTTACTATTTTCCCTGTTATACTTTCAGAAGAAATGGCTAAGCATGTATAGAAACGGTATAGCAAACCTGCTTTATGTAATTGTATGGCAAGTTGATGAGAATACTGCGTTCCAGGATGTGCAATCAAAACTTTCATAATAGCTCTGATTCTTTCGGGTATTGCAGGCAAAATAATAATTCCCATTTGTCAGCCACTTCCTGATGTAATGATGTTGAATGAGTGAAGGCATTCATCAACGGGAAACTTCCAACTATTTTTAAATCAGATTTAAAATTGTTTAACACAAAATCATCCGTTAATAAAACAGGATGAACTTTCCCCCAAAGTTTATGAAAACTGAATGAATTATTTTTTCGAAATGCCTGCGAGCCATTAGGCGTAACTGCAATGAAATATCCTCCGGGTTTAACTAATTTACTGGCGGTTTCAAAAACAAAATTCAGGTCAGGTACATGTTCCAGCACATGAGCAGAAAAGAAAACATCAAGGTTTCCATTAATTTTTGATACATCTGATACACCAACAATTTTTAAATTATCAATACCATATTGAAGGCGGGGTTTAGAAATTTCATAGCCGCAAGCCTGATAACCTGCTTTTGAGAACTGATAAGCTCCATAACCCCAGGAACAGCCAAAATCCAAAATTTTACTGCCCGGTTGTACACCCAATAAATTTAATAATTGTATATACTCGCTGTAATCTCTTTCCGAATTTTTAAAATTCGAGTTAATTAGTTTTATTAGTGCATCTTCATCCGGACAATCTGTGGTAGAACCCTGTTCATATTCTTCCTGATAAAAAAGATCATTTTCCTTTATAGAATCTGTTGGAGTGCGAACTAATAAGCCACATGAACATTTTTTTAATTGGATCACAAACATTTTACTATCCTGTACCGTTGCATCAGTTAATGAAGCGGCACAAAACGGACAAATATCTTTGTGACCGGAAAACTTTTTCCCGATGGACGTTAGCAGATATTTAAATTTGGTGAAATTCATAATCAGCTTAATGAATTTTTGCTTTGTAACAGTTTGGCTGGTACGCCTCCAATAATACTTCCTGCCGGAAAACTTTTAGTAACCACCGCACCTGCAGCAACAACACAATTTTCTCCCAACACAACATCTTTTAAAATGATGGCTTTAGCTCCTATCCAGCAATTGTCGCCAATAATAACTTTGCCAATGGCCATGGGTAATTCCCTTGCTGATTTCCCTGACTGCATCTGATGATTAGAGTCCGTTATATAAACATCAGGACCAAACATGCAGCCGTTTCCAATTTCAATATATCCACATGCATCCAGATAGATATTTCGATTAAACAAACTTTTGTTTTTAATGCGAATTCTTATTTCGTTGTTATTGTTTTCTTTAATGGGCCACAACATATAACCTCCACCAAAGAAAGCATTGTTGTTTCCTATTGTTATATTTTTAAATTGCCGGCATTTGCCTTTTTCGAATCTGTTGTCGGAACCTATCTTCATTCCTAAAAATCTATATAATACAATTTTAAAACGACTTGAAAGACCTACCGGTATTTCAAATAAAATTCTTTCTATTACGCTCATAGGTTGAAAATAATTTGGTGATACCTGATTATTTCCTGTTAAAAGATAAATATTTTTTTAATCCTTTTATGGATACAGGTTTTCTATTGATCTTTCCACTGAACAAAAAACGAATAAAATCAAATACACCTTTAAAAAATGCTCCGTATAATGAGTGATTTTTATAGCGTATGGGATATAAAAAATGTACATACAATTTTGCAAAAATGGATGGGATCAGATACAATAATGGAGTGCGGCGCCACATAAAAACAAAATCATTACATACACCTGACTGGTGTTGCTTTTTAATATCTCTTGCAATATTTGATTTTTCATGCCATATTTTTACCGCCGGAAAACGCATAATAGAATAACCTTCATCTATCAGACGAATACACAGATCTTTTTCCTCGCCACCATAATAACCAGGATTTGGTATGTAATTTCCAATTTTATTTACAGCAGCAACTCTTAACATATGCCCGCATCCAATAAAATTATTTGTTTCAGTTATCTGATTATTTGAAGTACTCACTTTTCTGTCAGGGCTTAAAATATCGAATGCCAGTACGGCTACATTTTGGTTTGCATACATATATTGTACTGCCTCATTAATACGCTCTGTATCTAAGAACCAGGAATCATCGTCCAAACTACAATAATAATCTGCTTTTATTTGTTGCAAAAACAGATTACGTGCATACACATATCCTTTATCTTCTTTTGATAAATACCATTTAATTTGTGGAAACCGCTCAGTTAATAAGATGGTTTCGTCAGTGGAGTTATCATCGAAAACCACCACTTGCTTTGATGCATAATTAAGTGCTAATCCAGAATTAATGGAGGTTGGCAAAATGGAAGCACGATTTTTAGAAGTAATACCAATTAAGATATTTTCCAACTTTATGGTTTTTGGAGAAAGATGATACTACCATTTAGATAAGGTAATACAGTTTTACAATACCATCTGCCTAATGAATTCAGATATTTTATTTTGCGGACAAAGTTTTTAAAATTTATTTTCGGTGCTGCTATAAGTGTATATCCATGGTCATTTATCAAATACCGTATGGATGCTGCGGTTGAAAATAAAAGTGAATCGTGAATTCCTATGATTCCTTTTTTTTCTAAAACTTTATCAGCCAGAAATGCATCTGTTACTGCCTGACCTATAGAATGATTGCCATCAATGAAAACAAAATCTAGTTTTTGATGGCTGTTATGTAACATATTTAAATAATTCTCTGAATAGTCTTCATGAAGAATTACGTTATTCCCAAAGCCGGCTTTTGCAACATTCAATAAACCCACATTATTGGATAATGCTGATTGAAATGGATCCAGTACAATATGTTTTTCTAAAATCTGATGATCGGTTTTTGCTTCTATGATTGCAATAGCAGAAGCGCCGAGAGCAAAACCAACTTCAAGTGTTTTATTTGGCAGATACTCACTTACAACTTTATACAGTGCCAAACATTCATCCTTTCTCAAAGATGTTTGTGATAAAAATTGCTGGTTACCTTTCTCATCTATTTTTATATCATCTTCATAGAATAATTCTATTTGCTTCATAATTATTTATGATTTAAGATAATTTGATAAAATGCTGAGAATTTCCCGGTTATAGTTTTTAAAAATAATTGTCTCCCCTTTGCTGTATTCAATGATGAAATAATATTCCAACATTCAAAAATTAAAAATTTCAGGTAATCTGTAAATCCTTTTTTACCTAAAATGTTTTTCATGATGTAATGCCTGTTTATCATTTCCATTTTTGAAATTATGAAGGCAGAATTCTTATGATCACCTGATTGGCTGTCATGAAATATTTTTGCCGATGGTACATTATACAATTTCCACCGCTTTCTTACTTCAAGTGATAATGCAAGATCTTCCATAAGTGAATATCCCTGAAATATAGGCGGAAATAGTTGTTCAGGTAATGCTACAGTTCGATATAATGTGCAGGTTGTATTCAACCATTCAGTTTCATTCAATTGTTCTCCATTTTCCTCCGGTAATAAATTCCATGCGGGCCCAATGCATTTACCGGCATAAGATTTTAAGGAAGAACCGTTCATTAATTTATACATGAAGGATGTTAATCTTCCGGGCTTATGATATTGCTGATTTGTAACCATTGCATTTACACCTCCTGCTTCATGTTGGCTGATCAGTAAATTTTGAAGTAACTGAATACAGTTTTTTTCCAAGATAATATCATCGTCTGTAAACAAAGTGAATTGCGATCTAATGAATTGCATAGCCTGCATTCTTTGAGCTGCTGCACCTTTGATTGCCGCTTTGTAATATTTAATTTTCAACGGAAATAATTCCGATATTTTCTTACATACAAGTTCTGTGGATGTATCTTCAGATGCGTCTATAATATGAACTAATGTAGGCAAAACACCTTGCCGAGAAATTGATTCGAGTGTTTTGTATAATACTGCGGCACGTCCTGCCGTTGGTATGATTGCTTCGATACCTTGATTTAAATTCTGATCCAATTTTCAGGTATTAAATCATTTGTGCTAATGAGTGGATCTTTCATCCATTGTTTGGGAGCAATCACCATTTTATTTTCATTTGCGTTCAACCAGGCTCCCCACCAGCTAAATGAACTATTAGCTATGATATTATGTTTGCACAAACTCATCAGGCGCATATCTTCATAATTGGTGGCGGCATCATTTATATCAACAAATACATGAGACTGACTAATATTGAAATTTTCCTTAACCCAATTCATATCATCCGAAAAAATATAAAATACCGGATCCTTCACTTTTTCTGCGATCAAACTAATAGCGGATTGGTAATAGGAAATACTGCAGACTCCATGAAACTCATTTGTCTCTTTGATCTTAACATAATCGCCACGCCGGATGTGTAAAGACACCGCTTGTTCAGATTGGATATTTTCAATGAATTTTTTATTGGCTTCAGAAGGCTCTTTGGAAAAATTAAAATCTCTCCTTATCTCTTTCTCAAAAATTTTGAAATATTTTTCTGTCTGAAAAAACCCACTAACATAAGAGCCGTCAGGAATAGAAAAAAAATCTTCATTGTAAGTGAATTCTTTTTTTTCTTTTACAAGATTACAACGGTAATCTTTACCGGAAAGCATAAATAAACGTTTTGCAATCTTTGTCTTGGGTTTTGCTTTCCACAAATCTAAAAAACCTGCCTGATCTGCCTGTTCTTCAAATACATTCAGATTATATGTATATTTTACGTGTTTATAAGGACAATCAAAATCAACTTTGAGAGGAATATTATTTTTTAACGACAATGCTCTGCCTGCAGCATATTGAAACATTTGATTCCCTAAGCCTCCCATTAATTGAAAAATGTACATTTAATTACGCTTTTGTATTTCTGGAATATAAATTTTAAGATATCGCTGAGCAACAACATCAAATGAATTATGCGGTTGAATAAATGAAAAATTTGTTTGCCCCTTTTCGATCTGAATTATTTTTTCAGAGAAATCTTCTGCATTATTATATTTAGTAATTAAACCACAATTATATTCCGTTATTAGTTCTCTTGAACCCGGAACATCTGTTGCAATTACGGGTGTTTGAAGCTTGTTGGCTTCCATTATGATCATCGGCGCCATTTCAGCAACTATAGAAGGTAATAACACTGCCTTATAGCGTGATATAGTTTTTATGACATCCGACGGAGGCAACACTCCTTTGTATTGAATATTCTTATACACTTTTATTTTGGTAATAAAATCAATTGAATGTTTAATTCCAACTGGTATGGGGCCATAAAGATCAATCGTGATATTTAATTTTCGTTCTTTAAATATTTCTGCCGTTTTCAAAAGTATGTCGATTCCTTTTTCTTTATGTATACGACTTATAAATACAAAACCTGTTTTTTTTAAAGGTGATGGTGTTACCAATATTTCCGGTTCGCCTTGTGGTATGTGTACAATTTTCTTTGATTCAACATTATTTGCTATAAGTACTTTCTGAAACCATTTTGTAAGTGTCACTATAACATCTGCTGAATTTTTTAACGCTTCAACAAGCGGAAGTTTATCATTATATGTATCAATATTTTTGTTCAGGTTTGCTTGAACAGGTAAGTTGGTTTTTGCATACAATTTTAATACAGGTAATAGCTGTGATGCTAATGCAGATTTTTTGCTTTGCGAAAGACATTCACCGCAACGGTATCCGGCAATTTCACCTGAATTATTTTCTTTATTCACATGCCGCATTAATCCCTGTCTGCATAAATAGTTCAAAAGGTGAAGTGTTACAACTGTATGTATTCCGGATGCTTTAGTTGCATTTAGCAAATTAGCACTGCTGCCTTCAGGACCACCAAATTCATTGAAATGAGCAACACTTATTTGCCTCGCTTTTATTTCCTTTATAAAAGATGCAGCCACAAAATCCTGATTTGATTTTTTGTCTTTCTCAACGACTGCAAAACGAACGATATGTATATCTTCAAAATTTGAAGTTGACGTAACAGCTTTGCTCCAGTTAGGTACAAACCAAAATACCTCATTATTTAATTGTATTAATGCCTTTGCGAGTTTGTAACAAAATAATTCTGTTCCTCCTAATCCTTCCGGATATAAAAAATTTGTAACAAGAGCAATTTTCATTAGGGTTTTTTCCGGATTGTATGTCCCATTAACTTTATAACTAAAGCATGTTCAGAATTGTTTAGTTTTTTTGCTGTCTTTTTGAATAATGTAATGATGTTCTCTTTTTTATTGGAAACACATGTTCTGTAAAACTGCAACATCATTCTTTTTGAAAATGCTTTTTCATTAAACAGTTCTTTTTTATGATTGGCTGCCGATAATGTTTCGATAAAATGACTAATATGTATTAAATCATCTTTTTTGATTTTTAATGCAGGATTTTCGATCCAGTTTAGTTCTGTTTCTGAAAAATGATAATCAGGAATTAATTGTTTTAATATAATTTGATGTAGTTCAGCATTTTTTTTAAACTGTTTATCATGCTGTTGAAAGCATATAGAATTTTCGGAAATCCGGTAATACAATAAAGGTTTCGGAACATTGGCAAATTTGTGATCTTTCATCAGTCTTATCCATAATTCATAATCTTCTACATGTTTCCATTCTGCACTATAATGAAATACCTTTTTCTCGATCATTTCCCTTTTAAAGAAAATGGCTGGATGCACCATAGGGTTCCCGAAAAGCATGTAAGCTTTAATATTTTCATTTTTTACCGGATACTTTACTGTTTTATCAGTGCCGCCTTTTTGTATAATGTAAGAACCAATAATGTCAGCACCTGTTTTTTTTAAGTAATATAATTGAACAGCGAGCCTGTCCACAAATGAAATATCATCCGCATCCATTCTGGCAACATATTTTCCTTTAGCTTGTTGTAAGCCATAATTTAAAGCTTTAATAAGACCACCATTTTTCGGAAGGTCAAAGAGATGTATTCTTTCATCTTTGAAAGCTTGAATGATCTTTTTAGAATTATCCGTACTGCCATCGTTGATAATAATCAGTTCAAGATGTTTGTACGTTTGCTTTAAAATGGATTGGATGGATTCTTTCAAAAAATCCTGTGCATTATAAACCGGAAGAATCACTGATATAAGCGGTTGGCTCATATGAATTTTTCTGCAGCAAGGTTAGACCATAACGTGAAACTCTCTCCTTCTTCACATACTGATCCGTATTTCTCCTTTTTTTGAGATATTTTTTTCATTCCCGGAATTTTTGAAAAAGCCTTTTGTACTCTTTCATCATTCAATTCAACAGGTTCTGTTTCTGTTTTATAATGATAGTGGAGATGAAATACTATTATTCCGTCCTGTTTTAATACCCTTTGAATTTCAGATGCGGTTTTTTCAAAATCATCCACATGATCTAAAGCATTTACAGATATGATGGCATCAAAGAAATTATTTTCCACAGGAATTGACTCTGCTTTACATTGAATAAATTTTGTGTTTCCATAATAATGTAAAGGGAATCCAATATCTATATAACGCGACAGGAGAGGTTCAAGACAATATAGTTCAGCATTCTTGAAACAAGTTGCACTGGGCATGGGCCCTGAACCAATATCCAATAATTTTTTACCTGCGAAAATATCCTGCGGCAATTGAAGATCGAGGAAATATTTTTTTTCCTGATGTAATTTATGCCATGTTAAAATTGCGGAATCCTTAATATTTTCTGCCTTTACTTTTTCAATATCTGCCGGCGAAACGGTTCCATAACTTTCTCTGAGATTTCCTGTATACCAACTTTTGTAATTTTCAATTTCACCTGCCCAGAAGTTAAGTTCTGCAACATATTTTTTTTCTGATTCAGTCGCAAATCTTCTTAGAAATTTTGCTGCATATTTTCTTATTATTTCCATTATAACCTTATCCAGTTTTCAGGTACAAGATGAGTTGAGTCGATATTTCTTTCTCCGCGAAACCATTGCTGCGGAGCAATTATGATCTTATTTATATTTTTATTCAGCCATGCTGCCCACCAACTAAATGTGCTATTAGCTACTATATTGTGTTTACAATGCTGCATTAATCTCAGGTCTTCATAATCGTGCTTAGCATCATTAATATCCACAAACACAAATGTATGGTCAGTATTAAGATTTTGTCGGGCCCATTCTATATCGTCAGAAAAAACAAAAAAAACAGGATTGGTTATTATTTTTGAAATATAATTTAAAGCCGCTGTGTAATATTCCATCGAACATGTTCCCAGAACCTGATTAAATTCAGGAACAGAAACATAATTTCCTCTCCGTATATGCAGGCTTACGGAATTGTATTTTTTTATTTCTTCCATTAATTCCTGGTTTTTAATGGAAGGCAGTTTTGTAATTAGAAGATCGTTAGAAATGATCGATTTATTTTCTATAAAGTACTTTTCACATTGCCAGTATCCTGATAAAAATGCAGGTGCCTTTACGTCAAGATAAAGAGGATTGAAGGCAATGTTCTTTTCATTAATGATTATATTTCCTTTGTTGATAATTTTTCTTAATACTTTATTTATAAAATGCTGCTGCTTGTTTTTAAGTTTTTTTATTTCAGCAGTGCTTGCAATCGCGGCTTTTATATTAAATGGAGATAAGCTGTATTCATGCCATTCATAATTTTCATATGAACTCAGATCTAGTTTAAGTTCGCAATTATTTTTAATAGCAATATTTCTGGCAAAGGAATATTGAAAAAGCTGATTGCCTAATCCACCCATTAAATGCACAATAACCATTCTAGTATTTATATAAACAACTGCTGATGGTTTCCAAATCTGATTCTGTTAGTTCCGGATAATTACCACAATAAAAACTATTGTCATGAAGAAAGTCCGCTCCTGGCAAATCATATGTTTCCTTTACATATTTTTTATAAAAAGGCTGCCGCTGAATGTTTCCTGCAATCATTGGCCGTATTTCTATTCCCGCTCCGCTGAATCTGGATAAATAGTGATCTTTTAATTCCGGAGTTTTACAAACTATCGGGAAGGCAAAAGTGGATAACCGGGTGATGTGATCATGCTTCAGTAACAAAATATCTTCGTTGTTCTGCATTATTTTTTCAAGCTTCAGATAATTTTCTTCTCTGCGGTTGATATTTTGTTCCAGAAACTGCATCTGGTATTGCCCAAGAAATCCGGTTATTTCTGTAGGACGGAAATTAAATCCTAAATCATAAAATGAATATTTTGCTTCAAATTCTGAATTGATATTATATTTCTTTCGCCATTTTATTTGTTGAATGGCTGTTAGATTTCTGTCCCAGCCATTTGCCCTCACAATCCTCAGCATTTCTGCATAATCATCATCATCTGTGCATACCATTCCTCCTTCAATCGTACTCATATGATGCGCTACAAAAAAAGAGAAACTTGCCGCCATGCCGAAGTTACCTGCTTTACCCTCTTTTGTTTCTGTTCCCAGTGATTCGCAATTATCTTCAATCAAAATAATTCCTTTGGATTCACATATCTCCCTGATTTTTTGAATATCACCTGTAAAGCCTAAAACATTAGTTATAAAAAATGCTTTTAATGTTGTTTGTTGCAATGTTTTTTCAAGATCAGCAGATGTTACATTCAAACATTCCGGATCGCAATCAATAGCAACCGGGATCATTCCCATTTGGATGATAGGCATTGTATTCGTGCTCCAGGTTAAGGCTGAAAAACCCACTTTGTCGTTGTCTGCCAGTAAACCAAGATTTTTTAAAGCCTGAAGCATCGCAAGATTTGCACTTCCGCCACTATTAAAAAGTATAGCATGTTTCCTGCCCTGATACACAGCAAATTTTTTCTCAAAGGCAGCACATTCTTTATCCATGCTCAGCCTGTCTGCCTGCAGAATAAATTCAGATAATGCGATTTTAGTTTCATGCTCATTGATAAAAGCATTTTTCATTAATGGAATCATTGGCTGTTATTTTCTTTATTGTATATTTCAATCATTTGAATAATTCCGTTTTTCAATGAGATCTTAGGTTCGAAACCCACAGATTTCATTTTCGATACATCCATACATTTTTTCATCATTCCATCCGGTTTGGATGCATCCCAATGTATCACTCCAGTAAAACCGGTTAAGGAAGCAATTAATTCTGCCAGTTCTTTTATAGAAACATCTTCCCCTGTTCCGATATTGATAAAATTATTCTCATGATAATTTTCCATCATAAAATATATTCCTTCTGCAGCATCATCTACATGCATGAACTCTCTTCTGGCGGTTCCTGTTCCCCATAAAGTAATTTCTGATGCTCCGGATGAAGCAGCATCAGAAAATCTTTTAATAAGTGCAGATAAAACATGCGAATGATTCAGATCAAAAGAATCATTGGGGCCATACAGATTGCAAGGCATAAGGCTAATACTTTCGAATCCAAATTGTTTATAATAGCCTTCCAGTAATTTAATACCGGCAATTTTTGCAATAGCATATCCTTCATTTGTAGGCTCCAGTAATCCTGTCAGCAAATATTCTTCTTTCATTGGCTGAGGACAATTTTTTGGATAAATGCAGGAGCTTCCTAAAAACACCAGTTTTTTAATTCCATATCGATAAGACATCTCTATCACATTATTCTGAATCATGAGATTGTCATATAAAAATATAGCGGGGTTTTTAATGTTTGCCTGAATACCGCCTACTTTGGCAGCCGCAAGAATAACCATATCAGGTTTTTCTTGATGAAAGAATTGCTCAACCTCAACTTGTTTCAGCAGATCGAGTTCTTTCTTGTCTCTGGTAATCAGGTTGGAAAATCCTTTTTTCATTAAAACCCTCATGATTGCTGACCCCACCATTCCTTTATGGCCTGCAATAAAAATCTTAACATTCCTTTCAATCATCATTTAATCTTTCAGTTTCCAGTTTTCCCAAATAAAATTATATTGATAAGTAAGCTCGTGTGTTTTTGATAAGGCAGCCTGAATCTTCTCCATTCGGTTTTTAGCATCATTAATTATAAAATCATGAAACTGTACCTGAATATTCTTAAACCTGGTGATCATGCCTTGTTCAATGATCGATTCAAGCAAAGCATATTCTGCCCCTTCTATATTTATTTTGGCAAGGTCAATTTGCTGAATATTATTTTCATTGATAAAATCAAAGATGCTTTTAGTTTGTATGACCAAACCGTTTTCATCCTCTATAAATAATGAAGAACTGTTATCCGTCAGGGATATTTTTTGTGAAGCTGTTTTATCTGAAAGACCAAAACAATAAGGATGTACTTTTTTATTTCTGTTGAATTTTTGTTTTATAATTTCAAAAAATTCGGGAATAGGTTCAAAAATATAAACGTTGCAATTGTATTTGCAAATCATCTGAGCTGCAAATTCTCCTTTATATCCTCCAATATCAAATACCACGGAATTTTCAGTCAGGTCATAATCCAGTCGCAAAGTTTCATCTCCTTTATCCTCAAACCATTTTTTGGCTCTTTGAGCGCTGATATATTCTGGACTGGTAATAGTAGGTTTGTTCAGCCGGAAACGAATTGCATTCAACATTTTAATCAAAGCATCTATTAATCTTAACATGATTATTTTTTAATCCATTCTGGTGTTAAAAATAAAAGACCTGCTATTCTAGGCAATGTTCTGGTTGTATATTTTCCGCCATCAATTATTTCAAAGGAAATACAATCTTCTACATAATCATACATTTCATAACTAGACATATCGCCCGCATATAAAGTGAGGTAATAGATATCCGGATAAAAGCGCAGATCTTTCAGAACAACCTCATAAGTTTGAATTTCACCGGATACGCCGCTTACTTCAAATGCTGAGTCAATATCAATCATATTAGCTATCCTTGTTCCGTCAGACGCTTTGATCTCGATGGCGGTTTTAATATATTTCTCATTCGGATTATTGATCAGAATACTGAACCGTATATGTAAGGAATCTCCGATCGAATAATAGCGGTTCGGCATATCGTTGCCGTTGGAAATAATAATCTGAGAAAATTCCGCTTTCTTATTTCCTTTTCTGAAAACATTTTCCAGTATAACAGAAGATTCCGTGCTGGAATTTGAATTCAGATATCCTGATACAACTTTGGCTACAGAACCTGTATCACTTACTTTTCCATGCACCAATGACACCGCCTGTTTGCAAAGCTGATTGATCGCTCCCATATTATGGCTTACAAACAAAATGGTGCGTCCCTGACCTGTACTGATATCTCCCATTTTGCTCAGGCATTTTTTCTGAAACTCTGCATCACCTACTGCCAGTACTTCATCAACAATCAGTATTTCGCTTTCAAGATAAGCAGCCACAGAAAATGCCAGCCGTACATACATGCCTGACGAATATCTTTTTACAGGGGTATCAATATATCTTTCCACGCCTGCGAAATCAACTATTTCATCAAACTTTCTGGTGATCTCTTTTTTGCGCATTCCTAAAATTGCACCATTGAGATAGATATTTTCCCTGCCGGTAAGTTCCGGATGAAATCCTGTTCCCACTTCAAGTAAACTTGCAATTCTTCCCTTAATTTTTACTTCACCTGTTGTAGGAGCTGTAACGCGGCTTAAAATTTTCAGTAATGTACTTTTGCCGGCACCATTACGGCCAATAATTCCTACTGCATCTCCCTGATTTATCTGTAGGTTAATATCTTTAAGGCTCCATACAATATCAGATGATCCTTTGGCACTTCTGTCATTGGTTTCACCGATCTTAAGATACGGATCTTCTTTACTGCGAACTTTTGCCCACCATCTTTCAAGATCGCGTGAAATAGTTCCGGTTCCGATCTCACCGAGTTGATAAGCTTTTGACAGATTTTCTACTTTTATTGCAACAGACATTTTATACCGTATCTACAAAGTTCTTTTCTACTTTATTAAAAATAAGAATACCTGCTATCATCAGAATCATAGTTGCTATTGAAGTATATCCCAGCCAAAACCAGGAGAAATAACCTTTACCCAAAAAAGCATAACGGAATGTTTCAATAATGGTTGTCATTGGGTTTAACTGAATCAGCAATTTGTATTTTTCTGGTGCTGCCGATAAGGGAAAAATAACGGTAGTAGCATACATCAGTAATTGTACGCCAAACGTAACTAAGAAAGCAAGGTCACGATATTTGGTAGTGAGAGATGATATAATCATACCCGCTCCCAGCCCCATTAATGCCATTAATATAACAAGAATGGGAAATAAGGAAACTGCCCAAGTAAAATGAATAGATGTTCCGTGCAGATAATAATAAATCATTACCACAAAAAATAAAATCAACTGAACGCCAAAGCGAACAAGATTGGAAGCTACAATGCTTAAAGGCATGATCAATCGCGGAAAATATACTTTGCCGAAAATGTTGGCATTATCTTTAAAAACAGTTGAAGTTTTATTAATGCAATCCGCAAAATAATTCCAGCAGGTAATTCCTGCAAGATAAAATAAAGGCTGTGGCAATCCATCTGTTGATATCCCGGCAAGCCTGCCAAAAATGAAAGTAAAAATCAGCGTCGTTAATAGAGGCTGTATAAAAAACCAGAATGGGCCGAGAATGGTCTGTTTATAAAATGAAACAAAATCTCTCCTCACCAGTAATACCAGCAGGTCTCTGTAATGCCATATATCTTTCAATTTCAGATCAAATGCACTGGAGGTTGGTTTTATCACCAAATCCCAGTCGTTGTCAGCTATATTCTTCTCAGACTGCATGGAAATAATCTGATTTAAGATAGTTTTCTAAAATTCTGTCGGTCATTCCGAGATGTTTTAAAAGAAGGTTACTTATTTTAAGCTTATAAGATGCATAACTGAAATAATGCAGCAATGTTCTTTTTGAAACTTTAAATGTTGACGGATTACCAAGTATATCAATGATACCTTTTCTGATCTCATCTACCTGTGAAGGGTTAACCAGCAGACCCAGTTCACCGTTTCTCAATGCGTCGGTAGAGCCATCCTGATTACCGGCAATCACCGGCAAATTATAAAACATCGCCTCTACAAACACGATCCCGAATCCTTCCTTTATACTAGGCATTACATAGCAGTCTGACATAGTGAAATGCGCTTCCACTTCATCATCAGGAATAAAACCTGCAAGGATGACGCGGTTTCCAAGATGTAATTTGGTTATGATATTTTCGATGTATTCTTTTTCTTCCTGATCATAAGATCCTCCGATTATATATTTTACATGAGCGGTCAAATTCACCATCGCTTCCATTACTTTATCATATCCTTTATAACGTTCGGTAGATGATAACCTGCTTAATGTAAACAGAATCTTATCTCCAGCTATAATACCATACCGTTGTGGCAGATCAGCAGGTATAACTACATTTCTGGGCAAGATGAGAAAAGGATCAAGACAATTATTGATAACTGAACAGGCAGATTCATGAATCCCGTTTTCCGAGATCATCTTTCGTTTGGTAAATTCGCTAACTGCAATAATTTCATCACACGATTGCAGCATCTTTCTTTTCATTACAGACTTTTTCCCCCATACTTCAATACCGTGTGCGAATAATATAATTTTTACCGTTGGTTTTATTTTTTTGATCAACCAGCCAACGATAAGCAGATTGATGTGGCTCAGAATAATAACGTCTGCATTCCTTCCTTCTTTTACAGAATGGATGATGAATTGTTTTTTGTTTATGCCAAATCCTTTGAAAATCTCTGATGGAAAATATTTGTTATGATCAGCAGAATTCGCCTTGTCGTACATACTCAGGAAACGGACATCAGCATTTCTTCTTAAACCAAATTCATACAATGCCTTTCCTGCTACACGGCATACTTTTTCAATGCCACCGGTAGAGGAAAAAACTTTCAGTGTAAGAAAGATAACTTTTTTACTCATTTAATAAAAGTCATTGAAATTATACAATCCCTTTATTTTTTAATAGAATGAGTGACATCATATGGCTCCAGTGCAAATCGCCTTCACAGAATTTATGATAATTCAGTTGTGTTATTTTTTTTCCGTCAGACATAAGGTCAGAAACGTACTTGTTTTTAGCCAGCCACTTTGCAAATGGAAAACTGAAACCCATTTTTGGCCTGTCCCAAATTTCACGGGGAAGAATATTTTGGAAGCTGTCTATCAAAATTTGTTTGCGTTTTGCTCCTTTGTATTTTTGTTCTGAATTAAGCCCGGTAGCAAATTTTATTAGTTCATTATCTAAAAATGGAACTCTGATCTCTACACTGTGTATCATACCCATTACATCGGCATCCCGCAAGAGTTGGTTCTGCATATATAAATTCATCTCCATCCAGCTTGCCTGATTTCTCAACGATAAATTACTAATATCTCCCATTACAGGAAGGTCATTTAAAATGTTCCAGATCTCTGATTCATTGCCATCCAGTTGCCTGGCTGTTTCATAGGGTGTAAAATGGCCTCTCAAAAACAAATAAATTCCTTTTATGCCCTGCATTTTTAAATAAGCAAGACGGTTCAGTTGTTTTTTATTACTCTTCTTTTTCAGATTTAGAAATGCGGGAAAATGCTGAAGCAGTTTAGCAAATTCTATACGGGAGAAACTTGGATAGCCCCCAAATAATTCATCTGCGCCAATGCCAGATAACACTGCTTTCATTCCTTGTTCTTTTGCATATTTACTGATGAACCAGGTATTAATACCATCAGAACAGGGCATGTCCATGTCATCAATAATATTTGCGAATGAATGCTGAAATTCTGATTGCAGCAACAGGTGCTGAAAAGAATCCGATTGAATTTTATGTATAAGAAGATCCTGATATTTTTTTTCTGAAAATGCCGCTTCATCAAAATACAATGATAAAGTTTGTATTTCAGCCTTATCCAGAGAGGAAGCTACACTGGCAATAATAGCAGAATCCAACCCTCCACTTAAAAAAACTCCTATGGAAGCATCTGCAGCCAAATGCCGTTCAACAGATGCGCTCATGAGATTTCTAAGTTGTTCTTTTACATCTATAGAACCTGTTGTATTTTCTGTAAAACTATAATGTTTGAATGACTGGAGTATGCTGATACCTTTTAATGCATTATATTTTAAAAAGCATCCTTTTCGCAATGGTATTACGGATTCAAGTGTGGTAACTGGCTCAGGTATATGTCCATAGGCCAACAAATACACCGGCCAGTTTTTGTTTTCTTTTTGAAGAAAAGGAATTTGTTTAAGGGCCCTTATCTCAGAAGCAAAAGCAAGTCCGTTATTGGCGCCTGAATAATATAAAGGTTTCATTCCTGCAGCATCACGTACTAGATAGAGTTCTTTCTCTTTCTTGTCCCACAAGGCAAAAGCAAACATACCATTGAACTTTTCAAAAGCCTGAACGTTCCATTGTGCAAATGCTGCCAGCACAACTTCTGTGTCAGTATGTGAAACGAAAATATGTCCACGGGAAATTAACTCCTTTCTTATTTCGCCATAATTATATATCTCCCCGTTATAAGTTATGGTGTAACGTTCAGCATAATTCATGGGCTGATGTCCTGCATGACTTAAATCAACGAGCGATAGCCTTCTGTTGCCTAATACAAGGCTGGCAGATTCATCAACAAAAATTCCGCCATCATCTGGTCCGCCATGACGCATGCAATCACACATAGCGTTTACATAATTGCTGATCTGATGTACTGGAAGAGAAGAATTAAGAATACCTGAAATCCTACACATTTGTTGTTACAGAATACCTTGAGTCCAGTACCTGTGTATAGTTGTAATAATTTTCTCTGAAATCGTTATAAGTAAACCGAAGCCCGTCTTCTAATTCGATCATAGGCTCCCATCCCAATTCTTTTATTTTATCTACGTCAAGTAATTTACGCAGTGTGCCATCAGGTTTACTTTCATCAAATACAATAACACCCTGGTAGTTTATTATTTTACTGATGAGATAAGCCATTTCCCGAATAGTATAATCCATTCCTGAACCAATATTTATAATGTCAGGAGAATTATATTTCTGCATTAAAAAATAACAGGCCATTGCTGCATCATCTACATGCAGAAATTCTCTTCTGGGTTTTCCTGTGCCCCAAACTGAAACGGTACTCTGGTTATTAATTTTAGCTTCATGAAATTTGCGAAGTAATGCCGGCAATACATGAGCGTTTTGAAGATGATAATTATCGCCAGGGCCGTACAAATTAGTGGGCATAACACTTATGAAATTAGATCCATACTGGCGATGATATGCCTGACACATATTAATTCCTGCAATCTTTGCCATTGCATAAGGCGCATTTGTGGGCTCTAAAAATCCCGTCATCAGATAATCTTCCTTGATGGGTTGAGGGGAATTTTTTGGATAGATACAACTGCTGCCCAGAAATAATAATTTTTCTACGCCTAATAAATAAGCAGAATGTATAATATTATTTTGAATGGAAAGATTGTCAAATATAAAATCAGCCGGATATTTTTGGTTGGCCATTATTCCGCCTACTTTAGCGGCTGCGAGAAAAACAAATTTCGGTTTGTTAGCTCTGAAAAAATCTAATACTGCCGTCTGGTCACGCAAATCAAATTCTCCGGAAGTTTTAGTGATAATATTTGTATAGCCCTTTCGTTTTAATAATCTGACGATGGCACTTCCCACAAGTCCTGTATGCCCGGCTACATATATTTTATCAGTAAGTTTCATTTTCTGTAATTGGAGGTGGAGTCGTACTGTAAGTTAGTTCAGAACCTTCAAAACGCCTTACAATTTAAGACCTTTTTTTAAACGTGATTGTTAATAAAATCCAGATGTTCCAAATTGTTTTTATTGAAAACGGCCGTTAAAAATAAGCCCATGCTATCAATCTGAACTTTTGCTTTATTACCGGAAACTTCCAGCACAATGCCTTTATAGTTCATCATAATGCCCCTTTTTACAATAACCGGAGTATTAGAGAGAATTTCAGTTTTATTAACCTGTATGTCGGTAAATTCTTCCAGAAACTGGCGGATAGTATCAATCTCTGTTTCTTTTACAACTGCCGGCTTTCCTAACCAATAAACAAAATTGAGTATTCCTTCGATTTTTTTAATATCCCATTTTTTTTTCTCTTCCATATGTACAAAAACATATCCTTTAAAAAGAGGCTCGTACACAATTTTTTTTCTGTCAGACCATTGCCTTTGTACCTTATTGAGCGGGCAATAGTGTTTAATCCCACGTGATTCAAGAGTTGAAGAAATTTTTTTCTCCCAGCGGGGTTTCGTGTAAACTACATACCAGTTGTATTCCTGATCCATTGGTGCAAAGCTTCGCTAGCCCTCAGTCACAAAGATTTTGGAACTGAAGACGATATTGTATTGAAATTCAGGTCATTAACCTAAGTGTCTTTTCTACCTTTATTTTTGCCGAAATATTTACTTACAGTATTAAAAACACCCCACAGATTTTTAAATCCCGGTTGTTTGGTATCTGTAGTATAATATCCGGAGGCACTACTGCCATATCCATAACCATAACCATGGCCGTAACCATAGCCGTATCCATATCCATTTCCATACCCACCAAATCCATAATTGAAAAGTGAAACACCACGCGGTTTTATACCGTTAAATACAATACACATTTTCTTGAATTTATTCTCGGTATGAAGATTATCTATCATTTTTAAAAATACAGCCGGCGTAACTGCATGGCGTACAACAAAAATGGTAGTATCAGCATACTGACTTAATAATTGTGCATCTGTAACTGGACCTATTGGAGCTGTATCAATGATGATGTAATCAAAATCCTTTTTTAACTCTTCCAGCATTTCTTTAAAAGCCGGGAGTGCAATCAATTCTGTAGGGTTGGGTGGTATAGGACCTGCGGTTACGAGATATAAATTTTCGTAGGCAGTAGGTTTTGTAATTTCTTTTAAGGAAGCTTTGCCGATAAGGTAACTGCTGATACCTGGATTTTTCTCCACCTTCAACTGTTTGCTCAGTTTGGGTTTTCGGAGATCTAATTCCATCAAAGCCACTTTTTTACCGTTAAGGGTAATACTTAAGGCAAGATTTGTTGCAATGAAACTCTTTCCTTCACCCGAAATACTGGAAGTTACGAGTATGGTTTTATCAATATTGTTAACGCCAATAAAACTAAGATTCGTTCGTAAAGTTCTGAACTGTTCCGCAACTACCGTTCTTTTACCCTGCGAGATCGCAATATTATTTTCATTGAAGGTTTGAATGATTTCCGCAACAACCGGAATACTTGTTTTTTGTTCAATCTCTTTTCTAAACAAAACTTTGTTGATCAGTTGTTCCTGAATCTGAACATATAAAATGAAAGTAATCAGACCAATTAAAAAACCTATGAGATAATAGTTTTTGGGGATTGGGCTGATAGGCCCATAAAAATAGCCGTTTTCTAAGATACGTAAATCCGCAGAGGTTGATGCGGAGGCTAAAGCCGTTTCTTCTCTTTTTGTCAAAAGATAAGTGTAAATATTATTTTTTATCTGTTGCTGTCTTCCAATTTCCAGTAACGCCCTTTCTTTGCTGGGCACTCCTCTTAGCAGAATGGAATTTTCAGAAATATTCGAATTAAGTGCATTCTTTTCAGACAAATATGTGTTCCGGATATTATTCAGATTTTCTCTGATATCATTTTTTATCCTTACTATTTTCTGTTCTGCTGTAATAACCGATTCACTTTTGTCACCGGTTACAGATTTTACTTTATCAAATTCAAATTCGGCAGCGTACAGTTGTTGTAATAAACTTGCGAGTATAGGATCGTTTACAAGTTGAAGAGAAGGAACGGTACCGGGTTTACGGCCCTTTGCTGTTATGTAATTCTGTATATCGCCTAATATCTCGATTTGTAATTCTATTTCTGATTTTTTCTTATCAAGGTCTTTTACATTCTGGAAATACATAGAGGCCTGGCTTCCCAGATCCGTTACTCCAAATTCCTTTTTAGAAGATTCCTGTTTTCTTTCAACACTATCCAGTTGATTAATTACGATATTCAAACGGTCATCAATAAAACGTAATGTATTTTTTGCAATAATATTTTTATCTTCTATCCCTTCCTTATTATAAATTTCAAATAATTTATTGAGTACATCAATCCCTTTTTCAGGTACGGGGGTTTCCATTTTTACGTCCAGTACGGTAGATGAATAAGATAATGGACTTGCTTTAATACTTCCTATAATTCCTCCTGCTGCACCCTGCACAGTATTAAAAACAGCAAAGAAATTTTTACCGGTGATATTTGTATTGTACTCCGGATTTACAACAATTTTGTAAATAGTATTATTGATTTTAACGTTGGAATTAAAATCATGCACATTATCTTGAAGGGTAACTTTTCGTTTCTTCCAGTCAATTGAAAAAAATACTTTACCACCGTAATTGATGGAATCTTTATTTAAAGCTATAAAATTTAAGGGTGCCTGATCTTTATACAATTCCTCAATTTGAACCCTTCCCTCATTATAGATGGAACAATATAAATCCAGGGATCGTACTACCTGCTGAACCAGTGATGTTGAGCGGAGTACGATGATTTCATTTTCTACAATTTTCTTTTCTGTAAAAATATTTAGCTGGTCCAGTACTTTACTATCTCCTCCGCTTTTCTGCGGATCTTTTAATAAAACTTTTGCCGCTGCTACATAAATTTTTGTTTGTGACCGAAGGTAAACAAATGCAAATGCCAGAGATATGGTGGTAGCCAAAACAAAGATGGGCCAATACGGAAGATACCTGTGAACGATTAGTAAAATAATATTACCCTGTGGTTTCTCTATTGCGTTTTGATCGTTATTCATATTTTATTAGCGGATAATTCTGTCAATAATGATCACTAGTAAAGAAACCCCTGAAGCTAATAAAGATAAATTGGTTTGTAATTTCTGACGTTTTTGTTCTTCCTGTTTTCTCGTAAAATCGGAACTTACATACAGGACATCATTAGGTTGTAAATAAAACCATTCTGAACTGAAAATGGAAAGGTCTTGAAGGTCGATATGTTTAAAAACTCTGTGCTGAATACTATCCCTGATAATTAAAATATTGTTTTTCAGTGCATCTTCTTTCAGATCGCCGCTTAATGCTATTGCATCTAAAACACTGATACGTTCTTCGGGCATCTGGAGAACCTGTGGATTCGTGACACTCCCTATAATTGTTACCCGATGATTTTGAAAAGTAACATCCGCAACTGGTTCTTTCAGATATGGAAGCAGCTTCGTTTCTATTTCTGCCGCAAGTTCTTTCCTGGTTTTACCTTCTGCTTTAATGGCACCTAAACGGATGAATCTGATATTTCCCGACTTGTCTACCAAATAACCGGTAGACTGTGCAGCTCCTGTAGAAAATGTATTATAAATACCGGACTCTTCAACGCTTAAACTTCTGATCACAATATTCAGCACGTCGCCTTGTGTGATAATATTTTCCATACTGGCAGACAAGAACTTATTGATGGAAGTATCTTTTTTTAATGATTCAAAGTAATTCCCGGACGGTTTAGTGGTTTTACAAGATGTAAAAAAGAATAGAAATGCGCAGCCGAGTATAGTTTTGAAATAATTACTAAAAGCTCTGATAATGAACATGATAAATTGAAAAAAAACGGAATTGTTTTTCTATTCCGTAAAATGCAAAATTCAATTAATGATTAATAAACGATATTTTTTAATGTTTGAAATTAAACGTTTAAATTTTGAGAGTCTTTAGATACATTTTTTTGAGATTTATATGCCTTCTTGGCTGCTAAACCCACGCCTGCTGCAATTAATAAACTAAGTCCGCCGTCAATTGGACAAGCTGGATCTAGTGGATCACAACCCGGATCTCCCTGACAGAAACCGCTTAATGGTGCTAAAAACATGGTGATTATCATCATTCCCGTCAATAACAAACTCTTCTGCATCCTGGTCATAGAGGCTTTACTTTTTACAAAAATACTATTTCGTTTCAATTAATAGATAATTTTAAAATGGGTTTTAACTTTTTGTGCATCGAAAACGGTCAGTATGTAATTTCCATGAGCTACCGATCGGTCAAAAGATACCGGATATTTTGCACTGCCACCCAAGTGATTAATCTGTTGCGTAATAATGGTTTTCCCTGCTGCGTCTGTTATACTAACTGAGTAAATACCCTGTTGTTTGTTTTGAAGATCAACGTTCACAGTTGCATCTTCTTTAACCGGATTAGGATATACAGTGATCGATGAAGGAACGGGAATGGAAACCTTAACCGTGTTACTGAATCTACCTTCATTTGTTCTGGTGATACTTTTTATTCTATAATAATTATCTCCGGATAAAGGCTGTACATCCATAAATTCATAATCTCCGGAATTAAGCATCCTGGCATTTACGGTACCCATTCTCGTAAAGGAAATACCATTTGCAGAACGTTCAACTTCATATTTTACAACTGGTCCCTGGTGCTGTACATTCCACTTCACGAGCACTTTTTCATCCTGTTTATAAGCTTCAACATGCGTAATCGTGGCTGGTGTAGCCGGACTTGCTTTAAATACCAGGATAAATCTGTCAGAAGCTGCCGAAGCTGCATCTGTTGAAACTGTAAATTGATAATGCGTGGTGTCAGTTAAACTAACGGCTGTTTTTGTATTCGTATACCTGTCTTCCAGATAAGCACTTACAACTCTGTCCATATTTTCTGGTGCAAAAGCAAGGTGATAAGTTTGCGGACGAAGATTACTCATCTGATAGAAAATGGTGTCTGTGTCCACGATTTCTGCCCTTGCTTCCATTGCCAGTAAAGTTCCACTGGATGTGATTCCAAAATTCTCTCCTCCATTCATTCGCTTAGGAGCATCATCTGCATCAATTGTATTTTGATAGATCCTGCTAAATTTAACTAGGTTACCATCTGTTATCAAACCATTCTGATTATATAATCTGCTGGTAATGCTGGCTATGTTAATTGGTGCTCTCAATAAAATAGTACTGCCGCCGGTTTTAGCTGCCTCCGTAAATGATATAGTTCCAACACCACCAAACGTCTTCACAAAGAAAGCCTGACCAGACTGGATTTTTACAGGAACACCTGACGGATAGTATGGCGTACCTCCTAATAATGGTACATAATTTCCACCAGAGAAAATAATGGTTTGCCATCCGCCTAATCCATAACCGGAGTTAAGGCTTGGATCCCATACATAAAACTGATTTTGTACAAATGCCGTTTTGCCAACGTTAGCAAAATCAATTGCAGATGCATAAGGGTTACCTACAGACTGGAATAAACCATTACCTACCGCAATAGATACGGGAGCATCAGTTCCCGGAGCATAAACTTTGCCCGTAATACGCAATGTAGTAGGATTAGGTAGACCACCAGATGTAAAGACATTCCTATCCCCTCTTACAAATGTCATATATCCATTTGGATTACCTATTTCTACATTCGTATTGGCAACCATCGTATAATTATCTGCAGCTGGATTATATATTTTCATACTTGTACCACCACTGGCAGTTTGTAGATCAAAACCATTGGCAATAGCAGCAACTCTGTCACTGATAATAATAGTTCCCAATCCCGCAGGAGATGTACCTAAAGGTGACCCTGCTTCCTGCCATGCATTTCTGATTGTCTGACCAAAAGCAGGCGTGGCTAATAGTTGCCATGATTTGGTATGCTGGCCGCCACCTGTTCCTGTATTAATATATCTTTCTATTACAAATCTTCCGGTGCTGTTATAATTGAAAGCATCTGTGGTACCAACAGTTCCGATACGGGCCGTTCCATTTATATCTGATGTAATGGTTATGTTGAAAGCGTTCAGATTGATCTTACCGGTATTAGGTAATAATGCTTTGCCAATCCTGATTGATTTATCAAGATTTAAAGCAGTACCTGCAGATTTATCAATCTGTACAGTATCCATAGAAACTATGGTACCTGCGTTTCCAGGGAAATTCTGATCTACTGTTGTGTTGTTGAGAACAATTCTTCCGGTGTTTGTCAGGGTTCCGCTATTGGCCATATTACCTCTCATCGATAAGCTGCCTCCTCCGTTTATAGTTAGCGTACCACCAACGTTGATAGTAACGTTATTAGCAACTGGAGCGGTGGTAGTTATTATAGGATAAAATGCAGCTCCAGCCGGAATTATTACATTGGTCGTAATTGTTGGAACTTCACCACACCAGTTGTTGACATTCATCCAATTGTTGTCAATGCCTCTCCATATCCCTGCTCCTGTTCCTGTTCCCGCAAATTCATCGGCACCAATATCGGTAATGAAAGGATTGGTTGTACTTCTTACATCACCTTCAAAATCATCTGCAAGCAAAATACCTGAGTTATTACCCAGATCATTTGTTCCGCAATTCAAATCTGCAATCAGCTTCAGGTTAAACGGAGCAATTGTACTGTTTACAAATTGCGGCATAGTACTCACAGATGCACTTTCTCTCGGGCTAAATCCGGTTATACCAAGCATAGCCGCTAATGTAGTATAAGTAGCTGCACCTTCTGCATACAATACCGGCGCAAAGAAATCATTATTGTTAGACGTGGTTCCGTAATTACCAAGAGTAGCTGCAGTATTCCTTCTGAGCGCCACACTAAATCCAGTTCCGTTTGAAACAGAATTATTTACTATGATGTTATTCCGCAGTGTTAAGGCACCGGAAGTAGCGGTACCGTTTGCTGTATGGAAGATACCCGATGTTCCAAAGTTTGTCTGATTACTGGATGCATTTAAGTATATAGTATTATAATATACATTATAGCTTGTAGTGGCACCAGCCGTAGTGAAACTTATACCACGTATATTATCTGTACTTCCACCTGTTGGATGTTTAAGATCACTGATGAAATTATTGGTAATGGTTAATGTTGAAGTAGATGATGCATTTGAAATCCCTGCAACCAGGTTTGTACCGCCTGTATTATTTATAGTAAGGTCATAAATTTTATTTTTTGTGATACTGAAGGTAGTACCGGCTAAAATATAAATACCATTTACAGAACCTGCTCCATTTGCATTACTTACAAATCCATTGATTGTGTTTTGCGAAATTGTATAAGTTCCGGCATTTGCAGTAATGATACCGCCCAAAATGGTTGGGTTTAAAGTAGAAAGTGATGCGGAAATATTACTAATATTATTTCCCGTTATTGTTGCGGAGCCATTCAGATAAATTCCACCAGCAATAATGGTAGATATGGTGGTTGTTGTTAGATTCGAAATGTTATTATTGGTAATAAAAATATTATTACCTGTTAGCAGATCAATACCTCTGAGAGTACTTGAAGAGGATGTAAGACCATTAATAGTATTAAGATTTGCGGTAGCAAAAGTTGATGCACCACCTGTCAATGCAATTCCGGCAACTGCACCTGCACCAAAAATGGTACTTACATTATTGGAATTGATGGCGCAACTTGTTGTACCACCTGATACATTTAAAGCAGTTACACCTGCACTAACACCAACAGTCCTGATATTCTTGATAACATTCAAATTACAGGTTTTCACAGGTGTTGTAATACCCGTTAATGAAATACCCGTAATAGCACCTGCACTACTAAAAATTGAATCTGCAGCAGCATCACCTATTAAATTTGAATTCACACTCAAACTGGTTGTTGTAGATGCTGTAGTTAAACAAGTAAGAGCGGTAGCAGAAACTATTCCTTTCACTTCATTGCTATTCATACTTAATACACCCGCTACCCCTGAATTACCGATTCCAACAAAAGTTCCCACAGTAGCCAATGAAGTATCTAAGCGAATGATGTTGCTATTGATGTTTAGTGTTCCAGGTACTGATGTATTATTTATAAGAATTGTTGTTGGAGTACCTCCTGCTGCAATCTTGGAATTTAATACACTATTGGTGTTGATATTCAAAGTTGCCGTAGCTAAACTCAACACTTCAACTCTGATGGCATTAAATTCATACGCTCCGGCAGCAGTATAATTTGTTGTAATGCGGATATTGTTATTGGTGATTGAAGAAGAGATAGTACCTGATGATGGTGTAACAGAATACGTTTTCCAGATACCTCTGGTATTGAAACCCACACCAGCTGTTCCAGTTAAAGTAGCGCTGGTTAAGGAGTTGAAGGCCAATGTTTCATTGATCTGGTCTTTTAATAAAATTCCAAATACTGCAGAGGTATTAAAATTGGTGTAAAGTGTGGTCACAGGAGTTGCACCCCAGTTGGTAAGTGTATTTCCTAAACCCGTTCCACCTATTTCGTTACCAGTATCAAAGAAACCACCCGTATTGGAACCGATAATAGCAATACCAAAATTTACGTTACTGATGTTATTACTATAATATTTATTGTTACTGTGAGCACCGGTTGCATTGGTAATATTCGACGCTATTGTTACCGTCGTTTCATTATGTGTTGAATTACTGTAAATACCGGTTGAATTAGAATAGCCTTTGTTTAATGAAATGGTATTGCCTGCTATACTGTCAAACTGTGGTCCATCAGTTACAGATGCCTGCAATAAAGCAATTCCCCATTCTGTTTGATTATTGGTACCGGCAGTTGTATTAGGCGCAAGCGGATTTTCCTGAATCGTAAGACCTCTTATAGAAATATAATCTGCTCCTACAATTTTAAATACTGCATCATTTGCAGAACCCACAACATGTGAAGACGAAGCCGTAATAACCGGATTTCCGCTGGCTGCACGGAAAATGATCTGATTGGTAACTGTTCCCGTTCTGGTGATTCTAAAACCACCTGCAGGCGCAGTTTCGGTATGTGAACCCGCAATGCTGAAAATAACACCGCCCGATCCTGAAATGCCATTGGCGTTGATATATGTAATTGCGTTGGCAATGGTAGAAAAGTTGCTACAACCTGTTCCAGGAATGGAATATATTCCTGCAGCTAAGGCGGCTGTACTTGCAGTGATAACAAAAGGTACTGATGTTGTGGAGCAACTGTTACTATTTGTTATGGTAACCGTAAAACTTCCACCTGTTGTAGCTACATATGTACTGGCAGTTGCTCCTCCTATAGGAGTTCCACCCAGATTCCACTGGTAACCGGTTATAGTGCTGCTGCCTCCAGCCGTACCTGTGGCGGTTAGTGTAATTTGTTGACCTGAACCTGTTAACAATACTGAACAAGGTGCAGAAATAGAGGCTGTTGGAGAAGCATTCACAGTTACAGTTGTTGTAGATGATGTGCCTGTTGCAGGACTTGCACATGCAAGGCTGGAATTTACTACCACATACACCTGGTCGCCGGGTACAGGAATAAATGAATACGTAGTTGTAGCTAAAGGTCCTTGAACATTTCCTCCATTTAAATAAAATGTATAATTAGGAGTAGCGCCGCCACCTGTGCTAGAAGCCGTAAGCGTAATAGACTGACCTGCACAGGCGGATGGAACTATAAGAGAAGCTGTTGGTGTCACAAGCCCTGTCACCGTCATTGTTATGGTATTACTGGTTGCAGGACTTCCCGTAGGACATACTGCATTTGAGGTAACAATTACATATACATTATCATTATTATTAAGCGTTGTGGTGGTATAGGTATTACTTGCACTAGTTTGAACAAGAACGGCTGGGTTTCCTGCATAAAATGCAAACGTTGGACTGGCACCGCCATTAACTGCACTTGCCGTAAATATTACCTGGGTACCGGAACAAATTGGGTTACCGCTATTATCACCTGTTATGGAAACGGAAACCGGAAGATTTGGATTGATGTTTATTACAGAAGTGATAACTCCTGCACAACCATTTCGGGTAATATTATCTGTAATGGTAAATGATCCTGAAGCACCGGCAGTTACAGAAACAGTTGCACCATTGGTGCCACCTGCTATTGAGCCACTTCCACTGATCGACCAGTTATGCACTATTGTTCCGCCAACTGGTGTGATATTAACTCCGAAAATATTACCAGTTGAACTGGCACATACTGAAGCAGCACCTGTTATGGTTCCCGTAGGAATCGCATTTACAGTCATGGTAATAGTTGAACTGGAGAATGGATTACCTACAATACAAGAAGCATTGGAAGTTAAGTCAACAGAAATTACATCTCCATTAGCCGGTACATAGGTATAACTGGCAGTAGTTGATGGTCCTTGAACAGGCGTGCCGTTTTTGATAAAAGTATATTGTGGAGCTGCACCGCCATTTGTTGGTGTTGCTGTAAATGTAACTGAAGTACCTGCGCATACGGCCCCGGAAGGTACTGCTGCTAAGGTAACAGAAGCTGTTGATGGACTTATTGTTATGACTGCACTATCCTTTCTTGGACATCCAATTCCATTAGTTACCGTCGCATAATAAGTAGTATTAACGGTAGGTGTAACAGTAACAGTAGCTCCGGTAGTTGGCGTGACAGTACCATTATTGGGTAACTCTGTCCAGTTATACGTACCGGGGGCTGTATAAGCAATTTTGATGGACCAGTTGGTTAAAGTTCCAATATCCCCTCCTACCAGATCATGTATTCTCAATGTCCAGTTACCATTTAATACGGTATATAAAGGAGCCCATGTGTTTTGTGTTGGAAACGGTGTTGGTTGGGTGGTAGAAGTAAATGTAGTTGAAAGATCTGCCTTAAATGTACCCGTAAACGGCACTACCCCACTGGCTAAACCAAGAGCTGTATTATCTGATGTAATTCGTGTACTTATATAATTCTCTCCACCACCACCTCTTCTGTTTATTAAATTAATTATCTCACCATTTGGTGCCTGTAAATTCCAGGCCACATCCCCGTCGAAAGTATGCGTAGCATTGAATTCAACAATAACACTATCCACTGTTGCACCGGCCGGAATTCCGGCTACGGCTAAAGCTGAAGAACTACCGGCAGCGTTATTATCTATAATAGCCACACTTATGGTACCACTATTTACAATCGGACTTAGATTTATGGCACCGCCCGTAGCATTTAATACAAGCGGCGTTCCTGCACACAGTGATGAAGTATTGGGTGTAACGGTTACAAGCGTAGGTGAAGCACTTACATTCACTACTACGGTTGCAGTAGTAGCACAACCGTTAAAAGCTCCGCCTGAATTATCTGTTGCGGTAACAGTATACAAAGTGGAAGAATTAGGTGTAACCGTTACATTAGCTCCTGCTAAAGCTCCGGGCGTCCAAACAAAGGTATAAGGTGCATGTCCGCTGGTGATACTCAAATTTGAGGATTGCCCCTGGCAAATAGATGCCGGAGATGCCGTAGGTGTGTTTATACTTGGAGGCGCAGAAACAGTTGCAGTTACTGCCGTTCTGGCGCTTTCACAACCTCCGGTAATAACGATATTATGAAAGTAATTGTAGGTAGTGGTGCTTATGCCGGCATTCCATCCTGAAGTAATGGTACCAAATATGCCAAGATTATTAAAAGCTGGCGAAGTGTAATCAACACCGGTAGATATTCTATTCACTGACTGTGAAAAACTAGCCAGTAAGCGATAGCTTCCGGGGGTAATATTTAAATTCAAAGGAAGTGTATAGAAAGAAGCTGACCCACCCTGTGCTATAGAAAATACCTGACTGGCTCCAATTTGTGTACCCGTTCCATTATCAATTAATCTAACTGTAACGTTATTGGTTACATTCAAAGTGGGTGAATAATATTGAGCAGATACTAATACAAATGATTGTGTAGCGGTGAAAACAATCCCTCTTTCTGCAAAAGCACCAGTGAGTGTTGGAACACTGGTATTACCCAGTCCTGTGGCAGATGACGCTCCTGTGCCAGCAGAAACATAATACGTAGTGTTAGCAGATACTGTTGGAGTGTATGGAGAACCAGAGGCTACAGATGTACCACCTGTTGGGGTTGTATACCAGTACAACGTAGTACCTGCACTTCCTGTGGCAGCAAGTGTAACTGTACCTGTACCGCAACGGCTGCCATTGGTTACTCCTGTAACAGATGGATTATTAACCACAACAGTAACAACATTTGAGGTACCTGAGCTTGCAAATGCACAAGTAACTCTTAGTCTGAAATAGGTAGTAACATTTAAAGGACCTGAAACCGCCGCATAAGGATTCGTTTGTCCTGCAAGGTTAGCAGAACTACCAAAATTATCAGTAGACACTTCCCATTGGTAAGAAATACCTTCACCTCCGGAAAAACCGGTTGCAGCTAAATTAACTGTATTACCTATACCACAAATTTCGGCAGTAGATACTGTAGCTGTTCCTCCGGAATTACCTGAACAATTGGCACCAATAAATTCGTCTGCGCCAATATCAGGTGTTGTTCCGCTTCTTGCTCCTCCATCTATATCCGTTGTTATCGTTCCAATTACAACGGCTTCAGCATTCATGGGAGACGTCAGTTGTAAATGCAGATCAGTTCCTGAGACAAACAATGGATTTGTTGCCAGAGAATTCTGATCTTTTCCTGTTGCTGATTGCCATGCTGCGAGATTTGTTCTGGCTGATCCTAAAAATCCAAGATTCGTTCCTACATTATAATAATTATTGTAATCGATGGCCACGTAAACTGTTGCAGCAGCACGTGAATAAATCGCATAACGTGTACCAATCGTTTGGGTATTGGCAAAGATGTTATTTCTGATATTTAAAGTATTGGCCGCAGTGATAGAACTGGAGATCATGATGGCCGCTGTGATACTGGCCGTGTTGGTTTGATTGGTACCCATCAACACCGTATTATAATAAATATTGTAACCACCGCCGGCGTTGATCATAATGCCATATCCATTATCAGCAATACCAGTTCCGTTAAAACCAAAAGCTGCCACATCCCAGATGAAGTTATTTTGTACCGTTATTGATGATCCTGTTGTAGAGGCTAAAAGTAATCCATTTGCGCCCCAGCCACCTGTATTCGTTTGTTTAATATCACTGATCTTATTCAATGATATTGTACCATTTAATACATTGGCGTTTATAGAAATACCACTGGTAGTAAATGCACTACCTGCAATACTCGATGTTGCCCCGGCTATTATATTTCCGCTGATGGTAAAGCCATTAATGTTTTGTAACCAGATGGCCCTTAAACCAAATTTCTCAGAAGCAACCGTAGATCCCATGGTGTTATTAGAAACCGTCCATGTAAGATCTGGAGCACCGGATTTACCAAAAAGATAAATACCGGAATTAACCGCCTTTACATCACAATTGGAAATGGTATTAATACTATTCGCTACCTCCGCTTGTAATCCTAAGGTTGTTCCACTGCCGGAAAATATACCAAATAATGAAGTGGTACTTGCACTTCCGGAAATAAACGTATTCTTAATTGTATTGTTGGTAGCACCGTTAGAGGCGGTAGCACTTCCTATCCAGATTACCGCTGCTGTTGAATTGGCATTGGTATTTTTAATTGTAAGATTTCTGGTGGTGCTGCCGTTATTACTTCCGTCAATAATAATGTAATCTGCTCCATTTAATTTGATTAGCGCTTCACCATTATCACCTGTGATGGTGGTAGTAATACCTGCAGATGGTTTAATGGTTAAGGTATTGGTACTGGAAGCCGTTGTATTGCTATTGATAGTTATAGGGTATGTTTCAGACGGATAAGTAGCATCCAGCAAACTGAAAGTAACTGCACCGCTTAAACACGAAGCGTTGTATGCGGCAACAGCAGCCGTTAGTGTAATATAAGTTCCGGATACTCCTACTGTGTAATTACCAGCTAGTGCAGGAGTAATAATATAAGAAGCCAATGTAGTGGGTGGTGTACCTGCCGCAGGTGGTGAAAATGTATATCCGCCTGCACCTGTGGAAGGGAAGGCAACCACATTAGGTGTTGGTGATACAAGATCCTGCGCTACGATATAATACTCTACAAGATCACCACCAATTGCAAGACTAGCAGGGTCAATGGTAAACTGATATTGTGTAGGACTGATATATACCGAAACAGCCGTATTCCAGGCACCGCCGTTTATTCTCCAGTATAAAGTTGGCAAACCTGCACCTGATGTTGGAACACCAGTAGCATCAGATATTGTTGCTGTAAAAACACGTGGCCCTGTTCCACAAGTTACCGGTAAAGTATAACTGATAACCGGTGGAAAATTATCTACAATTGCTCCTGTAAATTCATCTGCGCCAATATCAGGCGTTGAAAGATTTCTGGCAGCATTATCTATATCATCCGTAACACCCAATGCAGCACCGCCCGACTCAATTGGAGTGGAAGTAGCGTTGGGAATATGCAGATCCGTATTGCTGGTAAATGGAGCAGCCGTAATGTACGCAAGAGAAGAATTATCATTATTTACATCCCCTAACAAAGAAGAAAAACTTCTCCAGTTTGATGCAGGTGTAACTACGGTAGAAACAAAATTGGGTGCAGTATACAACAATGTGCTGCTGTACGCACTTCCACCCGCAAAGGCAATACCTGATTCGTTAGCAATGTTATTGGTAAAATAAGCATTGTTATTCAAGGTAAGATCCATGGAGGCTGAAGCCGTAAATGGCATGAATAAGGCAACATTTACATCAGCTCCCGAGCTGCCACCGGTAACCCTGTTGGATAAAATATTATTACGGATATCAATACCTGTTTGTGAACTATTTCCTATAGAAATACAAGACGTGATACTACTGAACGTAGTAGTGGAGGTATTGTAAAAATTAACTGAATTATGATATATTTTGTGATTACTTCCACTGGCTATTAAAATTCCGGTCGCACCGCGGGCTACGGTAAATACTGAACCCGTTGTAGTTTTTACATCATAGATAAAATTATTACGGATAATCATACCATTGGCCGGTGAGGACAGGTTAATAGCTGATGCACCGCCATTTGATAAAGCCGTCACATTAAAGATCTTGTTTTTTTCAATAATACCTGCCGCAGAAGCAGTACCTACTCTGATACCCGATGTAACTGAAGTAGAAAGACTGGCTACATTGCTGATCGTATTGCCTGAAATTGTATAAACAGCACCACTGGCATTCATGAAAATACCTCTGGCATCTCCGCTGGCTGAATTGTTATAAATGTTATTGATGTTGTTATTACTGATGAGCATAGAGCCACTTCCAATAGGGGCAGAAACTTCAATACCGCAAACGTTGTTTGCACCGTATTGCATGATGTTCTGCATTATATTGGTGTTGATATTAGCCGCATTAACGCCGCTTATAAAAATTGCTCTCGAATAAACAGTCGTTGCCGGATTAGAACCAGTGCTTCCAATCGTATTACCTGAAATAACTATACTATCACAAACACTTTCTAATTCACCCTGGAATGCAATACCACGGGCACACTGGGTAATCGTATTGTTGCTCACCGAAAAGCCGTTGATAGTAGTTCCAACACGTGCAAAATCTGTGGTAACATTGGTGATAGCAGTAGGTGATGAAACATTTGTAGCACCACCATTACCTCCGGCAAAAATTCCAAAAGTACTGTTTACCGGAACTGTTGCCCCACTAAGGTTACCATTGGTGGTACT
>JANOAO010000109.1:0-9823 GCA_031411115.1 Bacteroidota bacterium
ATTATGCTTTTTTAATTCCGGAATTATTGATCCGTTCAAAATTTTACCAAATTGCTGTAATTGTTTTTTTATAGTGAGTTGAATCTTATCTGCCAGCTCATTTTCATTGATGAGCATTTCTTTCCTGATCGTTTTTTTATCTAATTTGGAAAACGCAACTATTGCAGGGTAGCGAACTCTGAAAAATTCATCCAGGTTTGAAGAAAATATAGCAAGAAACCGCATCCTCTCAAAAGTTGGAATGCTTATTTTGTCTGCCTGATTAAGTACCAGTTGATTGAATCCCAGCCAGCTTAGATCTCTGTTATATAACATATCTAATTTTAAAAAGGTGAGCCAGAACTATTAGTGGTGATTGTTGTTGGAGGTGGTTCTGTATGTAATGCTGCAGCAAGCGCAAATGAGATAACCGAAATGATGATTGCTGCCATAAATACATTATATGCCAGTCTTATAAGTTTATATTTCTTTCCGAGCACAACACCTAAATGATAAATGTCCTGGATGATAGAAGAATATAAATAATCAGGATCGCTCATCATGCTTCTCATGGCACTCTCATATTTATCCTGTGGCACTCTATGGAAATTTCCGAAAAATAATAAGTTGGTCTTTTTATTAATGATATCATCTTCATTAAAAGTTCCCAGACTTATCTTTGGCCTTGTTGCCAAAATAGCTATAACAATAGTAGAAAGAGAGCCTAACAGAAATATTACAGTTGGGATAGTTAAATATGTTTCGGTTTGTAATCTTCGCAACAATACAGAAAGTATAACAGATATAATAATGGCGTTTACAGAAATCAAAATATTTGCTTTACTGTCTGCCATGTCGCTCAGGCTGATATGATTAGATGAAGTGAGGCGAAGCATGGTTTGCATCCCTTTTGTTGTGCCTTGTTTTTCATCTATCTGGGGCCCTTCTCTTGACTCTGCTTCTTCTACGTTCTTTTTTAATTTTTTCATATTTTTTTTCTTTCTGGAACTAAGTGCATCTTTACAATAAGAAGTATAAAAATTATGTGCTTCCATCATTTTAAATGTTGTTGCATCATAATCTTCTTTGCTGACAACACCTTTTAATAATTGAATTTCTTTAAAAACTTTTTTATTACTAAGGTTAAATTCTTTTGTACCGAAATTATAAGTATCTGCATCGCATAAAATTTCTTCACATAAATTTTGGGGATTGCGTGGTGACCTGGTAGCCATAATACACGAAGCAATTTCTTCTTCCATCCCCTCTTCCACCTGATATTTATGTAGGAAATCACGAAATATTTCAACACTTTTTTCTTCATGCCCCAGTGCAGGTCCTTTTAAATAACCGGTATCATGAAACCACGCAGCCAGATAAATAATCAGCATCTCTTTTTCACCCAGTTGATAATGCCCTGCAATTTCACTGGCTTTCTCAACAACATATTTTGTATGATCAATGTTATGATATACCAGTTTTTCATTTTCATTTTCATGAAATAGTTTGGTAACATATTGTTCTGCCTTCTTAAAATAATTTATTTGTTCCATGAACCAAATGTTAAGTTGAATCTTGTGCCCAGTGTAAAATTGAAAAGTTTGTCTTCATCTGAAATGCCAATAGTGGCTGATACCTGCATATAATTATAAGGAACTATGTAAAACCCGCCTCCATAACTGCTATGCCATTTCTTTGAATTCTCACCACTTAGCCAAACGCGACCGATATCATAAAAACCTAGAACGCCAAAATCACCCGGTAAAATATATGATTTGGATTTAAATAATTTGAATCTCAATTCAGTGCTGCCATACGCAAGTGAAGATCCCGTAAATCTGTTTTTGCGGAAACCTCTCATGAAATTATTGGCCCCTAATGTGAGTGCCTGAAAATATTCATACTGCTCACTAAAAATATGACCGCCTCCTAAACGAAATACGGCATACACTCTGGAAGGATCCTTTATACTGGCATAAACTGTCATATCAGAAGTGATCTTAGTTAATGCATGGGTATTATTATTAAAGCCTCTCAAAGCGGTAAATTCTGTTAACCAGGTAATGCCACGAGTCGGATACCTTTCATTATTTAAATAATTGATATCGAATTTCACCTTCCCACCCAGATATCTTTTTTCTGAATAAACGTTTGCAGAATCCTGACCAATTAATAACGGGTTACTCAGTATTCTATTTTTATTGTCGTTGAAATCAGACCAATATTGGTAATATGATGGTCCAATGGAAATATTAAATATATTATTGAAACGCTTTCTTATGAGCAGATCAGATTCAAAACGTTTGTAACGGACCCTGTAATATTCAGGACGTAAAGATTTATCAAATTTTGTATTATTCCCATAACCAAAGAAATTATCCAAGGTAGGATTTACAAGATCTAATTTCACTATAACATCCTCTTTAGAAATTATGTGGTTGAAAATTCCATCGTAACGCAATTGATAAGCGCCTCTACTAAATGCATACAGCGCCGTAAATTTCTGGCTGGTTGCAAATGGTTCTTTACGAAACCCATGTGTAGTCCAGTTAAATCCGACACCTCCAAACAACTTATCTTCCGGATTAAATCCGATTTTAACAACCGGAAATAAAAATTCATTGTATTTAAAACCAGTTCTTTCATAATTATTTACCAAAGTGGAAGAACTGATCTCATTATTAGATTTTCTGGTATTTAGCAAAACATTTTGTTCACTCCTCTGATCATAAATAAAACTCCGGATATTTCCCTTTAGATCGAATGTATCTTTCCCTTTTCCACCAACAAGTCTTAATTTAATGCGTTGCGAAACATCAGGATCAACCTCAATTTTATCCTCACCGTTCAATGCATAAATTCGGAGTTCCTTTGTGTATTTAGGATTGAATATTCTATCAAACATTACAGTAGAAGAATCCATCCCATTTTCTTTACGGAATACTTTGAGATGTAAGCCAGCAGGATCGTTCGTAAAATGAAAATATTCATTTTCATTTGAACCCACCACATTTACTTTCCTGGAAAGGAATTTATAATAACTAAACGATTTTTTTTCCAGCTTATCCCTACGTTTCATCAAACGCTTTTCTATTTTTCCTTTATTAAGAGCCAGAATTTCTGGAGGTAAATTTTTAACGGCTTTCAGAATTACGGAGTCTGCCATTCCGGAAACAAAAGTTTTAGAAATATTTCTCCATGATTCTTCATTAATATTATTTAAAAAAAGCCTGTCGAAATCTTTCGCCACAAAATTCATTCCCGGTGCACTTTTTATACTCTTGTTGAAACCTTCCAGAAACGGCATTGTGTTTTTTGAAAGGGATTTCACCAGCAACCCATCTGAACGGAAAAATGCCTGATCGCGGTCACGCGGTAATGGATAATATAATTTTCCTCTTCCAGTATCATCTGTTCCCCAGCGCCATTGCCCCGCATGTCGATCGAAATCCGCTATGAGCATATCCAGTAATCTTGCATTCAAGACTTTCTCCTGATCAATGTGATGCTCATTATCTTCATACATTTTATTTAATACTTTATCTGTACTTTTTGCTTCCTCTGAAAATTTTGTTGGATCACGATTTTCAAGCATGCAAACTGTATTCGCAAACATAGGTCTGTATTTACCTAATGCCGGATCATCTGGCACAAAGAAGAAAAGAGGATCAGAAGTTGGGATATTTACAGCTCTAGCAAGGTCGGGTATTACCAACGGAGCATAAGGATAACTTGCAGAGATCATGTCCTGAACGATCGACTGCGCCAATGTGTTACGTAGATTTTCAGGCAATGCCTTTTCCGGATCTTTATCTACCGTACGCAATGTCCATTCAAGTCCGTTTTTATCTGTAAGTCTTAACGACTTTGTCTGCTTTCCGCCTCCTAAACTTTTTATGGTTAATCCGCCTTTTTCTTTTTGAATATTAAATACTTTAAGCGTAACAGGCTGGCTCCATTCCTTCCGGTAATTCTTTCCAAAAATCAATCGCTTAGCCCAATTAACTTTTTTATAACGGTCAGATGCGGAAATCACCACATGATCTTTAAATGCATATTCAGCTTTTCGTACCGTATCCGGCGGAAGAATAGGCAGGGGCGCAAAATCAAGTACTTTTCCATCATAAGCTTTTTTTATAGAATCGCCGTTTACTTCATAAAAAACAACATCCACTTTTTTGTTCTTGAAAATGTTAAGGACCGCGAAACCAGTTTCCGGAGAATGATATTTTGTATTCTTTCCTTTGGAAACACGTGTGGTTTTACAGCCGCTTCCTGAAACGATATAATGCTGGCCACTATCCTGTATAAGTTGCAGCGCATGTTCATGTCCAGAAATATGAATGATGTTATTTCTTCCTTTTACCACACCATCAATTCGGTTAATCATTTCCTGATATAATGGATGTTTCAAGTCTTGTGCGGTACCAAATACGGCTCTTGTTAATGGATATGCAGAGCCGATTAACGGTAATGGAAAATACAATCCCGGGATGGCATCTGTAAAAGGAAATAAATGTTGTTTAAGCGTAAAGTATCCACCATGCGGGCCATAACTTTTAAAAGGATGGTGTGTGGCAAGCAAAACTATTTTATCAGCGTTTTTATCAAGAATCTCTTCCAGTTCTGTAATTATTTCATCCTTCGTTTTATAAGGGCAATCAGATTCAATTCCCGGACGTTCAAATTCCTGTAACCACCACTGACTGTCCATTGTAATAAGCGTAATATCTTTATTAATCTTTACTTCCACTGGTCCTGCACAACCATCACGAGGCAGCATGGCCACCATATTATCACCTAAAACATCAATATAAGATTGAACCCTTAAAATAGATTCCAGGCCATTTACACCTCCATTAGCCCAATCGTGGTTGCCGGGTATAAAATAAACTTTTACAGGCTTACCGGCAGCAATCCGAATCTGTGAATCCAACGGTGCTTTTGCAATAGCATAAGTAGGCAATGCATCATCCGGTAAACCCGATTTGTATAAATTATCTCCCAGATATACCACTGTTGTTTTTGCATCTAGCGGAATTAATTTTCGGGCAGCATCCACAACCGGATGACGTCCTTTGGTAAGTTCACCTGCATCACCAATAAGGATGATTCTTGCCTGCAAACTATCCTGACCAAAAACAGCAGATGATATAAATATTATTAATGCTAAGAAGGTAAATTTCATCATTTCTGTATTTTATTTTTCATAAGCAATAAATTAGAGTGGCCATTTTCAGCGTACTCGTTAGATATAATCAGATCTCCTTCAGGTGTAAAGGCAATACCTTCCGGTTGTTTGTAAATTTTGGGGTTAAGCTGGAAAGATGATTTTAATTTACCATCCATTGAAGTAACCACTAATAAATTTTCAATTGCGGAAATTATATAGATCTCATTGGTAATCGGGTTAACCGCTGCGGCTGAAGCTTTAAGATTTTTCGGCTTATTTTTAAACAGTTCGCTATAATTTATTGAATTATGCGGAACCATGATAGGTATAGAATCATTTAGGTTGCAGGAATATGAAGTAGATTGATTTTTTGTATCAACATCACAACTTTTACATAAAATAATTATTTTATTAGAATCCTGAAACATTGATTCAAATTCATTTTGATTTTTAGACGCACTGGAAAGTTCTATTTTGGTGGAAGTAAGTTTGTCTCCTGTAAAATTCACCTTCACAATATCTCCACTGCTTACCAAAACATAAAAGGTTGTATCTATCAGTAATAAGTCTTCGTAATCTCTTTTTTTATCAAATCTCCACGAACGCAAAACTTCTGGATTTTTCAAAGAGATTTTATACAGCATCCCGTCTTCATCAACTATTGCAAATACGCTTGTATCTTTTGGATAATAAGCAATGCCTGAAATTTCGTCGAGTTCCATTGGCAAATCCAAAACTTTTGGATTCGAAAAATTATACATTTCTGAATCCGGAAATTGAGATTTCTTTTGAGTAGAATTACAAGAAATAAAAAATAGTAAAAAGAACGCTATAAAATTTATAGCATGATGTGACCGCATAATTTAGCCTGTTTCATACGCAAAAGTCAAAAGATATGCCACAACATTATATGAATCAATGTGTTGTATTTTGCAGAGTAACTGCCTGTCTCTTCTATTTAATTGGGATATAAATTCCCGGATTGTGGATTAATCTTCTTCCTGAAATCCCCAGACCTCACGAAGATCCGATAATTTTTCCGGCGACAATGAAGGTGAATTATAATGTCCCGCAATCGATTTCTGCCGGAGAGCTTCGTATAAAGTTACCGCACATGCAACCGATATGTTTAAACTTTTAATAATACCTACCTGCGGAATTATAAAATTTCCATCCACCATTTGCATCAGTTGTTCACTGACACCACTATGTTCATTACCAAAAACAAGCGCTACAGAATCGGTCAGATCCATATCATATAAACCAACAGCATCTTTTGACAAGTGTGTGGAATAAATTTTATTGTAATTTTTTCTCAGTTCATCCATGCATTCCTGAACATCGGTGAACTGATGAACCGTTAACCATTTTGCAGCACTGGAAGAACTTCTGGCGCCCCATTTTTTATGTTTTTCAATAATCGTATTCAAAATATAAATATCCTGAATTCCAACCGCGTCACAGGTTCTCATCACTGCAGAAATATTATGTGGGTCTGATACATTTTCCAATACAATCGTCAGGTTCGGCTGGCGCTTATTTAAAACGCTTGTAAGCCTTTCACTTCTTTCTGGAGTCATGCTGCGAAAATCGGCTATTTTCATTAACGGAGGAATATCCCTGTACAAAATATCAGCCTTACGGGCATTCTGTGTAATTTGTATGCTCACATCAATCATATGCACAACATCGGACAATTATTTTCGCGCATGCAGGTTTACTTTCAGAATGGCAACACACAATCTTATGCATTCAGAAAAAAACAACTTCTCAAACTAAAAAACGGAATTAAAAAAAAGGAAGCTGATATCATTCAGGCATTGTTTAAAGATTTGCATAAACCTTCTTTGGAAACATATACCAACGAAATCGGATTTGTATATGAGGAGATCAATTATACTTTAAATCATTTAAAAAGCTGGATGGAACCGGAATCCGTTTCTACACCTTTTATAGCTCAACCTTCTTCCAGTAAAATTTATAAAAACCCGTTAGGTATTACACTCATCATTGCACCCTGGAATTATCCATTTCAATTAATGCTATCTCCATTGGTAGGATCAATCGCAGGCGGAAATTGCACGGTATTAAAACCATCAGAAGAAACACCGTATACCAGCGAAATTATTATGCAGCTTATACAAGAAATATTTGATGAAGCATATATTTCAGTAGTTACCGGTGAAGGAGCAACAGTAGTTCCACACTTAATGGAATTTCCTTTCGACCATGTATTTTTCACAGGAAGTGTATCTGTCGGAAAAAAGATCATGGCCATGGCTGCCCAAAATCTCACACCGGTAACTTTAGAATTGGGTGGCAAATCGCCTTGTATAATTGATGAAACGGCAAATTTAACCATCGCTGCAAACAGAATTACCTGGGGAAAATTTATTAACGCCGGACAAACTTGTGTGGCGCCTGATTACATTCTAGTACATAAATCAGTAAAAGAAAAATTATGTACTTTAATACAGAAAACTGCACTGCAATTTTATGGTGATAACCCTCAGGAAAGTCCCGATTATCCCAGAATGGTGAATCACAAAAGATTTGATGCCGTAGCAAAATATCTCAACTACGGAAACCTGATTTTTGGTGGGGAAAAAGACCGGGAGAATTTGTACATAGCTCCAACTTTAGTGGATGGTATCAGCCTGAAAGATGAAATAATGCAGGAAGAAATTTTTGGACCTGTTCTACCTGTGATCGAATATGAAAATTTTGCTGATCTACCTGCAATGGTGAATCAATTCGCTTATCCGCTGGCGCTTTACATTTTTACCAATAGCAAAAAAAATGAAAAATTTATCATTGAAAATATACGGTTTGGGTCAGGATGTGTAAATGATACACTCATGCATTTAAGTAATCCGGCCATTCCTTTTGGTGGTGTTGGCACCAGTGGAATGGGAAGATATCATGGGAAATTTTCATTCGACACCTTTACCCATTCAAAAGGTATGTTGAAGACAACCACGTGGTTGGATCTGCCATTTCGTTATCCTCCGTATGGTAAAAAAGAAAAGATTGTAAAAATGATTATGAGATAGCATGGAACATGTTTATTCCAAGACCGGTGTTTGAATTATACATAATTTTTCCATTGTTAAACGACAACCCTTCTGCCACATCATCCTTTAGCAATAATGGCCCGTCCATATCTATATAATCTGCCAGTGGAGCCAAATGAGCAATAGCTGCAGAGCCAACTGTAGTTTCATTCATACAGCCGATCATGATCCTCATATCAAGTTCACGTGCCTTTTCGATCATTCGCCGGGCTGGCGTAATGCCACTGCATTTGGTGAGTTTAATATTAATACCGTGAAAATGTTTGTGACAGTGCAATACATCCTGCTCCGCTACGCATGATTCATCCGCAAATAGCGGCAATGGTGACCAGTTGTATAATTTTTTCATTCCTTCCCAGTCATCTTTTGCTAAAGGTTGTTCCACCAGTTCTACACCCAGATCTTTCAATACTGGAATTTTTTGCATGGCAGTCTCCAATGTCCATGCTGCATTTACATCAACGCGGATAGCAGCATCGGTTTCTTTGCGTAAAGCCGTAAGCGTTTCTATGTCATTCTCAAAACCCATTTTAATTTTATAGACGGGCCATGGACGTTCTTTCATTTTACGAATCATTACATCAGGTGTATCTATTGCAATTGTATAATCTGTAACGGGTGAAAGATTGATATCCAATCCCCAGCATTCGTACAAAGGTTTACGTTTTATTTTTCCATAAATATCCCATCCTGCCATATCCAATGCACACACTAAAAAAGGGTTCTGCGGAAAAAGATGATGCAAATAATGCCAGTAACGTTCAGGGTCGTGAAAAGAAAATTGTTCAATAAATTTTCTTTTACCTTCAATATCTTCTATCATTTTCTCTACAGGGATATTATAATAAGAAATTGCCGGTGCCTCACCATATCCTGTAATACCAAAATGATCAAGCTGTACGATAAGTGTTGGCTGATGGGTTTTTGTTCCTTTTGAAATTGTAAATGGATGAATAAAAGGAAGCTCAAATTTTTTATAGTTGATTTTCATATTATCTGCCCGATGACCTGATCATCTTTTTTAATTCTTTATTATAAGATTTGGAATGCATCAAAGTTTCCAGTGAAACAGGCATCCGGTAACTCCATTCAAAATCTGGTTGTGCAGGATCGTTAATGCGTTCATTTTGCATTTCCGGATTTCTTAATGTTTCATCCATTGACAAAATATCCTGTACTAAAAAAACAGCAAATATTGCAGGCGACTGAAGATGATTTCGGATGATAGATTTTGCGTTATCGATGTTTAAAACATCAGGTGCCAGACCATCATTTAAAAGCTCATAATTAAAATACCATTGAACCGGAGCTTCTTTTTCCAGCCACCATTCACGTATCGGACTCATATCATGTGTAGAAGGAGTTATAACGGAAAGATAAGGAGCATTGGCCGTTGAAAACATTTGTTCATTATTTACAGGCATCCTTTCTACTCTTAAACAAAGAACATTATTATCAAGTAGAACAGATTCAACCATGGGCGGTACCATTCCCAGGTCTTCCGCACATAACAGCATTTTCGTGAATTGCTGTAATTCTTTTATTATTTCTTCGCCGTTGAATTTCCATAGTTCATTATGTCGTTGATGGAAATAAT
>JANOAO010000110.1:0-2048 GCA_031411115.1 Bacteroidota bacterium
CAGGCTTCATTTATGAAATACACAGCACAGCAATTGAAACGTTCATTAATCAATGATGATTCAACTCTGCTTGCAGAATTAAAAGTAAATAAGTATGACAGAACTTACCAGGTATGGAAAAGAGAACCATTAAGCATTGAATTGAGAACGCATGAAGTATTCATACAAAAGTTAGAGTACATCCACTATAATCCCGTACGTGCCGGTTTGTGCATTAACATGGAAGACTATTATTATTCATCAGCAAGATTTTATTATGATGGAAACGACAGCTTTAAAATGTTGACCCATTTTTCAGGTAACTGACTCGTCCTAAAATTAGTTTACAGGTTAGATAAATAATCCTGCTATAGGTTTACAGGTTTTATGTTGTTTCTTTTTCAAAAGTATTGTAATTTTTGCAATAGCTTTTCCATAGCCTTTGATGATTAATATTATTTCCTTGATGTACTTGGTTTGGAGTTTTGTTGCTGATACTCATGTGGGGTCTATCATTGTTGTATAATGTAATTGTTTTAACTAGTTGTTTCTTTGCTTCTTCAAGTGTAATTGTTTCATAAAAATTTAAGTACTCTTCTTTTATAATTCCATTGACTCTTTCTGCAATGGCATTCTCCAATGGATCTCCACTTTCTGTCATACTTACCCTTACATTATTGTCCTGCAATAGCTTTACATATTTGCCACTGCAATATTGTATCCCTCTATCGCTATGATGAATAAGCTGCTTTGGCCTGGCAACTCCCCCAAGAGTTGCCAGAGCCATTTGCAGCGCTGCTATGCTCTGGATGGCTTCCATTGTTTCAGCTACGTTGTAGCCAACTATTTTACGGGAATAGGCATCTGTAATTAATGAGATGTAAAGATGTTCGCCGGTATTTATTTTCCAGTAGGTAATATCGCTTACCCATAATTGGTTAATTGCCGATGGTATAAATTCTTTTATCAGGTTTGGATACTTTCTAAGCCAGTGGCTCGAAAACGTAGTCTGCATGCGCCTTTTACGACGTTTTATCAGTAATTGATTTGCTGCTAGTAAATCAAAGAGTGCATCTCTACCTATTTTTATACCATGCGTTATCATAAAAGGTTGAAGTTGTTCATAAAGCTTTCGGGTACCCATGGCTCTATGATTTTTTCTGATCCTTTGCACCTCTTTTACAATTAGCAAATCAGCCGTTTGTAAACTTTCTGCCTCCCAAGAGTTTTGATAATAAGCCTGACGTGTGATACCAAATAATCTGCAAATACGGGCTAGACCTACCCTTGAGTATTTGCATTTTAATTCATGGATTACTTGGTATTGGGCTTTTTTCTGATAGTAATTTTTAGCTCTGTTTCGGCAATTTCTATCATTCTACGATAACCTTCCGCCAGAAGCTTTGCATCTTCCAGCTCCTTTTTTAAAGCGGCAATCTCTGTTAACTCAACTTTTGTTTTATCTGGTTTTTTGTCCACTAATGAATAATTTTCAAGCCCAATGTACAACACCTGAGACCTTCGGTTTGTGCCAGGAAGATAACCTAGTTTACGAAGCCAATCATGAATGAGGGAATGTGAAGTTAATTTGTATTTACGAACAAGATCGGCAAGTTTTACTCCACCCTCAACATGCTCTTTGCAAATCTGATGTTGCAATTCGAGGCTGTATAAATTCCTTTGTAAATAGTCATTTTGATGATTCATTTTTACACTTATTTGTGTAAACCCATTTTAGGACAAGACATTCCTTTTTCTGTACTGTCTGTGCTGGCACCGGACACATAACAGAAAACCATCTCCCTATTATTCCTACTCAATGTTTCAGCTACATGCAGGGTAAGTGTGTAAGTCATTTTTGTATACTCTTCTTCCTTCATCCCTACAGAAGAAACACCGAGGCAAAAGAAACAGGCGTTGTAACCTGTCAACTGATTTTCAATAGCAGCAAAATTGAAAAAATCTTTATGGATAATTTCTTTCAGTTTGGGATGAACCACACCGCAAGGTTTCCTGTTTATCACCAACACTTCTTCCACAATATCATTCAATAAACATTCATGCAGCAC
>JANOAO010000111.1:0-4808 GCA_031411115.1 Bacteroidota bacterium
TGTAGATGTTACACATCTTCGTCCGGGTTATTTTTACTACAACTTATTTTCTTTTGTGAGCATGATAAAACAAGCTGGTTTTATGGCTTCTAACTTTGGGGGAGATGATAAAATAGTTCTTGTGCACACCGTTGATATTGCTGCAGCGGCAGCAGAAGAGTTACAAAATACTTCTGCCAGAATTAAAATAAGATATGTGGCAAGTGATGACCTTACTGCCAGTGAGGTTGCCCGTATTTTAGGAAATGCCATTGGCAAGCCCGATTTAAAATGGTTGACTTTTACCAACGAACAATCAAAAGCAGGTATGGAAAAAAATGGAATACCGCCTCATCTTGTAACTAATTTTATTGAAATGGGCGCCGCCGCACATACTGGTGCTTTGAGAGAAGATTATGACAAACATACACCGGTAATGGGAAAAATTAAACTTATAGATTTTGCAAACGAATTTGCTGATTCTTACAAATTAAATACATTCTAACACAGAGGCACTTTGTGTTAAAACCTTGTCTGCACATTATTTTGTCTGAACTATGATTTATTTGATTGAAATGATTTGTATGATTCAGAGTAGTAAAATAGTAATTAGAAACTAATAAACAAAGGCGATAATTAGCGATCCACTTAACAGCCCACTTTCCATACAAAATCAGGAGCTGAAGAAAGGAAATGGCCGGTATATATTTCCTTTCATGATTTTTTTGCTTACATTTTTTATCAGGGAAAAAAGTAAATATGCTTTTACAAAATATTATGTTCTTTTTTTTGTGCAAAAAAAAGAACCAAAAAAAGGCACCGGCGAATAATTACCCCTATTCGCCGGGGAGCTTTGACAAGCAGTTGAGCATAGTAAACTCAGGTTCAGTGCATGGCTTTTGGATAGGATGAAGTTAAAAATTTCGTTGCATTATCACCCAATAAATTAGAAATTAACGAAGCAAAGACGTTGAATAGCGATCCACTTCACAGCCTACTTTGCACTAGTGACGAGTAGTGCTGTATGAAAGGAAATGGCGGGTATATATTTCCTTTCTTGATTTTTTTGAAATACATATTAACACAGAGGCCACAAAGGATTAACAAAGACCACAAAAGAATAATTATACTTACACAATTAAGTGTAAAAGCCATCGAAGCATTGGCGATGATAAGCAATCCACTTCTCAGCCTACTTTGCACTAATGACGAGTAGTGCTGTATGAAAGGAAATGGCCGGTATATATTTCCTTTCTTGATCTTTTTGTTACTTTTTCCATCAAGGGAAAAAGTAAAGATGTTTTATGGAAATGAGTCTTCTCGTAATCTCATACCTCCAACCATTACCATGAACTTTCTATTTCTCATTCTCTGCATCTTCATTCAGACTACACTACCTGTAAAACCTACAGAAAACAAATATGCCATTTATATAGATTTCAAAAAGTCTATTAATGAAAAAAGGTTTTACGTAATCAATAAAACAACCGGCAAAGTAATCATGTACACTACCTGTGCACATGCCGGAAATAGTGGGGATCAATATGCAACTGATTTTTCAAATGATATCGGAACAAAGAAGACCAGTTTAGGGCATTATAAAATAGGAGAACAATACAACGGCATTTTTGGACGAGCTATTAAACTGGACGGGCTGGATGCTATTAACTCAAATGCTAGAACCAGGAATATTGTCATTCATTCAGCCAGTAGAATGTCTACAAAATGGAGCTGGGGTTGTTTTGCAATACCGGAAACAGACATGCAGCAATTATTGCAATTAGAATTGAGGGGGTGTATTTTATATGCATTTAAATAAAGGAACGTAGTATTCAACATTCAGTTGTAGTTTATAAAGCCTGCTTACATCTACAAGAGAATCGACAAATTCTCATTTAAATGAAATAAAATTCATCTTCCCGGCTGATGCTGAAAACAAAATCCATTTCCAATACGGGTACGGTGTCTGCATCTTGTTCCTGATTTTGTTCTACCATTACATTGAACCTCTCCCCAATTTGCTCATTTGCACATTCTCCTATTTGCACATTTTCAGCCACATTCACCCATTTGCACATCTCCCACCTAATGACAATCATATTCAAAACCATAACTATAGTCTTCATGGTAACTACCATTAGTGTATCTATATTTCAGAAATGTTGGAAAGCTCCCATTAAGACGTGAATCTGAAAGCACTATTTGTGAAGCGGGTTGTGACTGATCATCATAGCTTACCAGGTTTGTCAATACATTTCGTCCGATAAGTTCAATTGGTGATCCATGATTCACAATACCTGCCAACACAAAATAATCATTCAATGCTGAAGGATAAAAAGCACTTTTAATATTACTGCTATAACTATAGGTATCAGAAGTCAGAAGATAGGGAGCAGTTCCGGGATAAAGGTACCAGGATGTAAATTTTGTCTGATTATGATTTGCATCGAATTGCAAGGTATCCTGGTAAATTTCCCCACCGGCTACAATGGTACGAACCGATACTTTATTAGTAGCAGGGTATGAAAAAACATAAGCGGTCGAAGTTGAGGAGGTTGTCAGCGATGCTATTTTATTATCAGGGCCATAAGTTATACTGTAGCTCTCGTATTCTATTGTTTCTGTTAACCTGTTCTGACTATCATAATTGAATAAGATACTATCAACATTTGCTCCGTTAAGTACAGACATCACCTTTGTTAATAATCCGGCTGTATTATATTTGAACAGGTAGGCAACAGTAGAATCATCAGGATCTGTCATTTTTTTTAAGCAAGGCATGCTATCGGCCACAGGATGTCCAAAAACATCCATTAAGCGTGCCTGGGAATGCATAGGGAAGGGTGGCACTACCGGTATGGGTTCCTGAACAGGAGCATCTTTTTTACAGCTGAATAGGGCCAGCATCAATAAAAGCGGAAGTAAAGTTTTCGTACGCATAATTGTAGATTTAATAGTGATTTACAAGGGTAAAACTATTGGTCATTGCAGATCATTCCCAATTGTTTATTGCTGAACAGCGATAAATAATTAGCAGAAAACACTAAAATTTTGGTGTTTCAGAATGATTTTATGGAAAAGTAATAATTCAATTTGCAAATTTTTAGATGTGCGAATGTGCAGATATGCAAATGGGAGAGTTTGCGAATGTGAGAATGAAGGTTTAACTCAGAGGGCACCAAAAATGCACACAAAGAACACACAAAAGTATTTATACTGATGTTGCTCCAGGTGTAACCATTTTGCACTTTTGTTAAACCAGGAAAGTCTTGCGAAATACTTTAAAACTTATAGGTTAAATAAAAATTCCTTAATTATTATTTCCTGAATTACCGCTATAAAAAACATTCCCGCTATTATCTGTCAGACATGGATCCGTATTGATGGCACCTGGTGCAGTAAACTTCCAGATCAATGATCCATTTCTGGTAGCAAAAGCATACAGGCTGTTATCTTCCCTTCCGGTAAACATCATTCCATGAGCAGCTACAGGATTCGGTGTAATATTTTTAACCTGTAATGTATTGGTGTAGTTCCAGTTTTTTTCTCCGGTTGTCAAATTAAGATTATAGGTGAGATCATCATTATTCCCGGCGAATAAAGCAGTATCAACTAACGAAACAAATGGTGCTGAAAATCTGCCGGCATATTGTGAACCACTACCTATACCATAATAACCTCCCCATGATTGTTGTTGCCAGATGATGCTGCCATTTAATTTATTGATAGCATACATGTAAAATCCACCAGCAATGTAAATCACATCATTAGCCATAACAGGTGATCCAATGGTATTAGGATAGGTGTTATTCCTCCAGATTAAACTGCCATTTGACAGGTTATAGGCGGAAATTAGACTCGCTTCTGTGCCCGTATAAACAACACCATCTTTAACCAGGGGGTTGGACATTACTATGCCTGGATTATAACTCCATGTTGCCGTACCAGTGGCTGCATCCAATACACGAATACCGATATTAAACTCTGTCAAAACAACTTTATCATCCACTGCAGTGGGTGTAGCGATACCACCATAACCTATACCATTCATAATCGGGTGCGTCCACAACAAATTACCACCCGCAGCATCCAGTGCATACAACCCGTCCCCATAGGGTGCTGTGCGATTATAGCCAATAAACAACTTACCATTATACACACAGGGTGTGGTATAGTTGGTAACCATGTTTGCAAAGGTCCATATTACGGAGCCATTATCTGCATTTAGGCAAAACACAGAACCTCCCTGTGCGGCCACATAAATTTTCCCTCCTGCAAAAACCGGACTTCCCATTGCATTACCTCCGTTAAAGCTCCATACCTGCTGACCATTTACTGCATCCAACGCATATACATACCCGTTGCCGCATCCAACGAACACACGGTTGTTTGAGGTGACCATTACATTATATTTTCGGGTAGACATGTCTTCAGCCGTTACCGTATAATAAACCATGCGGCTGAAATCAGTCGGCTGACTACTTTGCGGATTGATGTTCATTCCATTATGTGTAATAGTCGGTCTGAGTGTTTGTAAATTGACTCCACCAGGTATACGTACAACGATGCTGGAATCATTTAGAAATTCACCTATAGCGTCTGATGATATACCGGGGTTCTGTGAAGCGGTAAAACGGAAGTCCAGTATTTCTTTTGTAGTAGAAATATTGGATACTAATACAACATAACTCCTTGTGCTCCCATCTTCTGCTGTAACTGTATAAGTAACAGGCGTACGGAAATCTACCAGTTCGCCTATCGCTGGATGTATAGATGCACCTGTATATTGTATATCGGGGGCAAGCGGTGCTAATACAACACCAGGAGGA
>JANOAO010000112.1:0-12213 GCA_031411115.1 Bacteroidota bacterium
TATCTACTTTTAAGAGTTGTTTCTTACGTTCATAAATTCTTTTCACTAATGGAAGCACATGCAGTTTTACAGCATCGTGGAAATGAAAACAATTTTGAATGCCGTAATCGAATCTTCCCAATTCTTTGAAGCGAAAATCTGTATAAGAGTTGAAACCTGCATTCAAAGCCTGCTGATGGCGAAGCGCAATGAGTTTATCATACAATTCATCCAGCTTGTCTTTATCTGCTAATCTCCTTATTTGTATTTTATGGTATACCTGTTCACGAATATTACGATCGTGGCTTTCCAGAAATCTTCCGGCCTGTTGCAATGTATATTCTTTGCCCTCTACCTCTATGGTCATGGCGCCGGTAATCTGCCCGTATTGTTGTTGTAAAACAGAAACTTCGGCCTGTAGCGGAATATTTTCTTCTTTAAAAAGTTCTATATTTTTCTGAACCACCCGGAGGAACGTGTGGTATTTATGCTGATCCAGTTCCTTAAGCGCAGGAGCTGCTAATAATTTTTTATTTAGTGCATCTGCATATGGCTGGATCTTCGGTTGAATTTCCATGCAGAAAAAATTGAAAGATTCTTCCAACAGTTTATTATATGTATCGCAGGTCATTTTGATCTGTCTCCAGCAGGCATTTTCACTTACAGCAGCTTCCAACTCACTTTGATCTTTCAACCATTTTTCCAAAGAATCTTTGGTGGAAATATCACGTGAAAGCAGGTCTTTGAAAAAAAGCTCCACCGATTGCCAGTCATGTAATTCAAAATTTTCGGGCAGAAATGATCTCTGCAATTTTTCAATATCAGCTTTGTATTGCATAGAATAACATTAGGAAAAACTAAGCCATCTTTCTGGGTGTGTTTATTTTTTTAGGCGGTGCATTTCTAACAGAAGCAGCCTTTGGTTCAACATTTTTTGCGGTGCTCATTTTTTTCTCCGCTACTTCACCACCCTCTTCTGTAGCTTCCGATAACTTAATCTCTATATTGGATTTATTAAGAATTTCAAACCAGCGAACCATTTTCTTCATATCGCTGCCATATACTCTTTCGAAATCCATATCCGGATATGCTTTTTCAAAATAAGCTTTGATTGCTTTTCCATCCGCTTTAGCATCCGGTAAAGTTGCATCAGATGATTTCATAGCATTAAACACATCCACGAGATTTACATTATCACGTTTTGTGTATACTTCAATACTTTCCAAATGAGAAAAATTATGCACGCGGCTGCTAACAAATTTTACCGAGTTATCATCCAGTGAACGAACGATGCCACCATCCGCTTTAGAAGACACCAGTTCGAATAAACCACTTAAACCCGTAACGGCAACGATCTTATTATACTCCATACATTTATTTTAAGTGTTGCAAGTTAAAGTAATTCATGTATTGGAAGCAACCACACAGCCAATAAGATTTTTTTTCCATTTTCCGCCTGATATTAGAACGGATGCCGTCTAAGGAACAGCAGTAAATATATTTTATGAGGAGAATTTTGTTTTTAGTCATTAGTTTTTTTTCTATTTCTACATCTTACGCACAAAATGGCACGATCAAAGGAGTTGCAATTGATGCGACAAACCAGAAGCCCTTACCGGGCGCTACGATAAGTATCCTGTTACAGTCTGACAGTACATTGGTAAAAGTTGTAGCCTCTTCCACAGATGGCGTTTTTAATGTGTATGAACTTCCAGCTGATAGTCTGATTTTAACGATCACATCTGTTGGCTACCAGCAATTTGTTTCATTTATCACTTTGGACAGCTCCAATAATTATACACGAATTTTTGATGCTCTTCGGTTGAACAGAACTGATAAAAATGATTTGCAATCCGTCACTGTCATTTCCAGAACACCTCCTGTAACACAAAAGGGAGACACTTCTCAATACAGCGCCAGCCAGTTTAAAGTAAATCCGGATGCCACCACGGAAGACCTCATCAAAAAAATGCCCGGCATTACGGTTGATAAGGCCGGAACAGTTACGGCACAAGGCGAACAGGTTAGGTCTGTTACAGTTGACGGAAAAAAATTCTTTGGCGATGATGCCACAGCGGCTTTGCGTAATCTTCCTGCAGAAATCGTTGATAAAATTCAGGTGTTTGATCGGTTGAGTGATCAGGCACAATTTACCGGATTGGATGATGGGAATGCACAGCGATCGATCAACATCGTTACGAAATCAGCCAGCAGAAATGGGCAATTCGGAAGGTTGTATGCAGGATATGGAACGGATGATCGTTATAGTGCCGGCGGAAATGTTAGTTTTTTTAAGGGCGACAGAAGGATATCGCTGGTTGGATTATTTAATAATATAAATCAACAAAATTTTGCAGCGGAAGATCTGTTAGGCGTATCCGGAAGTAACAGCGGTGGCAGCAGAGGTGGCGGTGGAAATCGCGGAGGTGGAAGCCGAAATTTCGGTGGTAATAATAATAATTTTACCGTTGGCCAGCAAAATGGAATCAGCGCAACTAATGCTTTCGGTATTAACTATTCGGATAAGTGGGGAAACAAAATGGAAGTTTCGGGAAGTTATTTTTTCAATAACAGTAATACCAATAATAATCAGATTTCTAACAGCCAGTATTTTTTACAAAACAGTGCTAACCAATTTTATGACGAGAATAGTATCTCTTCTTCAGAAAATTATAATAACCGTTTGAATCTCCGGATGGAATTTAAAATTGATTCGTCCAATTCTCTGATCTTTTCTCCTTCCGTAAGTTTTCAGAATAACAATGCATCAAACCTTGTAACCGGTAGCAGGTATTTTACCAGTACATCGCTTATCAGCAGTACGGATTATAAAAGAAATGCAAAAAATTCCGGTTATAATACCAACAATAATTTATTATTCAGACATGCATTTCAAAAGAAAGGAAGAACCATTTCATTCAACCTTGGCTATGCTAAAAATAACCGGGTGGGAGATACTTATCTTGAATCGATCAACAGATATTATAACACCGGAATTTCCAATGATTCATTACAGCAATACACAGATCAACTGGTAAACGGTGATACGTATTCCGCTAATGTCGCCTATACAGAACCAATTGGTAAAAAAGCTCAATTACAATTTAACCTCTCACCTTCTGTTTCAAAAAATAAGTCAGACCAGGCAGTGTATCAATACGATAATGGAACCAGCAAATATTCTTCATTTGATACTACATTATCCAACAAATTCGACAATACCACCACGTCGCATACCGCCTCTGTTTCCTACAGGAAAGGTGACCGCGATAATATGATCGCATTCGGTTTATCATATAAATATACAGGACTGGAAAGTCAGCAGATATTTCCGCAATTTGCCAAGGTGAATAAATCTTTCAATAATATATTGCCGAATGCGATGTTCAGAAAGAAATTTAACGCAAGGGAAAGTGTAAATATTTTTTACCGATCTTCTACGAATCCGCCGTCTGTAACACAGTTACAAAATGTAGTGAACAATAATAATCCATTGTTTCTCACCACAGGTAATCCTGATCTCAAACAACAATTTTCCAATGTATTAAGTACCCGTTACACATATACCAATACCGCAAAAGGAAAAAGTTTTTTCGCAAATATATTTGTGCAGCAGGCAACTAATTATATTGCCAATGGAACATACATAGCCCGTACAGATTCTGTAATTGATAACGGAACCATTTTACAACGTGGATCGCAATTGACCAAGCCAGTGAATATGAATGGATATGTGAGCCTTCGCTCGTTCCTCACTTACGGCATGCCGGTAAAATTTATCAAATCGAACCTGAATATGAATGGTGGTTTTAGCTGGTCGAAAATACCTGGTTTAGTAAATGATGTGAAAAGTGTTTCAGAAAATTTCACCTATACCGCCGGTGCAGTAGTTTCCAGTAATATATCAGAGAGAGTTGATTTTAATATTTCCTACAACGCTAATTATAGTGTGGTAAGAAATACGTTACAGCCTTTACTGAATAATGATTATCTGGTACAAGTTGCAGGTGCACAATTAAATTTATTATCTAAAAAAGGCTGGTTCATTCAAAACGATGTTTCCAATCAATCTTACAGCGGATTAAGTGCTGGTTTCAATCAGAATTACTGGTTATGGAATGCAGCAATCGGTAAAAAATTCATGAAGAATAAAGCAGGAGAATTAAAACTTTCTGTGTTCGATCTATTAAAACAAAACAGGAGCATTACCAGAAATGTGACTGAAAGTTATGTGGAGGATGTTCAGAATTTGGTGCTCACACAATATTTGATGCTAACGTTTAGCTATAAACTTAAGAATTTTGGAACGGCTAAGACATCAGCACAAGGTTCAAGTGGTGGCGGACAAATGCAAGGCCGTCCGGCAGGTGGAAGTCCTTCGTTTTAATTAATTTTAGAACGAATCATTAAATACAGTTTTTGAACGATAAAAACATTGCTTCCCACGATCCGGAAAATCTGTCGTTAGAAAAAATGATAGATAACTGGAAAGATATGGTGTTCAATACTGCTCTAAGTATTGTGCAACAAACACAGGATGCAGAGGATATTACGCAGGAAGTTTTTATACAGGTGTACCGGCAATGGGAAACTTTTAGAAAGGAATCAGCGGTTAAAACATGGATTTATAGAATAACCATAAATAAATGTCTGGATCACCAACAGAAAAAAAAGAGGCAAAAAAATGGAGGTTTATTAAAAAGATTTTTTGGTGATCATGCAGCAGAAGAGCCGGTTGAATTTGAACATCCTGGTGTGTTGTCGGAAAGAAAAGAACAGTCGCAAATACTTTTTAAAGCTTTACAAAAACTGCCGGAATCGCAAAGAATAGTTTTTGTGTTGCATAAGATAGAAGGTTTGAATCAGGGTGAGATCGCAGATATTATGGGAATCAGTAGAATGGCTGTAGAATCAAAAATGAAAAGAGCTAAAAACAACCTGACTGAAAAATTAAAAATGATGTATGAAAAATTCTGATGATTTTAAAATGTGGGCCGATGGCATTTATAACAGCATGAACGATGCGCAGAGAGCTACCCCAACTCCTTTTTTATTAACACGGGTTTTACAGAGCAACGCTCCCCAAAAAACAGATGGCGTTTGGGAAATGATATCTTATTGGCTAACTAAACCATCAGTTGCATTCACTATTTTATTTTTTGTAGTACTTCTGAATATTGTATTAATTACCGGAACAGGAAATATGCAATTCAAAAGATCTGAAAACCCCAATGATTATTTTACAACAAGCATCACATCAATTTATGATGTTGAGAATATTACACCATGAATAACGGAAAATATAAAATACTTATCCTCCTGATTATTGTATTGCTGTTAGCCAATATGGTAACGCTGTATTTTCTAATGAGTGATAAACGCAGAAAAATTGGCGGTCGTAATGAAGTATTTACCGAATACTTAAAAAAAGATATTGGTTTTGCGGATACACAGATGAAAGATTACGATTCACTATTAACGAAACACCGCAAAGCCATGAAGCTGGATTTTTCAAAAACCGACAGCCTGCGCAGATTTGCCCTGAAGACCCTTGCAGAAAATCAATTTACGGATTCAGCAATCCTGCGATCTGTGGAAAATAATGCTGTATTTTTTAAAGATATGCAGATACAGATGCTACAACATCTTCGTGCCATCCGAAATATCTGTACGGCGGAACAACAAAAAATATTTGATACAAGTTTTTATAAAGTCATTTTCAAATCAAAAAAGAATAAAAAATAAATTATGAAAAGTTATGTTTTATTATTCGCACTGATGATTACATCGTTGTTTTCATTTGCGCAGGATCAGCAAAGAAAAACCCCTGAAGAAAGATTAGCAGCCGTAATGGAAAAATTAGCTCCGTTAAAACTGGATGCAGAAGCAACAGAAAAAACGAAGTTGGTGATGACGGATTATTTTACAGCACAACAAAATGCCATGCAGGAAATGCGAGCATCCGGAAATATGGACCGTGAAGCTATGATGACGAAAAGAAAAGAACTGGTTGAAGCGAGAGATGCAAAACTTAAGACAATATTTACAGCAGAACAAATGAAACAATGGGTGGATGTAATTGAGCCTTCATTACGACCGCAACGAAGGAATAATTAAAAAATAAATCAGATAGCCGGCACAATCGCCGGCTATTTTTTTAACACGTTGTCTAATCGGTCTTTCAGTATTTCATATTCAGTAAATCCCTGAGCGATCAGATGAAAAACACCATCTTCTTTTTGAATAAAAACGGTGGGATAACCGGTAACCTTCAACTGTTTAGCCAAAGCAAATTCATACTGTGCATCTTCTTTTGTCTGCGGATCTTTTAGTTTAGTATAAAATGCTTCTGATGGTATCGCATATTTTTCGAACAAATGCCGGTAGGCTTCATCGTCTGTAAGATCTCTTCCTTCTACATATAAACTATATTGCAAGTCTGTGGCAAATTCAATAACACGTTCAGGATAATAAGTCTTAAAAACACACATCGCTTTAGCCGGTTTTTCTGAATTCGGAAACCAGTCGCTGTCATCAGGATTTTCGATATGCCATAGATAATCAGCACCAAATTTTACACCCGTTCTTTCTTCCACTACTTTATAGGCATCTTTGATATATGCTGCAGTAGCGGCAATGTGTACGGGTTGTTCGGGAAGGATCATGCCACCACTAATAACTTCGAAATCACACACCGATGCATATTCATTTGCTATTTGGGAGATCACCGGTGAAAAGCCATAACACCAGCCGCAATAGGCATCGTAACAATAGATTAGCAAGGGTTTCATTGTGTAAAGATAACCTGTGAGGTTGGAACCTCACAGGTTGGGACCTCACAGGTTGTCAACCAAATTATCTTTTTCTTTTTTCCTTGGATGAAAAAGTAAACAAAAAAATCAAGTCGGAAAATAAGCCCCGATTTTCGGACAAGTAGCTATGTTGAACATCTGTGCAGAGCAGGCTCAAATGAAGTACATTATTCAGCACGTTTAATAATAATCAGCCGTATAAAATAAATTGATGAATAAAAATACTAGCCATGGGTTTACTATGCACATTTGACGAACATAGCTGAAACGCCAATCGGGCTGTATATCGATTGCCGGGCCCTTTTTTTGGGCAAGCAAAAAAAGAATAAATTTAACTTAATGTTTTCCTTATTGAAAAGAAGCAAAAAAAAAATCAAGACATACTAAGTCTTGATTTTTCGTAATGCAGTTATAAAAAACTCTAGCAAATATTACATCTTCGTCATTTTAATTTCCATATTTTTTCTCTCCTTACCGCCTCTTGTTTCATACATCTCCATGATAACAGTTTTATCATCTATGAAAGTCATGGTTTCTCTCATATCAATTATCTTACCACTCACCGGATCTACAGCATTGCCCATCATGGTTATCATTTTATTGGTACTGTCATAAGTACCTTCCATATGCATAATTCCGCTTCCCATATTATCGATCCAGGAAGAGACGAATTTATTCTTAGTATTGTCAAAACCCATAACGCTTCTTCCTTCGAATGCCATTCCATCCATATTTCCTCTATGAACGGATTCCTGATACAGACCATTAAAGATCATTTTATTGGTGCTGGTGGATGTATATTTTTGAGCGGGAGCGCCTTCGCTCATCCACATTGTCATATCTTCTTTCCAGTTTCCAACCTGACTGGCAAGCATGGCGTGTTCTTTACCCGGTGTCATATATGCCATCCATGCTTTCATTTGAGTAGCCGAATCTACGGGTGCATCAGTTACTGTAGTGGATGGCACTGAAGCGGATTCAGTGGATGTAGCAGAATCTGCAGAAGAAATCATCGCTTCTTCTTTTTTAGCTTCGTCTTTGGTATTACAACCAGCAAAGGCAACCAGTGCCATTGCGATGATGAATAATTTTTTCATTTTAATTGTTTTAGTTGAACAAAATAATTATTCTTTTTTACAAGCTCATCATTTTATGTAAATATTTAAAAATACTTACAAACAATTTTAAGTAAGTAATAACGGCTCTCGTCCGACATCTATAGGTGTCGGACATAAGATTTCATATCTATATTCCCATTTTCAATTCCTTAAAAAGTTGTATTAAAACGCAGTCATCTTCCTACACCCGATTGCAGCGGAAAGCCTGCGCAGCAGCTTGCAGCGTAAAGCGGGACAATATGATGTTAGCATTCCAAAAGTTATTGTACAAAATATTTTATCAATGTGCTTCCAGCCACGTTTTGCCATGGCCGATCTCTGCACTCGCGGGAACACCATGCGGTAATAATAAAGCATTTTCCATGGACTCGATAATCATTGGTTTGATTTTTTGCAGTTCCTGTAACGGAACATCAAATACCAGTTCATCATGCACCTGTAATAACATTTTAGATAACATGTTCTCCTTTTTCAAACGGTCGCTGATTTTTATCATAGCGAGTTTGATCATATCAGCCGCTGTTCCCTGAATGGGAGAGTTGATGGCATTTCGTTCGGCAAAACCTCTCACGGTAAAGTTGGCACTGTTGATATCTTTCAGCCAGCGTTTTCTTCCCATCAATGTTTCCACATAACCGAGATCTTTACAGGAAGCGATGGTGCTGTCCATGTATTTTTGAATGCCCGGAAATTGTTTTTTATAATTATCAATAATCTCTTTGGCTTCTGAACGGGAAATAGATAAATTTTCTGCAAGGCCGAATGCACCCTGACCGTAAATAATTCCAAAATTTACACTCTTCGCTTTGTAACGCATTTCTTTTGTTACTTCCGCTTCTGCGACTCCAAAAACTTTTGAAGCAGTGGCTGTATGAATATCTGTTCCAGAACGAAATGCTTCACACATATTTTCATCGCCGCTGATAGCAGCTACGATCCGTAATTCTATCTGCGAATAATCTGCCGATACCAGAACATGATTTTCATCACGCGGAATAAATGCCTTGCGGATTTCTCTTCCTTTATCTGTACGAATAGGAATATTCTGCAGGTTCGGATTATTGGAGCTTAATCTTCCCGTTACAGCAACAGCCTGTGAATAACAAGTATGCAGGCGTCCGGTTTTTTTGTTGATCAGCAACGGTAACGCATCTACGTACGTAGACTTTAATTTAGTAAGTTCACGAAAGACAACAATGTCTTCTACAATCTTATGTTTGGAAGCAAGTTTCAATAAAACATCTTCCCCCGTTTGGTATTGTCCTGTTTTTGTTTTCTTTGCTTTCTCATCGAGGTTCATTTTTTCAAACAATACTTCACCTAATTGTTTCGGCGATGCCAGATTGAAACGCACACCTGCCTGAGCATATACACTTTCTTCCGCTTTCTTTGCTTCCTCTTCGAGTTCCGTTGAATATTTATTTAAAAAACTTTCGTCCACTCTGATGCCTTCAAATTCCATATCTGTGAGCACACGTATCAATGGATTTTCGACTGCATAAAATACTTTGTCAACTTTTTTTTCAGATAGCATCGGCAGAAAACTGTTCTTTAACTGCAAAGTGATATCGGCATCTTCCACTGCATATTCCTTTGCTTTTTCTACTTCCACATCACGCATATTTCCCTGATTCTTTCCTTTCTTTCCAATGAGATCTGCGATGGGAATAGGTTCATAACCGAGATATGTTGCACTCAATGCATCCATGTTTCTTTTACCTTCCGGCTCAATCACATAATGCGCCAGCATGGTATCGAACAATTCACCTTTTAATTCTATGCCATACCATTTAATAACGAGCAGATCATATTTTATATTCTGACCCACCCATCTTTTGGTTTCATCATTAAATAATTTAATGAACAGGTGCAATTTATTTTTTGCTTCTTCATACGATGCAGGCATAGGAATATAATAACCTTCACCGGGTTTGTATGAAAAACTCAACCCTACAATTTCTGCCTGATTCGCATCTACATTTGTTGTTTCCGTATCAAAACTGATTTCGTTTTGCAACATCAGATCTCCGATCAATTTTTGAATGGCTTCTTCTCCATCTACCAAATTATACTGATGCGGGGTGTTATTGATATTTTTATCAACTACAGTTAAAGGAACAGCCGTAGCAACGGGGAGAGCATTGACGGAAACGGTATTGATCACGTTTCCAAAAAGATCGAGCTGTTCTGTTTGTGGTGCAGAAGATAATCCAGGAAGATCTTCGCCTAAAATCCGGCGGCCCATGGTTTTAAATTCCAGCTCTGTAAAGATGGACGTTAAAGCAGGGCGATCCCATTCTTTGATGCAAAAATCTTCTTCATGAAATTCAACAGGCACATCCAGAATAATGGTGGCCAGTTTTTTACTCATGATTGCATTGTCTACTCCATTACGGATCTTCTCTCCCAATGCACCTTTGATATTGACTGCATTTTCTAAAATATTTTCCAGTGTATGATATTCTTTCAGCAGTTTAGCCGCGGTCTTTTCACCAACTCCGGCAATACCCGGAATATTATCTACGGCATCCCCCATTAAACCTAAAATATCTATCACCTGATTCACATTACCAATGTCCCATTTTTTGCAAACTTCATCTGGGCCTAATATTTCAACGGTACCGCCCTGGTAACCGGGCTTATAAATTTTTATATTTTCAGAAACGAGCTGACCATAATCTTTGTCGGGTGTTACCATGTACACTTCGTAACCGGCCTTCTCTGCCTGTTTTGCCAATGCACCAATGATATCATCCGCTTCATATCCATCCTTTTCAATGCAGGGAATATTAAAACCTTTGATGATTTTTTTAATATCCGGCACGGCTGAAATAATATCTTCGGGAGCTTCCTGGCGATTAGCTTTGTAATCAGAAAAATCGATATGGCGTTCTGTTAAAGCATGTGTATCAAAACAAACCGCTATGTGTGTAGGCTGCTGATTATTTATAAGATCCACTAAGGTATTGGTGAATCCGAATTGGGCATTTGTATTTCTTCCTTTACTGGTGATACGCGGGCTACGCACCAATGCATAATATGCTCTGAACACAAGTGCCATTGCATCCAGCAGAAATAACTTTTTTTTCATCTGCTAAAAGTAAAACAATATCAACTGGAGCGAACAATTCCGTGAATCGTTACCCAATTATAATTTAAAATTTATTGAGATACTGTGGCAGCATTTCCCGCCAGGTAGGCCAGTCGTGTTTCCATTCTTTGCCCCATACATCAAGTTGATGATGAATATTTTTTTGATGGAGCACTTCAGAAAACTTGCGAGAAGCGGCTGGATCTTCATAATCGCCGCTGCCGGTAAGGATGTATATGTGATTGCTTTTACGAATATTATCCAGGTACCAACCAACCTGTAAATTGGGAAGGTAATGCATCGGCGAATTAAAATACACCTGATCATCATAAAAACCTTTGGTGTATTCTGTAAGGTCGTAAACGCCGCTCATTGCGATCACACCATTGATCAGATCTGGCCGTTTCAAAAATAAATTCATGCTGTGCAAAGCACCGAAAGATGCACCGCAAGTGATGATGGGCGTTTCCGGCGAAGTATTGGTTCTGATGAAAGGCACCACTTCATTAAAAACATAATTATTAAACTGGTTCTGACGGATGGCTTTATGTTCGCCCGCCATTTCATTATTCAGCCAGCTTTCATTATTAATACTGTTGATAGAGAACACGCGTACTTTTCCACCGTTTATCAAAGGTGCTAACGTTTCCATTAACTGAAAGCGCTCATATTCGAGGTAATCCGCCGCAGCCGTAGGAACGAGTAATAAAGCAAATCCATAATCGCCGTAGGAAACGATCGGCATTTCTTTGTCTAACGAAGGACTGTACCAGCTTGTGAGTTCTCTTTTCATTTTTTTGGTTGAAGGTGATGTGGTGAAATTAGGAATTAATTCATTTGTTTTAAGTTTTGAATGTTGAATGTTGAATGAAATACAAGATTACGAACGATTTTGACCCCTTCTTCATGCAGCAACATCTCAAGCACTTTTGTTATATAAAAAATTCTTATTGATAAGAAAAATTTAATCCATCATCCGAATTATTTACATTGAAAATTTATAACACAAAACTTATAACAATTTTCCCTTCCTAATTAGCTTCCCGTTCAAAATCCAAATCCTGAAAATCAAAACTAAAATCTGTCAGCGGAGAGATAGCTTCCATTTTCATTTGTGTGGGTTTTCCATTCATGTCAGTATTGAAGTTTACATACGCATCAGCATTCAGACTTCTGTCTCCCCATTTAACGATGAAAGAATTATTTTTATAAG
>JANOAO010000113.1:0-20614 GCA_031411115.1 Bacteroidota bacterium
CATTTGTAATTCAATTGTAGGTGTTGACAGCGGTGCTTATTCCGGGTTTTTATATTTAATGCAGTTCCGTGAACTGATCTATGAGATTTATGAAGAAGTGTGTGGTTCACGCCTTACCACTAATATTGGCCGCATAGGTGGTTTTGAAAGAAATTTTACCAATACCGCATTCGAAAAATTAGAGAAATTTTTAAAAGAATATCCGAAGCAATTAAAAGAATTTGAAAATCTGTTCACCCGTAACAGGATCTTCATGGACAGAACCATTGGTTGCGGCCCTATAGACGCTGCCACTGCATTGAATTATGGGTTTACCGGTCCTAATCTCAGAGCTGCTGGCGTGGATTATGATGTACGTGTACATTCACCGTACAGCAGTTATGAAGACCTTGATTTTAAAATACCGGTAGGTAAAACCGGGGACTGTTACGATCGTTTCCTGGTGAGGAATATGGAAATGTGGGAGAGCTTGTCTATCATTGAACAGGCGTATAAAAAAGTGCAGGAATTCAAAGGTGCAGAAGCGGAAGTATTTCATGCCGATGTGCCGGCCTATTATCTTCCGGAGAAAAAAGATGTGTACACAAAAATGGAAGCGCTCATCTATCATTTCAAAATAGTGATGGGTGAAACGGATATACCACCGGGTGAAGTTTACCATTCTGTGGAAGGCGCCAATGGCGAACTTGGTTTTTACCTGATCACAGACGGAGGAAGAACGCCTTACCGTTTGCATTTCAGGCGCCCATGTTTTATTTATTACCAGGCATATACAGAATTAATTAAAGGCGGTATGCTCAGTGATGCTGTAATTACCATGAGCAGCATGAATCTCATTGCCGGAGAACTGGATGCATAAGCTATAAACAAAACCATGAATATTGAATTTTCGCAGGAGAAATTGCAAAAAGTACAACAGATCGTAAATCGTTATCCGCAGGGAAAACAGAAGAGTGCCTTGTTGCCTGTACTACATCTTGCCCAGCAGGAATTTGGCGGATGGCTCGACGTTCCGGTAATGGATTATGTAGCCGGCTTATTACAACTGGAACCTATAGAAGTGTATGAAGTAGCCAGTTTTTACAGCATGTATAATCTGAAACCTGTTGGTAAATATATTTTCGAAGTTTGCCAGACTGGCCCTTGTATGCTCAATGGCAGCGATAACATCATTGATTATATTAAACAAAAACTGAACATCCATGTAGGAGAAACTACGGCTGATGGAATGTTCACGCTAAAAACGGTGGAATGCCTCGGAGCCTGTGGTTATGCACCCATGATGCAGTTAGGTAAAATATACAGGGAACATCTTACCAAGGAAAAAGTGGATGCCATCGTTGAAGAATGCAGAAATATTCAGATTCAAAAAAACTAATGGAAGCAATTGTACCATATTTAACTTTTTCAGGCAATGCGGCTGAAGCGATGTCTTTTTATGCATCCGCATTAAAAGGAGAGATCGTAATGTCACAGACATACGGTGAATCACCTATGGAATCTAAACCGGAGGATGCAGGAAAGATCATGCATGCGGTCTTAAAGGCAGGTCCTTTAATGATCATGGTATCTGATGCCAATGACCAGTTTCCGGTGCAGCATGGAAACAGTGTGAGCCTGAGCCTGAATTTTACTGATGAAAAAACTATTGAAGAAACTTTCCTGGCGCTGAGTGAAGGGGCGAACATAACCATGCCATTGCAAGATACTTTCTGGGGAGCAAAATTCGGAATGCTGACCGATAAATTCGGGATGGCGTGGATGTTTAATCATGATAAAGAACAACAGGAAAATTAATTTTCCTTCATTACTATGCGTAAAAAATTATTATTAGAAAAAGCAAATGTTCCGGGTATTCGCCAGTACGAAGTATACCGCCGTGAAGGTGGTTACAGAAGTGTGGAGAAAGCTTTGAAAATGCAGCCTGCCGATATTGTGGAAGAAGTAAAGAAAAGTGGTCTGCGCGGTAGAGGTGGTGCAGGATTTCCCACCGGAATGAAATGGAGTTTCCTGGCTAAGCCCGAGGGTATCCCACGTTACCTCGTTTGCAATGCAGATGAAAGTGAACCGGGAACTTTTAAGGATCGTTACCTGATGGAATTCATTCCGCATATTCTTATTGAAGGAATGATTGTAGCGGCATTTGCACTGGGTAGTAATACTTCTTATATCTATATCAGGGGTGAATATGACTGGATCACTGATATTTTAGAAACAGCAATTGATGAAGCCAAACAAAATGGCTGGCTCGGGAAAAATATTCTGAACACCGGGTTTGACTGTGAAATGTATGTTCAGCGTGGCGCCGGTGCCTATATATGTGGAGAAGAAACCGCTTTACTGGAAAGCCTGGAAGGCAAAAGAGGGAATCCCCGTATCAAACCTCCTTTCCCTGCAGTTAAAGGATTGTGGGATTGTCCTACAGTGGTAAATAATGTAGAAACACTGGCAGCGGTTGTTCCTATCATTAATGAAGGAGCCGAAGCTTATGCAGCCATTGGTGTTGGAAAATCCACAGGAACAAAACTGGTCTCTGCCTGCGGTAATATCAACAAGCCGGGCATTTATGAAATAGACATGACGATCTCTGTAGAGGAATTTATTTACAGTGATGAATATTGTGGTGGCATTCCGAACGGGAAAAAACTGAAGGCCTGCATTCCGGGTGGTTCATCCGTTCCTATTCTGCCTGCTAATTTATTGCTGACCACCGCCAAAGGAGAAAAACGACTGATGAATTATGAAAGCTTGAGTGATGGCGGCTTTGCAACCGGTACCATGATGGGTTCAGGCGGATTTATAGTACTGGATGAAGAACAGTGCGTAGTGAAACATACCTATACATTAGCCCGTTTTTATCGTCATGAAAGTTGCGGGCAGTGTTCACCATGCCGTGAAGGAACAGGATGGATGGAAAAAATATTAAAAAAGATCGAAGACGGAAAAGGAGAGATGAGTGACATTGACCTGTTGTGGGATATTCAGAGAAAGATCGAAGGAAATACGATCTGTCCGCTGGGTGACGCGGCTGCATGGCCGGTAGCTGCGGCAATACGCCACTTCAGGGAGGAATTTGAATGGCATGTGCTGAATCCGCAAAAATGCCTCACGGAGAATTTTGGCCTGAGGCATTATGCAGATCCGATACATGTTCCGGTGTAAGTTGCACGCAAAGGAGCTAAGAAAAGAAGGACGCAAATCGAAGATTGATTCAATTCTTTATGTAATACTCGATTTGTAGTGAATTAAAAGTGGCAAAGATGAGTGAGAATGAAATTTCAAAAGAGGTAGTAAACATTTGCTTTCATATTCATAAACAATATGGAGCAGGGCTTTTTGAAAGTGTTTATGAAAAGATCTTAATTTATGAATGTGAAAAAATACAATTACCAGTCATTAGTCAAACTGGTATAAAGGTATTTCATGATGGGATTGATATGGGGATAGGCTTTGTTCCTGATTTGATAATAAGTAACAAAGTGATTATTGAAATGAAATCTGTAGAAAAGTTGGCAGAAGTTCATTACAAACAATTATTAACTTATTTAAGAATCACTAATTTAAAATTAGGCTTATTGATAAATTTTAATGTTCCATTGATGAAAGATGGAATACACAGAATCGTAAATAATCTTTAAATAATTTCATTTCGGATTACCAAAATGAAAGTTGAAATCATAAAATAAATTCCGCCTTGGCGTTTCTTGCCGCCTTTGCGTGAAATAAAAATAACATGTCAGAAGAATTAAAAAAAGAGGCGTCACCAAACTTCAAGGTAACTATTGATAATATAACTATTGAAGTAAGCCCGGGAACAACAATATTAAACGCAGCCCGCCAGGTCGGAGGTGAGGTAGCTCCGCCTGCCATGTGTTACTACAGCAAACTCGAGGGAAGCGGCGGAAAATGCCGTACCTGCCTGGTGGAAGTAGCTGCAGGTTCAACTGCAGATCCACGTCCGATGCCGAAACTGGTAGCCAGTTGCCGTACAACGGTAATGGATGGCATGATCGTGAAAAATATTACCAGTGAAAAAGTAACAGATGCAAGAAATGGAGTAGTGGAATTATTACTCATCAATCATCCGCTGGATTGTCCTATCTGCGACCAGGCAGGCGAATGTCATCTGCAGGATCTTGGATATGAACACGGCAAAGAAGGAACACGTTACAAATTCGCCAGGAGAACATTTAAAAGAGAAGATATCGGTCCTTTTATTCAGTTACACATGACGCGGTGTATCCTTTGTTACCGTTGTACGTATGTAGCAGACCAGATCACCGACAAACGCGTTCATGGAATTGTGGATCGCGGAGACCACGCAGCTATTTCAACCTATATTTCAAAAGCCATCGACAATGATTTCAGCGGAAACATGATTGATGTTTGCCCGGTAGGAGCACTCACCGATAAAACTTTCCGTTTTAAAAATCGGGTATGGTTCACAAAGCCTGTAGATGCACACCGCAATTGCGAAAATCCAAAATGCTGCGGCAAAGCTACCTTATGGCTTCGTGGCGATGAAGTGTTCAGGGTTACCGCCCGCAAAGATGAATGGGGTGAAGTGCAAAGTTACGATGGCAAACCGGGATGGATCTGTAATACGTGCCGTTTCGATAAAAAGAAAACAAGTGACTGGACCATTGAAGGCATCACCAATATCAACAGGCATTCTGTGATTGGCGCCAATAAATACAAAACACTGGTGAAACCAAAAGAAACCATCGTTAAAGTAATGGATGGATTACAGCCACAGTTACTTATGGATATTCATTCTATAAGTGAAGTGAATGATCCGGATCTTCACCTGAGTGAAATAGACCGTGCCGCCGTTTCAAAGGATTTTGCTGATACAGGACTGCACAGCCATGTTGTTGAAAATAACGGCAATGCCGGACGGTTCAACGAAAATAAAATGAACAACGATATTAAAACGGAAGACAAAATATAATTTATCACATGCTATTTATAGACTGGGCACTGATTCTTGAAAAGTTTATACTCATATTAGTTGTAGTAATGGCTTCATTGGGTATAGCGATGTATACAACATTTGCGGAAAGGAAAGTGGCAGCTATTCTTCAGGACAGGCGTGGCCCTAACCGTGCAGGCCCTTTCGGTTTATTGCAACCGCTTGCAGACGGGCTGAAACTTTTTTTTAAAGAAGAGATCATTCCTAATTTCTCTTCTAAATTTTTATTTATCCTCGGTCCGGGCCTGGCGATGTTAACCGCCATCATGACGAGTGCTGTTATTCCATGGGGTGATCATGTAGAATTGTTCGGAAGAAATATTTCCCTGCAGATCGCCAATATCAATATCGGTATTTTATATGTTTTCGGCGTAGTGAGTTTAGGTGTGTATGGCATTATGATCGGAAGCTGGGCCAGTAATAATAAATTCAGTTTGCTGGGCGGACTCAGAGCAGCATCACAAATCATCAGTTATGAATTGGCTATGGGCATTGCATTGATCGCCTTATTAATGGTGACAGGCACTTTGAGTATCAGTGAAATGGTTCGCCAGCAGCAAGACGGATATTGGAATATTGTGTACCAGCCTTTGGGGTTTTTGATATTTCTGATCTGTGCATTTGCAGAATGTAACCGTACACCTTTTGATCTGCCGGAAGCAGAGAACGAACTGATCGGCGGTTACCATACAGAATATTCTTCCATGAAATTAGGTTTCTATCTGTTCGCTGAATATATCAACATGTTCATCAGCAGTGCTATAATGGCTTCCTTATATTTTGGCGGTTATGATATGCCATTTGTGAATGAGGCTGCATTATCGCCTAACATTGCGGCAATTGTCGGTATTGTTGCACTGATGGGAAAGATCATTTTCTTTTTATTCGTATTTATGTGGGTTCGCTGGACGATCCCGCGTTTCAGATATGACCAACTGATGCATCTGGGATGGAGAATTTTAATTCCGCTGGCATTATTTAATATGCTCGTAACAGGCGGCGTTATTTTATATCTTAATAAATAAAATTGTAAACCACTATTTTTGCAAACCTTATAAAATGCAACCATTAACCAATAAAATAGTACAGGTAGATCGTCCGAAGATGACGTGGTTAGAGAAGTTATACCTGCCTTCTATTTTTAAAGGGATGTTTATTACTTTCTCCCACATATTTAAAAAGCGGCCTACCATCAATTACCCGGAACAGAAAAGACCTTTTAGTCCGGTATTTCGTGGATTGCAGATTTTAAACCGTGATGAAGAAGGCCGTGAGAATTGTACCGCCTGCGGATTATGTGCAGTAGCTTGTCCTGCAGAGGCTATCACCATGGAAGCAGCAGAAAGGCAACCCGGCGAAGAGAATCTATATCGTGAAGAAAAATATGCGGCCAAGTATGAGATTAATATGCTTCGTTGTATTTTTTGCGGATTATGTGAAGATGCGTGTCCGAAAGATGCCATTTATCTTTCTGAAACATTTACACCGGCTGATTACCAGAGAAAACAATTTATTTATAGTAAAGACGATCTTTTAATACCACATCCAAAAGAAAATCCCGAAGCCTATAAAAAAGCTTTGGGAAATCGTGCAAATAAAGATCAAGCAACCAGTTAACATGCCTGTTACAACTCTGCTATTTTTAATGCTGTCTGTCATCGCCGTTGGCGCTGGCATTATGATGTTGTTAAGCAAAAACCCTGTCCATAGCGTGCTTTGGCTCATCATTATTTTCTTTGCAATCTCCGGTCATTACATTTTAATGAATGCACAATTTCTGGCGATAGTGAATATTATCGTATATGCCGGTGCCATTATGGTTTTGTTTTTATTTGTGGTGATGATGATGAATCTCAACAAAGAAACAGAACCTGTAAAAAATTACCGGTTACACCTGATCGGCGTTATCACAGGCGGTAGCTTATTGCTCATCATTTTATCTGCCATAAGAAAAATAGATCTTCAACACCCGGTGCAGATGAAGGTAGGAGCTGGAGGATTAGTAACCAATCTTGGTAAAACCCTTTTCACAAATTATGTTGTTCCGTTTGAAATCAGCAGCGTACTTTTTTTAAGTGCGATCATCGGAGCCGTCATTTTAGGTAAAAAAGATTAATATGAAAAAAACATTATTGGGGTTTACATTATTGGTGTCTCTTTTAATAGTGTCAACCGCTAACGCACAGATTAAAATAGAAGACATTACCAGCGAGATTGGAAAGTTGCTGGGGGAAAAGAAAATACTCACGGTAAAAAAAGGATTTAGTCCTGTTTTTAATCTGGGGAATTTCCAGATAAATAAAGTAGGATTATTGGGAGAGAAATTAAAAGGTGTTGAAGTACTCGGTGATATCTTTAACAGCAAAGGGGCAAATGATATTAAGAAGTTGTACAAAACTTACAAGACAGGCTTAGTAGTATTTAAGATATTGGCAGCTTCCGGAACAGCGGTAGCAGCATACAGTACCATACGCGGTTTAAGTAGCGATACAAAATTTGATAGCAAAACGGTGAAAGCGATGCTGTACCCTGCACTAACATCGATGGCAACTAGTGTGATCACCAAAGTACTTACTAAAAAAGCATCTTATAAAGCCGTTGATATTTTTAATGGCGTTGTAAGAAATAAAATAAAAGATATTTTTTCAGTGAAACCTGCCACAGAGAATATAGGCGTAGGTTTATTTGTGAAACTGTAATATGGATATAAAAGCATACATCATTTTATCGCTCGTTCTATTCTCTATCGGGATGATAGGCGTATTAGTAAGGCGTAATTCAATTGTAGTGTTTATGTGCATTGAACTGATGCTGAATTCCGTAAATCTTTTGCTGGTGGCTTTTTCCAAAATGCATGCAATTAGCGGGATTGCAAAAGCATCCCCGACATATGCGAACGATGCTCAGATCTTTGTATTCTTTATAATGGTGGTTGCCGCTGCGGAAGTAACAGTAGGCCTTGCCATTATTGTTATGTTATATAGAAATATTCATTCGGTAGATATCAATTTTCTTAACCGCCTGAAAAACTGAAATGCGGTAACGCAGAACTTTGCTTATGAATAATGTACTACACATAGTATGGCTTGTTCCTTTTCTTCCGCTGATGGGATTTCTCATCACGGGTTTGTTCCGTAATCAGTTATCTAAAGGTTTTACCGGTGTAATTGCCAGTGGTGTAATAGCCGCTGCTTTTGGCGTTAGTCTCTACTTATTTACAGAAGTGCTGAAAGGTAATACGCATGTGGCACATTATTTCAACTTCATACAAACTGATTACCTCACCATTGGGTTTGATCTGAAAATTGATCAGTTGTCGTCTCTCTTTTTACTGATCATCACCGGCATCGGATTTTTGATACATGTGTATTCCACTTCTTATATGCACGAAGAATCCTCCGCTCATTTTGCACGTTATTTTTCTTATCTGAATTTGTTTGTGTTCAGTATGCTGCTGCTCGTTTTGGGAAGCAATTATGTGATCATGTTTATAGGATGGGAAGGTGTGGGATTGTGTTCTTATCTCCTGATTGGCTATTGGTTTAAAAATGTTGATTATACAAATGCAGCCAAGAAAGCATTCATCATGAACCGCATTGGCGATCTGGGTTTTTTACTGGCCGTTTTCTGGTTCATCGCTAAAGTAGGAAGTGTAGATTTTGATGTAGTGTTATCCGCAGCTTCCCTTCAAAAATTATCCGCTACCGATATCACCGGTATTACGATGCTATTGTTTGTAGGTGCAACTGGTAAAAGCGCGCAAATTCCTTTATATACCTGGTTGCCGGATGCGATGGCGGGTCCAACGCCAGTAAGTGCTTTGATTCATGCAGCCACGATGGTTACCGCAGGAATTTATATGATTGCACGCAGTAGTGTTTTGTTCACAATGGCGCCTGCCACGCAAAACGTTATTGCTATTGTAGGTATTACAACTATGGTGGTAGCAGCCACCATCGCACTGAAACAAAATGATATTAAGAAAGTACTGGCCTATTCTACCGTGAGCCAGTTAGGATATATGTTCGTTGCTTTGGGAACCGGTGCTTACACGGCCGCAGTCTTCCACGTAATGACGCATGCATTTTTCAAAGCCTTATTATTCCTGGGTGCCGGTAGTGTCATTCACGCTATGGGAGGAGAACAGGATATGCGGAATATGGGCGGACTACGTAAATACATGCCGTTCACAAAAATTACTTTCCTCATTGGTTGCATTGCTATAGCCGGTATTCCGCCATTCAGTGGTTTTTTCTCCAAAGATGAAATTCTGGCTTCTGCGTTTGAACACAATAAAATTTTATGGGTGGTGGGTGTTTTAGGTGCGATGATGACTGCATTTTATATGTTCCGTTTATATGCCATGACTTTCATGGGTAATTTCAGGGGAACAGAACACCAGCAACATCATTTGCACGAGAGTCCTGCTGCGATAACCGTTCCGCTTATTATATTGGCATTTCTTTCCATCGTTGGAGGATGGGTGGGAATTCCGGAGGTGATGATACAGGGCGGCCACAGGCTTGAACATTTTCTCGAACCCGTTTTCAGGGCTTCCAATGCAATTGTAACAAAGCATACACCGGATCATGCCACCGAATGGATGCTAATGGGAATTTCAGTTGCGGTATCATTGGTGGCCATAATTTTTGCGATCCGCAAATTTTCGAAATACAACAAATCAGATACGCCTGAAACTGGTATCGGAAGAATATTACAACACAAATGGTATGTTGATGAAATATACAGTGCGGTTATCACCAAACCCCTTTCAAAATTATCAGCATTCTTTGATGCAATTATAGAACGCCGCGGCATTGACGCCATCGTAAACGGAACAGGTAAAGCGGTGAATTATGGCAGCCGTCAATTACGCTGGTTGCAAAGCGGGCAGGTGGGAGCGTATGTGTTGTTAATGGTGTTCGGCATCATCATTCTGTTCATCATTCAAATGTTTCTGTAAATAAATATAAATGCTAGGAACGTATTTTACTTTTCCGGAATTATTAATCTGGATTCCGCTTTTTACCGGGATCATCTGTTTCTTTTTAAAAGATCTGAAAACAGTACGTTCCGTTGCCATCCTTTCTTCCATAGCAACACTAGCCGTTTCCTGCTGTGCTTTATATTTTTCGGATGCGGTAAAATATCCTACATACAATGAAGTGAATTATGTATGGCTGAAACAGATCGGCAGCACTATCCATCTGGGTTTAGATAAAACCGGTCATCTGCTTACTTTCTTAACGGCACTAAGTTTTCCGATCATATTCATTACTACTGCGAAAAATAATTTTAAGAATGCCGCTGCATTTTACGGACTTATGTTATTATCACAGGCAGGACTGATGGGTGTATTCTCTGCAATGGATGCATTGCTGTTTTATTTCTGCTGGGAACTGGCGCTCGTGCCTGTATATTTTTTGTGCAGCAAATGGGGCGGCGAAAAAAGAATACAGACCACATTCAAATTCTTCGTCTACACATTTTTAGGTTCTTTATTAATGCTGATAGGCATCCTCTATGTGTATATGCATGCACCCGGCCGTGCATTTGAAGACGGTACAACGGTAGCACATTCATTCTCTATGAATGCATTTTACAGAACTGCTTTGAGCCTGAACGATCAGAGTTGGTTATTCTGGTTATTTTTTGCCGCTTTCGCTGTGAAAATGCCCATTTTTCCTCTGCATACCTGGCAGCCTGATACGTATGATCAGTCGCCAACCGCGGTTACAATGGTATTAAGTGGCCTGATGGTGAAGATGGGTTTATTTGGTGTGATCCGTTGGTTATTACCGATTCTCCCAGGGGCGTCACACAAATTTGCAAACATTGCGATTATACTTTCTATTATCGGAATTATCTATGCAAGCTGCATTGCCATGGTTCAGGATAATGTAAAAAAATTAATAGCCTATTCTTCCATTGCACACATCGGTTTGATGAGTGCATCCTTATTCGCTGTAAATGAAATGAGTTTACAGGGAATGATGATTCAGATGTTCAACCATGGTATCAATATCATCGGACTTTGGGTGGTGGTGGATATTCTGGAAAGGAAAACAGGGGTGAAACAATTATCTCAACTCGGTGGCATTGCCGCAAAAGCACCTGTACTCACATGGATGCTCGTGATCATCGCTCTGGCAAATATTGCCTTACCGCTCACCAACGGTTTTGTAGGAGAGTTTATGATGTTTGCGGGATTATATCAGGTGAATTTGTGGTATGCAGTTATTGCAGGATTGGGTATTATCCTGGCGGCTGTGTATACACTTAATATGATACAGAAGATTTTTTATGGTCCGGTTAATACGATCACAGAAAATGTAACAGACATTAGTTTCAGTGAAAAATTTGGATTGATGGTCATTATCATTTTCATTTTTGTTTTGGGTGTATATCCGCAACCATTAATAGAACTTACTAAAAATGCAGTAGCGGGTCTATTGCATTAATTCAGTTTTAATATCTGATATGGATATCGAAACTTTTGTAACTGATAAATTATGAATACAATACTTATTTCGGCGATCTGGGGTGTGATCATGATGTTTGCGGGAGCGTTCATTCAGAACAGGTCCATTGCAAAATATCTTGCGATTGCCGGTGTTGCTATTTTATTTATTGCCAATGGTCATGAATTATGGACAGGCCACAGTTTAATCCAGATCAATACCAATGATATGCTGCGTATGAGCAGTTACAATCTTACTTTTCTGGCTGTGATACTGGGTTGTACGGGTATGTATTTTATGCTTAGCGGAAGAGATATTGAAAAGGCAGGAGCGCATGTTGCAGAATATTTTGCCCTTATATTTTTTATTTTATGCGGAGTAGGATTAAGTGCAACTTTCAATTCATTACTCATGCTCTTTTTAGGAATAGAGATCATCACCATTCCTTTATATATTCTTACAGGCAGTGCGAAAGGAAATCTGAAGAGTATTGAGGCAGCCCTGAAATATTTTTTAATGGGTGCATTCTCTACCGGTTTAATGCTAATGGGCATCGCCTTCATTTATGGCGGAAATCCGAATGCATCATTTTATATCAATCAGATCGCGATAGGTACAGGTCCGATGACGCCTATGATCGCAATAGGTCTGGTATTTCTTTTTGTTTCAATGTCATTTAAAGTTTCCGCGGCACCTTTTCATTTCTGGACGCCGGATGTGTATGATGGTGCACCAACTGTGTTCACTTCTTTCATGAGCACCATAGTAAAAGCGGCCGGTTTTTTTGCATTCATCCGTTTGTTTGAAAATGCATTTGGGCAAATTCATGATCAATGGCAAAACCTTGTAATATTTGTTACACTCGCCACTTTATTTATCGGAAATATTACTGCTGTTTTTCAGCAAAGTGTAAAAAGAATGCTTGCTTATTCGAGTATTGCGCAGGCAGGATTTATGATTTTTGTTTTATTCTCTATGAATGACAGGGCAAGAGAAGGTCTTATTGTATATGCTGCTGCGTATAGTTTGGCCACCATCGGTTTATTTGCCATCCTTACCAGAATGAAAGATTATACCATTGAAGGATTTAATGGTTTATCAAAAACACAGCCTGTACTGGCTTTTACGGCTACAATATTTTTATTATCACTTACCGGCATACCGCTTACAGCAGGTTTTCAGGGAAAATTTTTCATGTTATTATCTGCCATTGAAAATGGAAAGCAGATCTGGCTGGTAATTGCAGCCGTCATATTTGCCGCTATCAGTGCGTATTATTATTTCAGGCTGATACAGGCTATGTATTTTAAAGATGCTATATCAGAAACTGACAATGCAGAAGACATCACCGGTTCCTTCAAATTCTTACTGATTCTTACGGGTGTTCTCCTTCTTATCATTGGTGTATATCCTGAACTGATCGTTGGCTGGATCTATCATTAATCGGAAGACCTTTCATCTGTTTATTCATCCGTTCCACATCTCATCAAAAATTTCTGAGTACATGCAAGTATATTTGTGTGTATGAATTACAGAGATTCACTTTCTTTATCCTGGAAGAATATCAGGGGAAATAAACTTCGCACCGCTATCACTGTAATCATAATTGCATTAGGAATTTTTGCCTTAATACTTATCATTACTGCTATCACAGCGGCCAGTAACAGTCTTACCACCAGTTTTTCCACGATGGGCGCCAATGCATTCAGCATAAGATATAAAGATAAAAATATCAGTTTCGGAAGGCCTAAAATAAATGCACAGAAGAAATCAAAATCATCATTAAAAGTTAGAAATTCTATAGTAGGGCATCCCATCTCTTATGATGAAGCCCGCCAATTTAAAAACCGGTATCATTTTCCGAATTCCAAAGTAAGTCTGGCTATTCGTGCTGCCACTGGACTGGTGATAAATACCGATTCAAAAAAAACCAATCCTGAAATTAATTTATTCGGCGCAGATGAGAACTATATTGACCTCAATGGCTATAAAATTAATTATGGTAGAAACCTTACACCTAATGAAGTGGAATATGGCCGTAATGTTTGTTTATTGGGAAGTGCAGTAGCCTCCAAATTATTTCCGGTCAATATTGCAAAAGCAATAGATGCGGTTGTGCATGTTGATCATATACCTTACCGTGTAGTAGGTATTCTGGAAGAAAAAAGTTCAAGTGCATTTTTTAATGCGAATAAAGTGGTGGTTACCACGTTGAACAATGTAAGACGTGTATTTACCGGCCAGTCATCTTCCTTTAATATTGCAGTGATGGTGCCAGATATAAAACTGATGAATGTTGCCACCGGTGAAGCCCGGGGAACCTTCAGGCCAATCCGCAAACTGGATGTGAAAGATGATGATAATTTTTTTATTGATAAGAGCGACAGCATTGCCGAGGCATTACTCACGAATCTTGGTTTTTTAGAAAAGGGCACTATTGGTATTGCGTTTATAACATTGATAGGTGCTGCGATCGGGCTCATGAATATCATGTTGGTAGCCGTTAATGAACGCACCAAAGAGATTGGTCTGGCAAAAGCATTAGGGGGAACAAGAAAAGATATCAGGGCGCAATTTTTATTTGAATCTGTACTCATCAGCCTCATGGGCGCAGTAGCCGGTATTTTGGCAGGAATTCTGTTAGGTAACGTAGTAGCACTTCTGTTAAACACAGGATTTGTAATTCCCTGGAACTGGGTGATTGCAGGAATTCTCGTTTGCACGGTTGTTGGTTTAGTTGCGGGTTTATATCCTGCCATAAAAGCTTCTAAACTGGATCCTATTGTTGCATTGCGATATGAATAACTGCTTTTAATTCAATTATCAGGACCTATTTTTTTCCTCAGTAAAAAAATTAAAAGCAAATGTTTGCATTCAAATATTTTACTAACTTGTGTGCTCACAATTATTTTAATTTCACAACAAGCTTTCGTAATTCGTAATTAAATTATTAAACCTCGAACGTTATGGCAGAAACAAGACCTACTGCAACAGTTAAACCGGTTACTTCAGTGCAGGCGAAAAAGTCAAGCAACACAATCTCATGGGTAGCTCCCGTACTTTGTATTATCATCGGCTTTTTGATTTGGAGATTTGGATTGGGAAGTGCTTCTAATTTTAATAAGCCGGATCTTGCCGGTGGATTCTGGCCTGAGCATCATGAGCCAAAATCGCAGCTTTATAATATGTATCTGGGTGGTATAGTAGTACCTGTATTGATCGGTACTTTATTGACAGTACTCGTTTTTATTATTGAAAGATTTTTAACCATTACGAAGGCAGTGGGTTCTTCCAATAATGCTGATTTCATTCGCAAAGTTCAATATCATCTGGCTAATAAAAATGTTGATGCTGCCTTAGCAGAGTGCGATAAACAAAAAGGTTCTGTTGGTAATGTAATGAAAGCTGGTTTACACCGCTACAAAGACATGATCAACAATAACGATTTGTCTACAGAACAAAAAGTAATGGCCATTCAAAAAGAAGTAGAAGAAGCTACTGCGCTGGAACTACCGATGCTGGAGAAGAATTTAGTGTTCTTGTCTACTATCGCTTCTGTTGCCACGCTGATTGGTTTGTTCGGAACTGTATTAGGTATGATCCGTTCCTTCTCGGCATTAGGTGCTGACAGTGGCGGAGGTGCAGCAGCCAGCCAGTTATCCCAAGGTATTTCTGAGGCCCTATACAATACGGCATTAGGTATCGGTACATCAGCCATTGCCATCATCTTCTATAATATGTTCACTACCAGAATCGATGGAATTACTTATGGTATCGATGAAAGCGGATTTACGTTAACACAATCTTTTGCTTCTTTATACAAGTAATTGTATGGAAAGTAAAATGTAATTGCATCTATTGAACAATTAAAGAAGATATGCCAAAAGTTAAAATACCACGGAAAAGCACGATCGTTGATATGACGGCCATGTGCGATGTGGCATTCCTCCTCTTATCTTTTTTCATACTGGCAACAAAACAAAAACCCCCGGAAGCACTGGCCGTAACAACGCCAAACTCGGTTTCCAGTAAGGCAGCTCCTGATAAATCTATCATCATCACTTTAGCAAAAGATGGCAGAACGTATTTATCTGTAGGAGATGATACTAAAAAAACAGAGATCCTGGAAAATATCAACACCACCAGAGCTTTGGGTTTAACGCCGGCAGAATTAAATAAGTGGAAAAAACAGGAGTTTATTGGATTGCCACTCAATCAGATAAAAAGTTATTTAAACATGAATGACCTGATCACTCCCGATAAAATGCCGGGAATTCCGATCAAGGATTCAGCAAGCAATGAACTCATTCACTGGATGCGCAGTATCACAAACGTGTATGCCGGAGGAGATCAGACAGCCCTGCAGAACATGCTATTGGTGAAGGGAGACAATGATGCGCTGTATCCATTATTCAAAAACATCAAATTCGCTTTTAAGAAAAATGAGATCTATAAATTCAGGATCGTAACCAACGGTGAAACCATCCCATCAGGGTCGGAATTATCTAAAAAAGTTGCAGGTTAATAATAGATTCATTTAAAAAATTATGCTATGGCAGAATTAGATACTTCGTCGGGCGGCGGACATAAAAAAGGCCCCGGCGTTAAAAAAGGAAAAAAATTATCTACAAGGGTAGATCTCACACCTATGGTTGATCTGGGTTTTCTACTCATCACTTTCTTTGTATTTACTACAACGATGAGTCAGCCTACGGCGATGAATATGAATGAGCCGAAAGACAATACGGAGGAAAAGATGCTGGTGAAACAATCCGGTGCCATGACAATTCTTCTGGGAAAAGGAAATCAGGTGTACTACTATTTTGGCGATCTGGATCCTAATACATTATCTACTCAATTTAAGAGTACCAATTTTAAGGATATTCGCGATGTAATTGTTGAAAAGAAAAAGGCGACCAATATTGATGACCTCATGTATATCATAAAAGCTGATTCTACTGCAACATTTAAAAATGCTATAGACATTCTGGATGAGATGACGATATGCGATATACCTCCGGGCCACTATGCAGAAGTAGATATTGCACCAATTGAAAAAATGTTGATCAGTGAAACCGAAAAAGCCAACGGTATTAAATAATTGCCGTACATCAAATGAGATAAAACATGGAAGCAAATAAAATTTTAAACGCCGATATTCTGGACATCATTTTCGAAGGTAGAAACAAAGAATATGGTGCTTATCAATTGCGGAAAACATACAATGAGCGATTGATCAGGGCTTTAATGGCTACGCTTATAATTATTGCTATCATTTTTGGCTACACGGTCTTTGCCAGTTATATGGGTAAAAGTTCAGATGCGGACAAACCAGATCTGTTAGATACACAAATGGCCGAGATTCAAAAAGATCAGCCACCGCCTCCACCACCGCCACCGCCACCGCCGCCTACACCTCCACCACCACCGGAAGTGAATCAGGTAAAATTTACGCCTCCTAAAATTGTAAAAGATGAAGAGGTAAAACCGGAAGATAAAATTGAGGAGATAAAAGAAGATGCGGCCATCAGTAATAAAACCGTGGAGAGTGATAATAAAGTGCAGATCGTTCAGGCTCCTATTGAAGATAAAGGAAGCGGTGTAATTACCACGCCTGTAAGTGATGATGAAAATAAAATTTTTACCAAAGTAGAACAGGAAGCTTCATTTCCGGGAGGTATACCGGCATGGACAAAATACATCCGTAACAATTTGAATGCAGATGTGGCTACAGATGCAGGTGCTCCTCCGGGATCTTATCAGGTGATTGTTCGGTTCGTGGTTAGCAAAGACGGCTCTATCAGCGATGTAGCTGCAGAAACCAGCCATGGTTATGGAATGGAACAGGAAGCGGTAAAGATCATTCGTAAAGGTCCGAAGTGGACACCGGCATTACAAAACGGAAGAAATGTAAATGCGTACCACCGTCAGCCGATCACTTTCTTAGTGCAGGAATAATTTGTTTTAAATATTATTGGAAAGCTCGCAGAAATGGGGGCTTTTTTTGCGGGATGGATGAAGATTGTAGAAAGTAGATTGTAGAAAGTAGATTATTAGATAATAGATTTTAGAATGTAGAGAGAAGAATGTAGATCTATCTATAATCTATAATCTAAATCTCGATTAAGTGAGTTCATTTTCAGAAGGAAGTTGCTGCGACCATTGATCGAGATTATAAAAAGTAGTGTCGGCGATGTTGGTTAAAGCTTCCTGTGTGGCGAATGCCTGGTGAGGAGTAATAATAACATTCGGATAGCTCATCAGCTTTAATAATAATTCATCTGTGATTTTATTTGCTGAATGATCATAAAAGAATACCCCTTTTTCTTTTTCATACACATCCAGACCGAGAAAACCAATCGTTCCATCATGAATTGCTTCCATCACATCTTCAGTATGAATAATGGCACCACGTGCTGTGTTGATCAGCATAACGCCTTTTTTCATGAGGCGTAATTTTTCTTTGTCTATTAAATACCTGGTGCCGGCATTGAGAGGTGTATGTATAGTAATGATATCCGATGCTTTGCATAATGAATCTAAGTTCACATAATGCAGATTGTATTTTTTTGTCAGCGCTTCATTTTTATCAAGATCAAAAGCTAATAAATTGCAGCCAAACCCGTGCAAAATCTTTGCGGCTATACTTCCGGTTCTTCCGCTACCAATAATGCCAACTATTTTATTATGCAGGTCGAAGCCTACGAGATTCCCTACTGTAAAATTTTGTTGATGAACCTGTTGGTCTGCTACAATTAATTTTCTGTTTAAACAAAGTATGAGTGCAACGGCATGTTCGGCAATTGCATAAGGTGAGTATTCAGGTACATTAGCACATTTTATATGGAGTTCACCAGCCGTTTTAATATCCACATTATCATATCCCACTGCACGGATAGCTATATACTTAACTCCATATTCATGTAAGCATTTTAATACCGTTGCGGATACATCATCACCGGTAAAAACTATTACAGCTTCATATCCTTTCGCTAATGTAACTGTGTGTTCATGTAAAGGTTTTTCTTCCAATGTTATATCATGATGCAGCGTGTTTGCCTTCAACAAATAAGGACGTTCAAAATCTTTGGTATTGAATATAATGCTTTTCATTTTTAGTGGATTGTTAGGGAGAAATGTATTTTTTTAATAGAAATGTTTAGGAATGTATGATGTATTAACGGTAATGTACGTGATAAAAGCACCCCATTATATGTATGTATTAAAAGGTATGCGCATTTAGTGTAAATATTTATTCTATTCCTGTTAACCGCTTTCATCGCATTAATTGGGCCGCTATCTGTTCGTACGGTATGTTACGTTATTATCTTTACGTCATGAACAAACTCTCCGGCTGGGACGATACTATTGTGGCATTGGCCACGGCGCCTGGCATTGCCGCAATTGGGGTGATCAGGCTCAGTGGTAAAGATGCGCTGGGTATTATTGATAAGATGATGCCGAATAAAAAATTATCAGATAAGCTTTCCCATACGCTGCATTACGGAGTATTATACAATGAAAAAGAGAAGCTGGATGAAGTGGTGGTATCCTTGTTCAGGGGGCCGCACAGTTACACAGGTGAAGATGTGATTGAAATCAGTTGTCATGGGAGTCCTTATATACAACAACGCGTCTTGGAAACCTGTATGCAGTTGGGTGCACGTTTAGCAAAAGCAGGTGAATTTACTCAACGTGCTTTTTTAAAAGGCAAATTAGATCTTACGCAAGCGGAAGCGGTGGGAGACCTGATCGCCTCCAATACAGCGGCATCACAAAGGACGGCCCTGCACAATATGCGTGGCGGTTTTTCAACTGCGTTAAAAAAAATGCGGGAAGATCTTGTGCAATTTGCTGCGTTGATAGAACTTGAATTGGATTTTGCAACAGAAGATGTTGAGTTTGCAGATAGAAAAAAATTATTTGCGTTGTTGGAAGAATTGGAAGGAGAGACAAAAAAATTACTGGATTCTTTTTCCTTGGGGAATGTAATCCGAAATGGTGTGTCGGTGGCGATCATTGGAAAACCCAATGCCGGTAAATCAACCTTGCTGAATACCTTATTGAATGAGAGCCGTGCGATTGTAAGTGACATTGCCGGTACCACACGCGATACGATTGAGGAAACGATTAACATCAATGGAATCTTATTCAGGTTGATTGATACGGCAGGTATCAGAGAAGCAAAAGATATTATTGAGTCACTCGGTGTAGAGCGGAGTATGGAAAAAATGAAATCTGCCGATCTGGTGTTATATGTGTACGATTTGCATAAAGAAACGGCTTCGCATGTACGGGAGCAGGAAGAAAAATTTAAAGAATTGGGTTTACGGTATTTGCTGGTAGCCAATAAAGCTGATGATGCAGATTTGTCGGGAGGAAATACCATTTCCATTTCTGCCAAATTCAATAAAGGCATTGACCGGTTGAAAGAAAAAATATTTTCACTTACCGTTCACAACACCGCTGCTGCAGAAGATACGATTATTACCAATGCCCGTCATTTTGCAGCCTTACAAGAAGTACTTACCGGTATTGCCGAAATCAAAAAAGGCATGAATGAAAATCGTCCGGGAGATTTGCTGTCTGCAGATATTCGTCAGGCATTGTATGCATTGGGAGAAATTACCGGAGAAGTAACAAACGAGGATAAACTGGATTATATATTTAGTAAGTTTTGTATCGGAAAGTAACTATCCTACTATTCTTAATTACGTGACTATTCTTCAATTAGTTATGTGAATAAGTTCTTCTCTTATTTGTTGCCCATCACTCCTTTTTTGTTTATATTTGTTGCCAAGTTGTTGCCCACTGTAGATGTATTTGTTGCCCGAGCAACAAAAGCGAAATGATGCTACACACAGCTACATAGAGCAACAAGCAGCTACACACTGCTACATACAGCAACAGATATGAGTAGTAACATTCGCTTAGAAAAAACTTGTCTCCTCTGTGGTAATGCCTTTACCGCAAAAACTACTGTTACCCAATATTGTTCTGATAATTGTGCGAAGAAGGCATACAAGCTCCGTAAAAGATCAACAAAAATTGACACTGCCATTCAGCAGGAGCAACAGAAGTTTCCAACCCCGATTAGTTTACCTGTCTCTCAAAAAGATTTTCTAAGCATTGAAGAAGCCTGCCAGCTTTTAGGAGCCAGCCATTGGACCATTTACAGGCT
>JANOAO010000114.1:0-28801 GCA_031411115.1 Bacteroidota bacterium
TTTGAAAGAGCTCCTTCACGGGAGCTTTTTTATTTAAGTTGAGATGATAATATTTGTTTGTGTTTATACAACGATGATTGGTTAGCGATACAACCCAATGAAGTATAAATGAAAAACCCCTCTTGAAAGGGGTTTTTGCTATAGAAGGGGGTTAGAAGCCAGACAAACTTTACGTTATATTTTTTGAAATCTTGCCTAATGATTGCCCATTGTGATAAATCTGAAAAGTATAATTTCCTTTGTAGATTTTATCATTATTTATAATAAAAGATAATCTCTTGGATTCTCCTTTTGCATTTTCGAGATATAATTTACAACTATAAATTTTCTTTCCTTCACGGGTGTTAAAAGTTCCGGATTCCCATGCTGACTTTTGCAATACTTTTCCGTTCGGTTGAATGACTACCATCATCAGTTCACCAGAATTATTAGCGGAACTTTTTATAACAAATGATCCAACTATTCCTGCAACATCATCATTTTCATTCGCATCAGAAGTGTAACTTAAATCCAGGTCATACACACTAAATGAAGATGCGGATTCTGTATTTTTTGATTCAGTGTAACGTGTATTCTGTGCAACGGGTCCTGCATTATTATTGAAACCTGCTGATGTATTATTTGCTGAACGACTTTCATTTTTTAATTGTTCCAGTAAAGCATACAATCTTTTATTTTCTTCTGTTACACTAACATTGGTGTTTTGTAACAAACGTATTTTTTGTTGTAATTCTGAGATCTTATTTCTCGCAAGCTCATTGTTTAAAGCCGTTGCAGGATTTTTCAAAATTCCGGCCAGTTCATTTTTTACACGATAATATTCATCCAGTTTGAATTGCAGATCTTTTTCCAGTGAGTCTGCGTTCGTCCAGGTTCCGGATAATTTTTCATCAAAACGTTGAATCGTTTGCGTATATAAATTTATAAGGGAATCTCTGTTTTTAGATTCTTCTTCTTTCAGAGGGTAGGTGACCGGTGTAAGTTTTGCACTTACTTTTTCCACCTTCGTATAAAAGTTATATCCCCATGTACATAATACCAGAAAAGATGCCAGTAGCAGCAAAAAAGAAGCAAGCAATAACAGGGAGATCTTGTTATCTCTCATTTTTTTTATTGTTTACTAACCTGCAAATTATTGATTGACTGATCTACGAATGCTGATATCCAGCCCACTTGTCCATTCTTTACCAGAAAAAATTGTTTCTTCTCATATACACCTTCAAACTGGCGCATAATTTTCAGCAGCAAGCCTGTTCCGGCCAATAATGCACGCTGATCAAAAACCTTGTTCACTTTCTTCACTTCATTTTTCACTGCAGATTTATCTATTGTAGCATCTGTGATAGAATTTGCAATTGAGGTATCAGATAATGCGTTGAAATTTTTGTATAGCTTTTCACTAAAGGCAAATATCTCATCGTAAGTTACCGGAACTACAGAATTTTCTACCAGTTCAGGATATAATAACGTTGCTACAGACCAGGCTATACCACCACTGAACGCAATGTTGTCACTCATTTTATAGGCACCACTCACATTTACCGCATACGTAATTTCTTCATCAGCAGAACCCGCGAGCACTCGTAATAACTGGCGGTTATAGGTTGAAAGCGTTTTATCATCTGCCACTCTTTTTACGGTTTCGTTGGTCACACTTTTTGTTCCCCATGTTAATTGAAACAAACGTATATCACGGGTATTTCCATTTGGAAAATAGCCGCCTTTTGTATTTCCGCTCCCAATATCAATTAAAAAAGTATTGTAACGGCGAGATTCAGGTATGATACCAAGATGAGATAAACGGGCTTCCTCCGCCACATCAATGAGCGTTACCAAACGGGAAGGTTCGTTGATCGTTGTTCTGAAGGAATCGGTTAATTTGGTAACCTGATCCATCTTATTTTCTTTTTCAGAAAGTATTTTAACGCCACTGCTGATAGCCGTAAAAATTCTGGCAGCCGGAATATTATATTCTTTATTCGCTTTGTTATACAGTGCCGTCAATCCTTTAAGCGTTGCTGAGAAAGTAGCAGGAGTAAAGCTGATAAAATCTGTATTTATAGAAGTGTCCTGTAATAAATTGATGTTGCCATTCTTCTGCTGATTTTTACCGATCTCCAGAATGGTCATCTTCACACCTTTCGATCCCACTTCAATACCGGCATACGGTAATGAATTTTTATATTTCAGTTTAAAATTCTGGCTGTAAGAATTGAAAGATAAGAGCGTTGCAACTGTTAGGGCAGCAATCAATTGTATAGTCAGGCGCATTCGTTTCGTTTGAGTAAAATTACTATATAATATGCCTTGTAAAATTGATATAATTGTATTGTGAAAAAAATGTGTTTAAGTGTACATCCCGGGCAGATAAGTAAATTTTATATTCCCTGTGGGTCTTAAAAATATTCCTTAAAAAAATATAAATATCATTGAGTTAGTTGTATTTAAAATGTATATTTCAATTGAACATTTGCCATAATTACATTTTGTATGAACTATACTGTTTTATTTATGGGAATGGCTGTAATGCAGTTCATTTTTATTTTATACCAATATATTTTATTCAGGCGCTTAGAATTTCTCTATTACCTCACTTACTTCCTGTGTATATTGATGTATATACTTTTTAAATCTTATCCGGGATATAATCCTTTTCCGGCATTGGTAACGGAAAAGGAAGTATTTACAGGAGGACGGGGCTTATTACTGATCGCTTATGCGATGTATTTCAAATTCGGTAGACATTTTACGGAAATGGTGAGCTTATATAAAAAAATCAATAAACAGGTGATCATCCTCGAATCTATTTTTCTGGTTTATGGAATTCTGGATATTACCGGCCAATTTCTGGGACTGGATTTTGAAAAAACAGACATCATTACACAGATTCTTTTTATTGCTGCAATCCCATATTCATTGTATGTCATCATTTTTTTAATGATGCGCAAGAATGCACTAACCACGATTCTTGTAAGTGGCAGCGGCTTACTTCTTGTATTCGGTTCAGCTAGTTTTATTGACATGGTATACATCACAAAAAAACAAATGCCTGAAAGTTACTACCAGAATTATATGGTACTGGGCGTATTTTTTGAACTGCTGTTTTTAAATTACGGGTTGATTTATAAAACGCGGTTGATTCATGAAAAAAATACAAAAATGGAAGTGCAAAGACAAATGGAACTTCATCAGCAACGAATGAACATCAGCACTGATCTTCATGATGAAATAGGAGCTACTTTAAGCGGCATTGCTTTATATACACACCTTGCCAATGATCAGATTAAGAATAATGAGCAGCATTTACTTCAACGATCATTATTTGTAATACAGAATAATGCTACCGAAATGGTAAATACTTTGAAAGATATCATCTGGTCTGTTGATCCGAGAAATGATACCGTTGAGGAGATGTTTCAAAAGCTGGAAGATTATCTGTATAAAATGGCAACCACCAGTAAAATGGAAGTTAAAATAGATATCCATGATCGGGTAATGAAGCTGCCAATACCTATGCATTGCCGTAAAAATATTTTTCTTATTTGCAAAGAGGCTTTAAATAATTCAGTTAAATATTCGGGCAGCAATAAAATTGAATTGTTGGCAGAACTCAGGGATGAAAACTTACTGATCAGAATAAAAGATAAAGGTTGTGGGTTTGAAATGAATTCAGTAAAAAGAGGCAATGGTTTAAATAATATGCAAGTGAGAGCCTCACAATCTAACATAAAACTATCTGTAAATAGTGAACTTCAGACAGGAACAGAAATTCAAATTTTATATATACCTCAATGAGGCATTCGTCAATGATAATTGTAAGTTTAATTTGTGTGTATGGAAATAAGAGTTGCCATTTTTGAAGACAATAAATTAGTCAGAGATGCTATGGAAGCCATCCTGAATGGCACCAAAGGATATCTATGCTGCGGCGCTTTTGCAGATGCTATTCATTTGTATGAGAAAATTGAAAGATGCAAGCCTGATGTGGTGATGATGGATATAGAGTTACCGGTATTGAATGGAATTGAAGCAACAAAACAAATCAAAGAAAAATATCCGGATTTAAAAGTTTTGATACAAACAGTTTTCGATGACCCTTCCAGAATATTTCAGGCTTTATCTGCAGGTGCATCGGGTTATGTTATGAAAAATGATTCACCCTCCAGGCAACTGGAAGCCGTAAATGAAATTTTTAACGGTGGTGCTGCCATTAGCTCACTAATCGCCAAAAAAGTGCTTGAGTTTTTCACTAATCAGAATGTGATTTTAACACAGGTAGAAAATGTGGATTATGTTCTGACAGAAAGAGAAATGGAGGTTTTAAAAATGATGACCTGCGGCTATAATTTTCATACCATTTCCAAAGAATGTTTCATCAGTTATGAAACAGTACGTACACATGTAAAAAGGATTTATAAAAAATTGCATGTCACCAGTAAGGCTGAAGCCATCTTAAAAGCCAGTCAGCAACAAATCGTTTAAGACATTTACCTCATTGAGGTATTGCTCCACTTGTCAGTATTCAGCAATTTCATTCTTCCTAATTAATGCTATGAATGAAATTTTAAAGTTGTTGATCGCAGGAATTATATTGATCAATTCTTCTTTTGCTCAACTAGCAGTTGCTCCCGACCGGGTTACGCCTAAAGAGTTCAGCATTCCAGCCACCCCCGTTTTTGACCTGATGGGTGTTACTCCATCCCAGGTAAACCGTACATCTGATATTAAAGATTTTAAAGTAGACTGGTCGTTTAAATCCTGGAAATTAAACCCAAATCTGGCGATTCAGGCGCAACCGGTTTGGGAAATTTTTTATAATAAAAAAGACCTCTCCAAATACCAGCAGGCATCAACTTTTGCCAGGAGATTGGCTTCGCTTGATATTTCAATAGGAACTGTTCAGGATGAAAGCGGTGACAGGCGAATTGGGTTTGCAGCAAAATTTAATATTATCAAACAGAAGGATCCTTTACTGGCAAAGGAAATGTATACAGGTATTTCTGAAAGGTTTGCTCAGGAAAAAAATGATCTACTTAACCAGATAAGTGTATTGGAAAAAAAGCTGGACACGATTTCTGATATTTTAGAAAAGCCTGCCATCAGGATACAAATAAAATCACTGGAAGAACAATTGCTTACACAAAATTCCAGACGCCGCGATGAGATTAATGCAAAGGCAAAAATATTTATCGAAGAAAACTGGAATGCTTCCTCACTGGATGCCGCAGTAGGAAAAGTAAATTCATACAGAACGGATAGTGCAGGAAATCTTTTTAAATTAAGATTGAACCGTAGTACTGGATTTGCCACCTGGCTGAATGGTAGTTTAGGATTAGGTAAACGATGGCTCCTTTCTGGATTGATACGCTCTACCTGGTATGATGAGCAACTCAACTTTACATTGAGAGATATAAACACGCTTGAAGAAACTCCACAGGAAGCCATTGCACGCAATAAATTATTTGCAATAGGTCTCAATTTCAGATATGGAAATCCTGTGTATACATTTTTTATGGAGTTCCTCTATGAACAAAAATCATTCAGCACAGCAACAGAAGCATTAAGCAAAGTATTTACTCCATTACCCGGGACAGAAATAAGCGGAGGAACTGTTAAATGGTCTGTGGTAAATCCCAATAACATCACTTTTGGTGGCGACTGGAGAGTAAGCAGAAGCGTGATTTTGAATTATGGAATGCGGTGTGTGTTTGATAAGAAATGGAAGTTTACAACTTTCACGCCGGTGGCAACCATCAGTTGTATGATGCGATAAAGTATTTCAAAAATCAGTTTGAATAAAAATAAATTCCCTTCATAAATCATCAATTATTTGTTATGAGAAAATTGTTATCAATCACTTTATTATTATTAATTTTTCTGTCAGACGGTCAAGCACAGAATGCTACAAATTGTTTCAATACTCAATTTAAAAACAGTGCTACCACAAAAGAAGATATCAATGGATATCTCATGGGATACCTGGCCACAATGATTTATCCTGATTATGGTTTGCGTTTTCATGAATCACCGGTACCGGGACCGTCAAGTGATTGGGTAAAGTTTTTCCAGCATCGCAATGATACTTTTGTTTCCAAATTTGCACAACGATTGGGAACGATGTTTTACGATCCCACAACCACCATTACATTGGCAGGTACAACTTCCACTGTGACTGTTACAAACAATTTAAACCTGACGTTAGCATCTTCTACTGCAGCGCCACGAGAACCGAATGTTGTTTCTATAGCATCCGGTAAAGTGATCTTCGATTTTCAGAGCAGGTGTAATACAAACGGCTACGATCCGGAGGCCATCATTATCTCCAACGCCGGTACCATTTTTGTAGTTTTCAGAGGGACAGACAGGGTGTCGTGTGCTGATCCAACTTCTCCTGTTTCTTCTACAATGGGTGAAGTTGGCGAATGGTTGGGTACAGATTTTAAATTTTTAAAAAGAACATGGCCAAATATAAATGGTGAAGTACACAGAGGCATGATTGAAAGTTTAACTTCAGATGGATTTGCTGATAGTTTAGCATCAAGGATCAAAAACAAATACGGAGGTGCCAATAAAAAAATATGGATTACCGGACACAGTCTTGGAGGAGCACATGCACAACTATTTGCTTTACTTTTAAAATTGAATTACGGGTTATCTACTCAGGGACTTTATCTATATGAGAGCCCTCATCCCGGAGATGCAAATTTTGTTAACCAGTTAAATACTGCAATAGGCAGAACACGTATTCAACGTTTTGAATTTGGTGATGATCCTATTTGTACATTACCTCCTCAAATGGCACCATTCAGTTATGGAAGGGCAGGCGTAAGAAATTATTTTGAAGATTTGAATGTATTAAAAAGCGGACCGGAGCAACTGGTAGTTTGGGATGATATGAAAGCCGGATGTGGATTACTAAATCTGGGGTTGAGTTCTACTATAAAGTTGGATGCTGTATATGCGTGCGGTGGTGCATTTTGTCATCATGATCCCAGATGGGTGGTAAAAGCCCTGCGCAATAAAGTTCCATCCTCATTGTACACTTCCCTACCTGCAGATCTTCCTATTCCAACTTTAAATCAAAGTACATGTACTACACCTCAAATTGAAAAAGCAAAGCTCAACAATGTAGTTGTGAATACCGCTGATGCTATTGAAAAAGCAGTAGGTGATTTTATAGCTTCCACCTCTAATATTTTAGATAATGTATTTGGAACTGTGCCCGGTATACCAAATGGCAATTATAAAATTGCCTGTTACGGTTTCACCCGAAATAATGCAAAGAAATATTTATATTGGAATGGTACAGATAAAAGCCAGTTAACCATAAATACAACTGGTACAGTATTCACTTTGGAACATAAAGGAACGGGTGGGTATTATTTAAGAAACGGCTCCAGAATGGTTGCTAATGTAAAAGTACCCAACTTAGGAGGACCTGATGCCAGGGTAAATAATAATGTATTAATGCAAAAAAGCGGAAATTTCCCGGGAGGATTGTTCGGTGATGAAGATACCTGGTATTTCAGACAGGTATCCAATAATGTATATGTTTTAATGAACTGGAATACAAAATGTATTTTAGATGCTCCGAATAATTGCTTATCAACAGGAGATTGTGGCGTAGATAATATTAGTTCCAATACACCGGGACGAACATCCATGTGGGTTTTTGAACGGCAGTAATTTTAATAATGACAATAACTTATTATAGATTATTACCTGCAAAAAACAACAATTTTAACCATCATTGAGCAAAATGAAAGAGGCTGTATCGTATAAAATGATACAGCCTCTTTCATTTACAATCTTCTTCCGGTTTATAATTTTACACCAACCGAAACAAAGAAATTTCTTCCATCTGAAGGCAATAATCCCGGTCCTGGATAACCACCTGAGCGGCGGGTAAAATATTTTTTATCTGTCACATTATTTACACCGGCCCTGATATTAAAAAATTTGTTAGCACGATAAGTTGCTGCAATATCACAAACGGTATAAGAAGGTATCAAACCTACCTGCCCGTTAGATGATGGCACTAGGGTGTTGTTTGCATCAGAAAATGTTTTATCTACATAACTCCATTGTGTGTTCAGTGAAAATGATTTATACAAATAGGTGAAACCTGCTCTCAGAATTTGTTGCGGTGCATTTTCCACCTGATTATTTTTTAGGTTTGATTCTACCAATGCATTGCCTTCTTTTTTTACTGTAAGAAAATTTTCATAGCGTGCATCAGTATACGAATAGGATGTATATAAATTTATACTACCAACTTTACTTTTTGAATACCAAGCTTTTACAGGATTAAATTCAGTTAAAATTTCAATTCCTTTACTTTTACTATCTGCAACATTTGTTCTGTAGGTATAGGCTGAAAGATCGGGGCGTAGTTGTGTAATAGTTCCGATACGATTGTTGTATTGCATATAAAATCCACTCACATCGAAGTATAGATATTCTTTCACTTTACCACGATAGCCAAGGTCGATATTGTATCCTTTGGCATCTGTAAGATCGGGATCAATAATGTCTGTGGATGGTGCAGCGGTTAAATCAGAGAACAGCATCGGGCGATATGCCTGGGTATAGTTACCATAAATTTCTGTTCCTTTTGTAACGTGATATTCTGTTCCCACGCCAAACAAAGCGAAATTGCGTTCCCTTGATTCAGGTGTCATCAGCACTTCAACTCCGTTACCCGAATAACTAAGTCTTCCTGAAGCTGAGGTAGACAAATGTTCGATCCGCACACCGGGAATGATAATGAATTTTTGGGTAATGCGAAAAATGTTTTCGGCAAATGCTGCTGTATTGATCGATTTCAAATGGATATCCTGCGGGAAAGTTGTGGTAACAGATTCATCGTATTCAGTTCCTGTTGTACCAACTCCATTTTTTAAGCGGTTGGTTTTTCCGGTGAAGTAACGCACACCGGCCGATAAAGTACTTTTCATTTTACCTAATTGGTAATCGGTAATAAATCTTGCTTCTGTACCGAAATTTTTATACTGGTCGATATCAACTACACGCGGATTGTATTGAAGGGTTGCAGGATTAATCGAATCTTTAATATTGATGGCTTTTGTATAACCAACACTGCCCCTCTCTCCCTGAACATTGAATGCCTTTACAATTAATCGAGTGTTTTCATTAAACTGATAATCAGCGGTTAAAGCTATTGTATTCCAATTTATTTTAAACCAGTTTCTGTTACGAAAACTCTGTTGTGCATCTTGATTAAACTGGGTTTCTGTAAGTCCGCCAGGCTGCTGACTGTTCATACCCCAGTTCATATATTCGATGCCTAATTTTAATTTATGGGTGATTTTATAATGCGCTGTTGCAAAACCAGTATTTACGGAATACTTACTGTTATCTCGCCAGCCGTCTGCATTCCTGTGATCATAAAAAGCAAAGTAGTTGGCTTTTTTACTGGCGCCACCCACAGAATTATAAGTATTAATTAAGCCGAAACTTCCCACTGTATTTTGCGATTCAAACTGAAAAGGTTTATTGATTTCACTTCCATCGCGTAAAACAAAATTCACCAGACCGCCAAACTGGGGACCATATTGTAATGCACCTGCGCCTCTCACAAACTGAACTCTTTGAACTGCCTGCAACTGCGGTGTGTAATAGGCTTCCGGATAACCAAAAGGATCTGCAGAAATATCATATCCATTCTGGCGGACGTTGAATTCCCAGCTACGGTTCGGGCTTAATCCTCTGCTGGCGATTCCGATTTGTATACCACTGCCGTCGCTCTCCCAAATGTGTATACCCGGTACTTTTGCAACGATTTGTCGCATGGTATTCGTTACAATATTGGCATTCAGATTTTCGATTACGATCAGTGAATTCTTTTTTCCTGCGAATATTTCTGTTCCTACTACTTCCGGCATTTGGTGTAAATCCTTAGATGAATTTTTTCCCACAACCGTAATGTCATTCAGATAAACTGATTTTTTGGAGGTGGTATCTTCAGTTATTGTTTGTGCGTAAACAACATTTAAAAAACTTAAGGTAATAACGGCTGTGCAAATACTTTTTCTCATACATTATTTTGTGGCGCAAAGTTGCACGCAATATTTTTTTGAGGAAAACCCTATCGGGAAAAATAATTACGAATCAAGGAAAACGACAACCTCACAGGTTAGGACCTCACAGGTTGGAACCTCACGGGTACTATTTTATGAATAGGGAACTAGTTGCTCATTCCGCTGGGCTTTACATATTAAATAGTACTTGCTTCAATTCTTAACAATTAAAAACAACCTCACAGGTCCCAACCTGTGAGGTTGGAACCTGTGAGGTTATCTGTTCCGAAGAAGTTTATAAATACGAATTGCAGAAAGTAATAATAAGATAAGGCAAACCAGTCCTGCAATTCCCCAAACAAAACTTATGGCCTGTTTAACCGATGCCAGCATCACAATAGCAATAAGAAAAACAGTGGCTACCTCATTCCATATTCTCAATTGATTGGAGGAATATCGAAATATTTTTTTTTGCTGCTGATGGTAAATTACGTGTAGTGTAAAATGATAAGCATATAAACCAGCCACAAAGGCGAGTTTCACCCATAACCAATTTTCTATACCTCCGTATAAAAATGCCATCCAAATTCCAAAAATCAGCGTTAAAATGGCAGATGGCCATGTAATGCCATACCACAATCTTTTACTCATAATGGAAAACTGATCAATAAGAATGGTGCGGTCAGGCTCCGGTTTTTCATTGGCTTCCGTTTCATAAATGAAAAGCCTCGGCATATAAAACATCCCTGCAAACCAGGTTACAATAAAAATAATATGAATGGCTTTTATGTACAGATACATCAGGCAACATCATTGATAAGTCCTGTTAATGCTTCTATCCAAAGCGGATGCGTATTGAGGCAAGGTATCATATTATATTCTTTACCTCCCGCTTCTTCAAATGTTTCCTTTCCGCGTTCTTCAATTTCTTCCAACGTTTCCAGGCAATCACTCACAAATGCAGGACAGAGAATCAGCAAATTTTTAATACCTTCTGCCGGCATTTCTTCTAGTCGTTTATCAGTAAATGGTTGCAGCCAGCCTTTACCTAAACGGCTTTGAAAAGAGATACTGTATTGAGAAGGATCGATGCCCAGTTTTTGCGTAACCAGTTTTGTAGTGGTGAAACACTGATGCCGATAACAAAATTCGTGAGCAGGTGATGCCAACTCACAGCAATTTTCAACTTTTAAACAATGACATTGTGTTACATCGCTTTTTCTGATATGCCTTCCAGGTACGCCATGATAACTGAATAAAATATGATCATGCGGATGCTTCAGAAATGGCCGCATACTTTCTGCCAGTGCAGATATGTATCGGTCATCATTATAATAAGGCTTCAAAAATTTTAATGCGAAAGGATATTTATTTTTCAGATGTGTTTCCTTTGCGTGTTCCACCGCAGTTTCATAACTCGACATGGCATAATGTGGATATAATGGAACGGCAATCACTTCTTCCAGATCGGGTTCTCTTTCCATTAATTTTGAAAAAGCGGCTTCAGGAGTTGGATTACCATAGCGCATGGCGATCTCCACCGGTGCAGAAAAATTTTTCTGAATAGCTGCTTGCAATTGACGGGTGAGTTCAACAAGCGGAGAGCCTTTATCGGTCCAAATGGTTTTGTAAGCTTCCGCTGATTTTGGAGCCCTGAAAGGAACGATAATACCTTTCACTAAAAGAAACCGCGGAAGAAAAGGAATGTCGATCACTCTTTCATCCATCAGAAATTCATTTAGATATGTTCTTACATCCTTTACTGCAGTGGTGTCTGGTGATCCAAGATTCATTAGCAGAATGCCTTTCTTCTTACTCATTTTGCAAATGTAATACGCAGTAAGGCAGATGCAGCAAAACATTTTTATTTTTTATGATGTAAACCGTAACTAACTGCCGTCATGTAGCCAGATGATAAAAGTCATGAATGAAAATGACAATGCAATGACATGAAAATTAGTATACAGGGAAGGGTGTACATAATTTTGTAGTCAAATAGATCAGAAGTAAAGCAATGCAGCAAGAGCATCTAAAAAAATTATCTTCTTTCTTTATAATAGGTATCAATTATAAAAAATCAGATGCGTCTGTCAGAGGTTCGTATGCTATCAATGAAACGCAATACGAAAACATCATTGAGCGCTCATCCAACTTCGGGATTGGCGAATTTTACATTTTATCTACCTGCAACCGTACAGAAATTTATGGCTTTGCAGAAAATTATGAACAATTAGCTGCGTTACTTTGTACAGAAACTAAAGGCTCATTGCACGATTTTTTACAATCTGCTTACAGTAAATCGGGCGAGCATGCCATTGAGCATTTGTTTGAAGTGGCCGCAGGACTAGATTCGCAAATTCTGGGAGATTATGAAATCATCGGACAGTTAAAAGAGGCGGTGAAAATTTCTAAGAGGCATTATAAGATCAATACTTTTTTAGAACGTTTGGTAAATGATGTGTTACAAGCTTCAAAGAAAATCAGAACTAACACGGAATTAAGCGGTGGAACAGTTTCTGTTTCTTTTGCAGCCGTGCAGTACATCCGTAATTTCTGCGATGCCCGCAACAAAAATATCTTACTCATTGGCACTGGTAAATTCGGCAGTAATACCTGTAAAAATCTGATCGATTATCTCCCGGAAAATAAAATAACGCTTATTAACAGAACAGAAGAAAAAGCTTTACTCTTAGCAAAACAGCATGGAATTTTATCAACGCCCTGGTCAACATTAAATGAAAAAATCGATCAGGCAGATATTATACTGGTAGCCACACATGCATCGTCACCGGTTGTATTGCCTTATCATTTTATTGATAAAAAGGCACGTCTGGTCATCGATCTTTCCATTCCATGTAATGTAGCCGAATCCGTTGGTGAACTAAAAGAAGTAAATCTGATTGGTGTAGATGAATTAAGTAAAATAAAAGATGAAACGCTGGCAAAACGTGCATCTGAAATCCCAAAAGCAAAAGCCATTATTCATGAACACCTGCTTGCATTTTTGGATTGGTATGAAATGCGCCAGCATGTTCCGGTTCTGAAAGCCGTAAAGAAAAAATTACTTACGCTAACAGACGATAATATTTTCGACACTAATATTTGTTTTTCCGTTTCTTCTGTCACAGGAAAAAATTCTGAAGAAAGAATTCAGAAAGTGATCAATGGTATGGCAGTAAAAATGAAAATTGCCAACCAACGTGGATGCCATTACATTCAGGCCATTAATGATTTCATATCTCCTTCATCTAATTAGTGAACCAGCCTTCTATTATAAAAATAGGAACCAGAGAAAGTGAACTTGCTGTTTGGCAGGCTACACATGTTCAGCATTTGCTTCGGGAAGAAGGTTTGTTATCTGAATTAGTTTTTATTAAAAGCGAAGGTGACATTGATCTGCAAACGCCTTTATATGAAATGGGCGTGCAGGGAATTTTCACCAAATCGCTCGACATTGCTTTATTAAACGGGCGAATTGACATTGCTGTTCATTCTATGAAGGATGTTCCAACGCAAATGCCTGCCGGTATAATTCAGGGTGCTGTATTAAAGCGTGCAAATTATTATGATTTGTTTGTTCCGCATCCTGATTTAAAAAATAATTCATCTTCCGATACAAATGAATTTGCACTTCAGGCTATAAATGAAATTGAACCTGATGTTTTTACTATTGCTGAAATTGGAACAAGCAGTATCCGCAGAAAAGCGCAGTGGCTAAACCGATTTCCGGGTCATAGCTTAGTAAATCTGCGCGGTAATGTAAATACGCGTTTGCAAAAATTAAGTGACAGTAACTGGCAAGGCGCCATCTTCGCTGCAGCAGGTTTGGAAAGGATCGGATTGCGTCCGCAAAAAGCGCAGGAAATCTCCTGGATGTTGCCCGCTCCGGCACAAGGTGCTATTATGGTGGTTTGCAGGCCGAATGAAAGTTGGATCGTGGAAGCATTACAATTACTGAATGATGAACGCACTGCTATTTGTACAAAAATGGAAAGAGATTTTTTACGGGCTTTGCTCGGCGGCTGTTCCACTCCAATCAGTGCCTTGGCACAATTTGATGGAGATGAAATATTCTTCCATGGAAACATTCTTACGGTAGACGGAAAACAAAAAGTTGAAATAGAAAAATATGTCGCGCAACAAGATTTTAATGATGCCGGCATCAACTTAGCACACCAACTTTTAGAAAATGGCGGCAGGGAAATAGCTGCAACAATCCATTGAACGCACCAATAAATATATTGTCTACACGGCCAGTTAATGAAGATCTGGTGGCTCTTGGTGCAAGTTCTAATATTCAAATCCACATCATTCCTTTTATTAAAACGGAGCCTATTGAATCCGTGGAATTGCAGCAGGAAGTTGAAAATACCATGTTGCTAAAAACAACCGTTGTTTTTACAAGTATGAATGCGGTGGAAGCAGTTAATGATTATATAAATGAGGTTCCTGTAAGCTGGAATATTTACTGCATTGGTTATACAACTAAAGAATTAGTAGAAAAATATTTCGGCGAATCTGCTGTAGCCGGAACGGCAGACAATGCAATGGCGTTAGCACAATTGATAATTGAGGATAGTTTTACAGATGAGTTGATTTTTTTCTGCGGAGATATTCACCGTAAAGAATTGCCAGAAGTTTTACAACAAGCCGGAATAGAAGTAACGCCGGTAATTGTTTACCATACCATAGAAATACCAAGAAAGATTATAAAAGAATATGATGGTATTTTATTTTTTAGTCCAAGTGCCGTAAATAGTTTCTTTTCCATAAATACAGTTGCGGCACATACGTGTATTTTTGCAATCGGAAAAACTACGGCAGAAACTGTGCGGCAATACAGCTCCAATGAATTGATCATTGCCAGCAAACCATCAAAGGAACAATTAATAAAAGAAGCCATACAAAGGTTTTCTGTATAAAAGAAAAAAGATGAGTGTAAAAAATGACATATTTCTAAGAGCATTACGCGGAGAAAAAACCGAAAGAGTTCCTGTATGGATGATGCGCCAGGCCGGACGTTATTTACCGGATTATTTAGTGCTGAAAGCTAAATATGATTTTTTCACACGTGTACAAACACCTGAACTGGCAACCGCCATTACCTTGCAACCTATTGACCAGATAGGAGTGGACGCCGCCATTATCTTTTCGGATATACTGGTGATTCCGCAGGCGATGGGACTAACGGTTACGATGGAAGAAGGAAAAGGTCCGGCATTGCCGAAAGTGATGAAAACAAAGGCAGATATAGATGCATTGATTACCACTGATGTGGAGCAATCATTAAAATATGTTGGTGATGCATTATCACTTACCAAAAAAGAATTGGATGGCCGTGTGCCTTTAATAGGTTTTGCCGGCGCACCATGGACGTTGTTGTGTTATATGGTAGAAGGGAAAGGAAGTAAAACATGGGATAAAGCCAAGCAGTTCGTCTATACGGAGTCGTTGCTGGCACATAGTTTATTGCAGAAGATCACAGATATCACCATTGATTATCTAAAGATGCAGGTGAAGGCTGGTGCAGATGCTGTTCAGGTTTTTGACAGTTGGGCCGGCTGTCTGAGCCCGCAGGATTTTAAAATATTTGCGGAACCTTATATAATACAGATCGTATCCGCTTTGAAAGATCATGCTCCTGTTATTGTATTTGCAAAAGGCAGTTGGTATGCCTTGAAAGACCTATCCAACTCTGGTGCATCTGCATTAGGATTAGACTGGTGTGTATCTCCACAAACAGCAAGAGAACTTACAGGAAACCGTATCACACTGCAAGGGAATTTTGATCCGTCAAAATTACTGGCACCCATTCCGGAAATAAGAAAAGCAGTTAAAGAAATGATAGATGGCTTTGGAAAAGAAAAATACATTGCTAACCTGGGACATGGCATTACACCAAATGTTCCGGTTGATCATGCCAAAGCATTTGTAGAAGCAGTTAAAGAATTTGGCGTTAATGTTTAATGAGGCACAAAATATAAAAGAGCAATGGATCGCATTCATCATGCAATTGCAAGACAGTATTTGTAATGCGCTTGCAATCTGTGATGGTAAGGCAGCATTCAAAGAAGATACATGGGATAGGCCCGGAGGTGGCTATGGAAGAACAAGAGTGATTGGTAATGGAGATGTGTTTGAAAAAGGTGGTGTTAATACTTCCGTTGTTTTCGGTGATGTTACAGATGCCATGCGCACGCAGTTGAAAATCAATGGTGCTAAATGGTTTGCCTGTGGTTTAAGTCTGGTGATCCATCCCGGAAATCCTTTCGTGCCTACTGTACATTGCAATTACAGAATGTTTGAATTGTACGATGAAAATGAATCACTCATCGACAGATGGTTTGGTGGCGGAACTGATCTTACACCATATTATTTGTTTGAAAAAGATGCAAAGCATTTCCATTCAGTGTATAAAAATATTTGCGATAAATATGACGATGAGTTTTATCCAACATTTAAAAAAGAATGCGATCAGTATTTTGTAAATACGCACCGTAATAATGAAATGCGTGGCATCGGAGGAATTTTTTATGATTATCAAAGAGCAAATGAAATCCATTCTATAGCGGATTGGATGAATTTTGCTAACGATTGCGGTTATGGATTTATGGATGCATATATTCCGATTGTAAATAAAAGAAAAGAATTAATCTATACGGCTGATCATAAATACTGGCAGGAAATAAGACGTGGAAGGTATACAGAATTCAATCTTGTACATGATAGGGGAACGATCTTCGGCTTAAAAACAAATGGCCGTACAGAAAGTATTTTAATGAGCCTTCCCCCAACGGTTCGTTTCGATTATAATTATCAGCCTGCACCGGGAAGTGAAGAAGAGATTTTATTGCAGGCTTGTTTACATCCCAGAGACTGGGCCAACTAAAATTTAATGGTATGTATTTACAAAGAAGAAACAGAATTTTAAGATCATCACCTGCTATCAGAAGCATGGTAGCGGAAACTATATTAAGGCCTGAACATTTTATTGCGCCTTTATTTATCGATGAAGGAGAAAATGTGGTGACGGAAATTGCCTCAATGCCAAATTATTTCAGAAGGAGTATAGACGGAACCGTTGAAGAAGTAAAAGAATTGTGGCAACTGGGAATTAAATGTGTGTTATTATTTATAAAGTGTAAAGATGAATTGAAAGATAACACCGGTAAGGAAGCCTGGAATCCGGAAGGCTTGATGCAGAGAAGTATTAAAGCAATCAAAGCAGCTGTTCCTGAAATGTATGTAATGACGGATGTGGCGCTGGATCCTTTTTCATCTTACGGGCATGATGGTATTGTAGAAGACGGAGAAATTGTGAATGATCCAACGGTGGAGGCTCTGGTAAAAATGAGTGTCAGTCACGCACAGGCCGGCGCTGATATGGTGGCTCCCAGTGACATGATGGATGGAAGAATTGGTGCCATCCGGCAGGGTCTGGAAGAAAATGGTTTTACAAAAACTGGTATCATGGCCTACAGTGCAAAATATGCATCCTGCTTTTATGGTCCTTTTCGGGATGCTTTGGACAGTGCTCCCGGATTTGGGGATAAGAAGACCTATCAAATGGATTATGCCAACAGAACAGAGGCTGTAAAGGAAGCGCTCATGGATGAAGAAGAAGGTGCTGATATTGTAATGGTAAAACCAGGTTTACCTTATTTAGATATTGTACGTGAAGTAAAAAACGTTGTGCAGGTTCCGGTAAGTGTGTATAATATCAGTGGCGAATATGCGATGATAAAAGCGGCAGCCAAAATGGGATGGATCGATGAAGATAAAGCCATCATGGAAACACTTACTTCCATCAAACGTGCAGGAGCAGATCTGATTGCAACTTACTTTGCAAAGGATGCAGCAAGATTAATAAAAAAATTATAGTTGAGTGCTTTGGTGAATTCAACATTTGTTATGATGACACGATTCTAGAACGTTGCAAATTTTTAATTCTGACTTTTAACTTTTTACTTCGCAGATCTGATTGCAAATTGCTTTGCAAAGGTTGCATCGAGATTAATAAATAAAATATAGTTGAGCGCTTTGGTAAATTCAACAATTGTTATGATGACACGATTATTGAACGCTGCAAATTTTTAATTTTTACTTTTAACTTTTTACTTCTTTATGAATACTTCAACCAGTCAACAACTCTTCTCCCGTGCACAACAAACCATTCCTGGTGGTGTAAATTCACCGGTACGTGCTTTTAAAAGCGTCGGCGGAACTCCATTGTTCATAAAAAAAGCAAAAGGCGCTTATTTGTATGATGCTGATGATAACAAATACATCGATTATATCGCTTCCTGGGGGCCGATGATACTCGGACATGCATATCCTCCTGTAGTAAATGCGATTAAAGAATATGCGGAGTATTCTACTTCCTATGGTGCGCCGACAGAACTGGAAATAAAAATGGCGGAACTGATTGTAAAGATGGTTCCAAATGTTGATTTGGTAAGAATGGTTAGCAGCGGCACTGAAGCGTGTATGAGTGCTATTCGTTTGGCAAGAGGATATACCGGAAGAAATAAGATTATAAAGTTTGAAGGTAATTATCATGGGCATGCCGATTCCTTTTTAGTAAAAGGAGGAAGTGGGATGGCAACATTAAATATTCAAACAGTTCCTGGAATTACTGCAGGTGTAAGTAATGATACTTTGAATGCACCTTATAACGATTTAGATGCAGTTAAAAAGTTGATCTCAGAAAATAAGAATGAGATCGCAGCTATCATTATTGAACCAGTTGCCGGAAACATGGGATGCATCATTCCTCAGAAAGGATTTCTTGAAGGATTAAGAGTTTTATGCGATGAAAATAAGATCGTTTTTATTTTTGATGAAGTAATGACAGGTTTTCGGCTTGCTGCAGGTGGAGCACAGGAACGTTTAGGAATTGCCGCAGATTTGGTAACCTATGGCAAAGTAATAGGAGGTGGAATGCCGGTGGGTGCTTTTGGTGGTAAAAGGTCCATCATGGAACACATTGCACCATTAGGTAATGTTTACCAGGCCGGAACCTTAAGCGGTAATCCTATTGCTATGATTGCCGGTTTTACAATGTTGAATGAATTACATAATAATCCTTCCATATTTACAGAATTGGAAGCAAAAACTATTCATTTGAAAAATGGTCTGCAGAAAGTACTTTCAGAAAAAAGTGTCCCTTTTGTGATCAATCAGTTGGGTTCTATGATCAGTGTGCATTTTTCTAAACAACCTGTCGTTGATTTTAAAACTGCCTCTGAATGTGACATTCCTTTGTTTAATAAATTATTTCATCATATGCTGGATAATGGTATTTATTTACCGCCTTCAGCTTATGAAAGTTGGTTTTTAAACAATGCATTGAGTTATGAAGATCTGGATAAGACGGTAGAAACAGTGAGAGGGTTTTTCAACAACCTGTGAGGTTCCAACCTCACAGGTCCGGACCTCACAGGTTGTCAATTTTCCAATTCAACGGATTCTTTCGCAAATATTTGCTGATCATGAAAATTGATGAAATGAGTCATACCTCCGAAATGCTCTAAAACTGAATCTGTTTTTACAAAACAGTTTTCATCGGATAAATATTGATGATATGAACTGAATGGCCAATCCCTGATTTTTACAGCGATAGCGTGGTGGACCGGATTTTTATGGATATAAAATACTGTAGCAGTAAACTGATCATCTGTTTTTATCTCTAGCCTTCTAAGCCTTTCTATAAATAGTGAACCCTTTCTTTTATATTTATAATTAATTTTCTTGCAATAACTATTTTGAAAATTAGAGAACTGCCTGGTAATCAAATCATTTACCCAATCGTCGGTTTCCTTAAAATTTAATTTTTGCGATTTGGCGAACGCTAAAAGTTCATCTTGAGATTTGAATTTTACCATTAAATGATAGTGATTTGGAATAAGTGAAAATGCATAAATATCTGCAATAGGGATAATATATTTGTGCATCCGTTCAATGAATAAGTCATAATCATTGTCAGAGATAAACATTTTTTCTTTTCCATTTGCCCGGGCAAATACATGGTATACTTTTGCTTCCTGAAATCTTTGGTAATACTTCATGCTCAAAAATAATTCATAACTATACCTCTGACAATTACCTGAAAGCGTATAAAAAAGGTTACAACCTCACAGGTTGGAACCTCACAGGTCCGGACCTGTGAGGTTGTTACTCCTCATCCCAACTGATACTCATAATATACCATCGTCCATTTTCTTTAATCAACTCGATACTGTTTGTGCCTCGTTGCGAAACCATTTTCCCGTTTTCTGTTGTGGTGTATTCATAAAACGAAAAGACCTGCGCAATATTTCTATATTCATTTACAGTGCGTTTAAGTTCTTTCTCTATAAATGCATTTTTTAAAAAATAAGGAGCATTTGCCGCGGCATATTGTGCAGGTGAAAACTTACGGAATACTTTATGATCAACAATGGCACCCATGAATGCATCTTTATGAAAAAGACTGTTAAACCGATTCCAGTTTCGCGGACCGGCTTCACCTGAAATTACATCATACGTGGCTTTAATGATTCCGTCAATAGATGAAACATCTGCGGTATCTGCTATCAGAACATTAGGTGCAGGAGAATGATTATTTAGCCAAACATTTCTGATTTTTAATTGTGATGCATCCGGATTCGGATCAAACCTTAAAACATAATTTCTTTGTTTTTCAATTTTCATAGACGGGGAGGATAGTTTTACAGTATCGTACATGCCAGACGTTCCTTTCCTGATTACCTGAACATTAAGTATATCTCCTACTTTCAAACCATTGAACATCTTATCAATAATTTTAAAAACATTTTCTGTATTTACCAACATCGAATTGACTGAATATAAAATATCGCCTTCCCCGAATCCCATTGTCTTTCCAAAATCATTCATATTTTTTATTCCAATTCCTACCTGATTATTTTCTGTAGGTTTCAAATCAAGGCCACCTAATGTGAAATCCATATATTTTTCTACAGGCAGATATTTCACGCCGGCATAGCTGAAGAATTGCTCGTATGGAATTGACTGACCACTACTCACATACTTTTTAAAAAATTCACCTATTTCAGGATAAGTAATGTCACTAATGTAATGGAATAATGAATCATCTTCAAAATAGGCATCTTTACCATACCTGATGCCCAGATCATGTTTCAGATTCCGTAAACCATATTGTCCATTCGATAGTTTTAAAAGATAAAGATCGAGGGAGGCATTAATCATTGCACCTTTCATATATACATTTCCATATTGGTCTTTATGTTTTCCCGCACTCTGAGTACTTAATTCCGTAAATGATAAACTGTCATTCATATACAATTTAGAAAAACGAATTTTTTCTGAAAGGTTCTCTAAAAATTGTTCAGGGGTTTTAATGCCTGCCCATGCCTGCATGTTTTGAGAATAATATTCTGTACTGCCTTCATATAACCAGAGGTGTTTTGAAAGAACAGTTTTATTATAATTAAATTCTTTTACTTCTTTAGAACTGATTGTAAGCGGCGTAACAATATGAAAAAATTCATGTGCAGCAATATCCACCCAGAAAGAGATTCCTTCATTTTCTGGTTGTTCTTCTAAACTGTAAAAAGATGAATAAGAATGTTCCCATGCACCACTTGTTTCCAGTTTTGGTTGCTCCCCGTTGAGATAAAACAAGAATGCGTATTTATTAACAGGGAGTTTTCCAGCCAGATAATCTTTAGCGCCATATAAAAATCTTTTCAAACTATCTGCAAGAAATTTCGAATGTGCTAATTTATTGGGCGAATAAACTGCAACAAGCACTTCTGTATTTCCAACTTTAATAGTAGTGGTGTCTGGTAAAGAATACATGATAGGGGAGTCATACAGGTGATCAGCATTGTTACATAAAAATTCATCTTTTGTATTTGAAGTTAACGTAGGTGTTAATGCCGAAGCACCATAAAATCCTGCTGGTTTTGTGAAGGAAAGATGAAAAGGTATATTTTTCATTCCTTCAAAATATCCAAAGATCCCCGGTGTGTTTAGCACAAAATTTTTACCGGCTTCAAAATTGGTTCCACACATGGAATACACCTTGTTGTCGATTTTCGAAAACCATGTATCTTCCACACTATAACTGATTTTATATAATTTATTGGCATTGTAAATCTGCCAGGTATTATCATCTGTTTTTTTGGTCGGCAACACTTTCCCGTTTTTATCAGTTGCCATTAGCCCGTACACATATTTCCCATAATTGCTGTTCATGTATGTGCCCGGAACGATCCTAGGTAAATAAAAGTTGATCTGTTTTGTACTTATCGAAGGACAAATAAGATTAACCACCAATTCATCATTGTTGACTTTTGTGAGATCAACAGAATAATTATAGCTGCTTTGTGCATGTATTTTGAAAATAGATAAAATGAAAATGAAAGAAATAAAAATACTTTTCATATGTAAAGTTTGTACAAAGGAATAGTATAAATCCGATAATATTCAGCCTCCGATGTAATACCCGAATGAGAATGTCCTTTTGGGGTTTGGCATTCCAGACACTTATATCAGATTGCTTTTTTGAAATTATTTGTATGCATAAGAAACTTATGTATATTTGAAATATGGCAACCAATTCATCACTATACAAAGGTTCACTCGCAACTATTATCTTAAAGTTGCTGAATGAAAATGTCAAAATGTATGGGTATGAAATGACTCAAAAAGTAAAATTAATAACCGAAGGCCAGCTTAATCTTACAGAAGGCGCCTTGTATCCTGCACTTCATAAACTGGAGGCTGATGGATTGATCACTTCTTCTATGGAAAATATTGGAAACCGCATGCGAAAATATTATAGCATTACCAGAACAGGCAAAAAAGAAATGAAGGAACGTTTACTTGAGTTGCAGTCCTTTTTTCAACAAATGCAAAATTTACTAAGTATCAAAATAGCCTGAGAAAAAATATGAAACTTACGAAAGAACAAATACAGGAGTTGTTTCTATTTACACAAAAGAAGTGGGTGCATTATTACGACCTCCAGATTGAGATCGTTGACCACCTGGCTGAAAAGATTGAATTACTGTTAGTAGAAAACCCTTCATTAGATTTTAAGCAGGCATTACAAAAGGTCTATCAAGGTTTTGGTATTTTCGGGTTTGCTAATATTGTGCGGGAGAAGGAACAGCAATCTGTGCGTTATGGCAAAAAGCTTTTTCGCAGGGAGTTGATTGCTTTATTCAAATTACCTCAGATTCTTTTTATTTTATTCCTTTCCGTTTTTGTATGGCAAATGACACAATGGATACCGTTGGAGATTTTATATCCTGTTTTTTTAGCAGCGTGGGCAATGGTTTCGATCTGGCAGATGTACGTTAACATAAAAAACAACAAAAGACAGAAGAAAAAATTGCTGATGATGTATTTTCAACCGCAATCTTTTATTCCCTTTTTGTGGGTAGAGTATATGTTTCTGGCTAATGAATTGCCTGATACCTCTGTATTTTATTTTATTGTAATGCTGGTTGTAATTTTTAAAATAGCATCTCAAAAAGTATATACCAATATCCGGACACAGGCTATACGGGAATATCCTGATGCATTTGCATAATCTGGTGGTCAGCTATTATTTTTTAATTCAGCATCGTTGCGTCGCACACTTGTACAAAAAAACTCTTTGCAGCGGTTTAAATATACCCCACGAGGTTCCAACCTAGAAGGTTCCAACCTAGAAGGTCCCAACCTGAAAGGTTCAGGAATTATTATGCTGTTACAGCAAAACTTTCGCGGATTCTGTTAGAAAGATCAACTTCCATCATCTTCACCGCAATGTTGATCATATTTTTAAATGCCGTAGCATGTGAAATACCATGGCCTATTATAACAGGTTTGGAAACACCTAATACAGGAACGCCTCCATAAGATTCAAAATTGAAACGTTCAAAATGTTCATCTTTAATTTTTCTGCGCTGTACAATGTCATGAATGCTTTCCGCCAGTTTTAAAATCACATTTCCGGTGAAACCATCACATACACATACATCGGCTTTATCAAGTAAAATATCACGTCCTTCGATGTTGCCTACAAAATTAATATGATCATTTGTTTTCAGTAACGGATAGGATGCCTGCGCCAGTAAATTACCTTTTCCTTCCTCTTCTCCAATATTGATCAAACCGATACGCGGCTTTTCAATTTTAAGAATATGTTCTGCGAATAAAGATCCGAGAATGGCAAACTGATTCAGGTTTTCTGGTTTACAATCAGAATTTAAACCTACATCCACCAATAAACCCAGCGAACCATTTTCACGCGGCAGATAGGCACCAATTGTAGGACGTAAAACTCCTTCAATAGCTCTGATGCTGAACATCGCACCCACCATCATGGCACCGGTGTTTCCTGCACTAATAAAAGCATCCGTTTTACCGGTTGATAATAAATGAAACCCGATAGCGATGGACGATTTTGTTTTTTCCTTTAATGCTTTAGTCGGATGTTCATGCATGCCTATTATTTCAGGTGCATGCACAATAGAATATTTGCCGGCAGGTAATGTATACGCTGCTAAAAGGGGAGTAATGGCGGCTTCATCACCTATCAAAACAAGGTGAACATCGGAGTTGAGATTTTCAAAATAGGCGGCGCATCCTTTAACCGCTTCCAGCGGCGCAAAGTCTCCACCCATCATATCCAGTCCGATCCTAATCATGACTTTTATTTACAAATGAAAAATTCCAAAATCACGACTGACTTATCAATCAAAGATTTTGGAATAGAATTCTTTTACAAGAGATTAAGCTTTCAATGGTGCTTTTTCAGCAACAAGCTTTCCTTTGTAGAATAATTTTCCTTCGCTCACATGTGCACGGTGGCGAACATGTGTTTCACCTGTAGTACTGTCTACACTTAAAGTAGGAGCAGTAGCCTTATAATGTGTTCTTCTCTTTGCGCTGCGTTGTTGTGAATGACGCCTTTTTGGATTTGGCATTTCGCTTTATTTTATTGTAATATTAAAAGTCAATTGTTCTTAAACTGATCTAAACCTTTCCACAAATTTCCTGCGTTGTGGTCCGCATTTTTAGCTTCCAGTGCTTTTAGCTTTTCCAGCACTTCGTTGTTGCATTGCGGGCCACCCATTTCCTCTGGACTGCACATTTTCTGCATCGGCACACTAAGCAAAACAAATTCGTAGAGCCATGCACTAACATCAAGGTGGCTTTCGGTTCTGCCTATGTAAAAAACATCCGCATCTTCTTCCTGCTCATTCATCTCCTCCGGATTTTCCACCAGCTTCACCAGAATTTTAAATTCATCCCAAAGATCTATTTGCAATGGATTACCGCATCTGTCGCAGGTAACTTTTGCATTTCCGCCCACTTCGAATTTCAGGATCATAAATCCCTGATTCTTTTCAAACTTCAATTTCACATTTGCCGAAGCATTTTCGAAATCGATAGCACCTTTATCTATAAAGAACTGTTCATCTAATTCGTAGTCGAATTCATGAACTCCCGGCTTTAATCCCACAAAAGCAATATCAAATGCACGTTTACTAGCCATTGCGTTCCTTTTAAGGGACGGCAAAGTTACATAATTTATATCTAAAAATCAGGAAAAATTCGTCGTTTAAGCATTAAAATTTCATAAACGTGCGGCTTTAGCTAATTTTATTGAAATGAAATTAACCGGAAAAACCAGGATTGCAATCATTTTGTTGTTGATCGTACTTTTGATAAGTTTTTTTTGCGCTGATGCCGGAAGGGTTGAAACTCAGTACAGTAACGGATTCTTTCCTGCTTTTATAACATTTTACAGAAAGATTTGCGGAGTTTTTCCATTTAGCATAGGAGACATTTTGTATGGATTTTTTTTTACATGGCTGCTCATTAAGATCCTTCGATTTTTTTTCAGAAAAGGTGAAAGATGGAAAAGATTGGGCACTGGTTTGCTCATCATGGTGGGAATTTACGTGGCTTTCAAACTGCTTTGGGGAATCAATTACAGCCGTCAGGGCATTGCACATCAGCTACAGCTTCAGCCCGGAAAATATAATAAAGCAGATCTTTCTGAGTTGAATTGCCTGTTAGCAGAAAAAGTGAATAATGCCCGGGAGCAACTCGGCGAGCGCAGTACTTATCAAAATCACAAAAAAATATTCAAGCAACTGCCGGATGTTTTTACTGCTGCCCAAAAAACATGGCCTTTCCTGAAATATAAACATCCTTCTTTAAAATCTTCTTTGTGGGGCTGGTTAGGAAATTATGCAGGGTTCACCGGATATTATAATCCATTTACAGCCGAAGCACAGGTAAATACAAACATTCCGGTGTTTATGATTCCCTTTACGGCTTGTCATGAAGTGGCACATCAACTGGGATATGCGAAAGAAAATGAAGCCAATTTTGTAGGATATCTGGCAGCCGTCTCCTCGGGCGATCCATATTTTCAGTATTCGGCTTATCTCGATCTTTTTTTATATGCCAACCGGAGAATGAATGCTGCTGATTCTGTTGCGGCGAAATTGTACAGGAGAGAATTGCATAAAAATGTGGTGGCCGATATCAATGAATTGATCGCCTACAGCCGTAAATACACATCGCCTTTTGAACCATTGATCTGGTGGGCCTATGGAAAATTTTTAGAACAACACAGCCAGCCGCAAGGCATTAAAAGTTATGATGAAGTAATTTCTTTGCTGATTGCCTATCATAAAAAAACAGGACGATTATAATTTTTCAAGCATCTCTGCTACTTTGTTTCTGAAACCATCATTCTGCAAAAATTCTTTGTCAAAATCTGGCATCCATTTTACCAGTTTATCGTGCTCATCCTGTGAAAGGTCGTTGAAAAAATAAGCGAATTCTATGCGGAGATTATTTTTCCGAAGCGTGGCATACATAGTTTTGGTAAGTACGGAAGGTGTGTTTCCTTCGAAACGTCCGGCTGTTTTGTACAACTTCACCGACTCTTCACTTTCCATATACGTTTCCATTACTTCAGCTACATAATTGTAGATCATTTCTTCAAAGATCCTTCTCCTGTTAAGGGTTGCGCCGATCTGTGCATATTCTTTTGTGGTGGATGCCGTAGAGCGATCGCTCCATAACTTTTTAAGGTTTGCTGTAAAATCTTTCTGGCGGAATTTATCTTTAATCACAGATCCATTTTCAATTTGTTTATGCAATTGCTTTGCGTACAGGCAGTACATTTCATCCGGCATTTTATTGATCTCTTTGACGAGTGTTTCTTCTTTTTTCTTTTTGGGATTCTGGTACAGGAACATAGAAGCCACCATGCAGGTAATGCCACTGTGTTTCTGAATATCAAATGCACGAAGATTGCTGTTGATCTGATCATATCCGAGTAAGTCCATCAGGTAGGCGGCATTAGCCTCGTCATTGAACAACAGCATACCTTTTACCACATCTATCAGCATAACACTGTCTTCTTTGATCAGTCGTTTAGCCTGACCAAAAGCCATCCAGTTATCATGGTTGTTATTGCCTTCATCAAGATTAGGGATTGAATATTTTTCCAGATCTGTCAAGGGAACTTTCGCTTCGGGATACACCATATCTGCAGCGGCTTGTTTACAGAATTCCACGGCCACCAATACATGCATAGAATGCGCCAGCGGCATCATCTTGTCTTCATTCAACTTAATGAAAGGGTCTCTGTTTTTGATCGCATAGAAAGAGGCTCTAGATTTATTAGCGACAATAAAATTGAGAACAGAATCTTCTTTTTGTGCGAAAGCAACAGCAGAAAAAAGTAAACTGATAAGAAGAAATGAAATGTTGTATAGGTTTCGCATGCAATTTTTTAATTTAAAATTTATTCTTCCACATCATACTTTCAACAGGCTTATCGGGCTGGCCGCTGTATTTCGCATTATTTTTCTGGTTGTATTTGATAGCGATCTCACCATCCACCGGAAAATATATTAATTGCCCTACTGGCATTCCTGCATACACCCGAACAGGAATTTTCACACTGATCTCGAGCGTCCAGTTGCCGCAAAATCCAACGTCGCCTTTTCCGGCGGTGGCATGTATATCAATGCCTAATCGTCCGGTGGAAGACTTTCCTTCCAGAAAGGGAACGTGGCTGTGTGTTTCAGTATATTCCTCCGTAACACCGAGATACAGATGATTTGGCTGCAGAATAATTCCTTCTTCACCGATTTCAAAATGCGTGATTTGATTGTGCTTTTTGGCATCTAAAACCGGATCGATGTAGGTGGCTAAATATTTGCCCAGGTGTACATCATAACTATTGCTGCCGAGGCAATCGCGTTTATAAGGTTTGATAATGATAGAACCTTTTTCTATTTCTTCGAGTATTCGTAAATCACTTAAGATCATGCTGCGGATTGAAGTTAATTTGTAAAAATAATTTTTCATCCACTATTTTCACTTTTTAGTTTTTTTGTATGCCGCTGGTTTATCAACAAAATATCAACGAGTCCACCCAATTAGCGGTCTGGCATATACTGGAAACAGAAGCTTTTTTGCTGAATTCCGTCGTACTTACGCAAACGATACATCATCCACATAAACGTTTACAACATCTCGCCGGAAGGTTTTTACTCAAACACCTGAATACCGATTTTCCTCTGGAAGATATTCTGATCTCACCTACTAATAAACCTTATTTGTTATCCGGGAAATATCATTTTTCCATTTCACATTGTGGTGATTATGCAGCAGCCATCCTCAGTACAACATCGAGAGCGGGTATTGATGTAGAGATTCCCAAAGAAAAGATTCTGGGTATTCGAAAAAAA
>JANOAO010000115.1:0-3528 GCA_031411115.1 Bacteroidota bacterium
GGATTCACCGGCTATCATCAACTCGGCAGCATTGCCGCAAACGGCTTCTATTCTTCTCACACCAGCCGCCACAGCAACTTCATGAATGATCCTGAACATTCCGAGTTCTCCCGTACTGCCTACATGAGTTCCACCGCATAATTCTACTGAATATTCCGGGTCCATAATTACCACTCTCACTACATCACCATATTTTTCACCAAATAAAGCCATGGCACCTGATGCTACCGCATCCTCTTTGTTCATTGATTTTATAACGACAGGAATATTCTGCCGTATTTTTTCATTGACAATTTTTTCTACAGATTTTATTTCTGTATTTGAAACTTTTGCAAAATGTGAAAAATCAAAACGAAGATTTTCTTCATTTACCAGGCTTCCTTTTTGTGCCACGTGATTTCCCAATACGGAACGTAATGCCGCGTGCATCAGATGTGTTACCGAATGATGAACCGTAATATTTCTTCTGCGTTCTTTATCAACTACGGCATGCAACTCACCACTCAGTTCATGCGGAATATTTTCAGCGAAATGAACGATCAGATCATTTTCTTTTTTTGTATCTGTTATCGTTATGGTTTCTCCATTGATCATTAAAATTCCGGTATCCCCAACTTGTCCGCCACTCTCCGCATAGAAAGGTGTTTTCTCCAAAACGATTTGAAATAATTCTTTTCCTTTTCCTTTTACTTTTCGGTAACGCAGAATTTTAGTATCGCTTGTAAGGGCATCATAACCTGTAAAAATCGATTGGCCTTCATGTACGTTGTTCCAATCGCCTGTATCTAATGCAGTTGCTGCCCGGCTTCTTGTTTTTTGTTGCTGCATTTCATTTTCAAATGCTACTTCATCAATTTCAAATTTTTGTTCAGATGCAATAAGTCGTGTCAGGTCAATTGGAAAACCAAACGTATCATACAATTCGAAGGCAGCAGAACCATTGATCAATTTACCGGATGAATTTTCCATGATCTCATCCATTTTTTTCAAACCTTTTTCGAGCGTACGTAAAAATGATTCTTCTTCTTCTTTGATCACTTTACTTACAAAATCCTGTTGCTGGATTAATTCCGGAAATACTTCTTCAAATTGTTTTGCAATAATGGGAAGTAACTGATGTAACAAGGGTTTTTTGTATTCCAGGTAAGAATAATAATATCGAACGGCTCTTCTTAAAATTCTTCTGATAACATAACCGGCGCCTGTATTAGATGGCAGTTGCCCATCTGCGATGGTAAATGAAATGGCACGGATATGATCGGCCAGCACCCGAAAAGCAATACTGGTTTTATCATCACCTGCAGTATATATTTGCCCTGTTATTTTTTCTGTTTCTTTAATGGTACCACTGAAAACGTCGGTATCGTAATTACTTTGTTTTTGCTGTAATACACGCACGAGTCTTTCAAAGCCCATTCCGGTATCAACATGTGTAGCAGGAAGCGGTTCCAGCGTTCCGTCTTTTTTACGGTTATACTGTATAAAAACGTTGTTCCAGATTTCAATTACCTGCGGATGATCTTTATTCACCAATTCATGTCCCGGAACTAAAGCTCTTTCTTCGTCTGTTCTGCAATCCACATGTACTTCACTGCAAGGACCACAAGGACCTGTATCGCCCATCTCCCAGAAATTATCTTTCTTGTTTCCAAAAACGATCTTGTCTTCGGCTACCAGCTTTTTCCATTCTGCCAGCGCGATATTTGATTTTGGAATATGTTCTTTTTCATCTCCTTCAAAAACCGTTACATACAATCTGTCTTTTGGTATTTTATATACTTCGGTTAATAATTCCCAGCACCAGTTGATCGCTTCTATTTTAAAATAATCACCAAAACTCCAGTTGCCCAGCATTTCAAACATGGTGTGATGGTATGTATCAACACCAACTTCCTCCAGGTCATTGTGTTTACCGCTTACGCGAAGACATTTTTGAGTATCGGCAATTCTTTTGGAAGGCGGCAACTTATTTCCCAGAAAATAATCTTTAAACTGGTTCATGCCGGCGTTGGTAAATAATAAAGTAGGATCATTTTTTACAACGATGGGTGCAGAGGGAACGATCAGGTGTTGCTTGCTTTTAAAAAAATCCAGGAACATTTTTCTGATAGTAGCTGCCGGAAGAATAGTTGTTTGTTGTGCGGTCAACGCTTCGGTCTGTGTCATATTTGCAAAAAGACTGGTATGATGATTTTGAAGGATATCAGGTTATATTTGTAGACCTGTCTTCATTTTTTCAAAGGTAATAAAGTTGCGCATGCCTTGAGGTACAGGAGTCAACAACTTTTGTCTGCACCCATGTTTTGAGTAAGTGAGCCTATATTATGAAGAAAATTAAATACTTCTATAATACCCATACGCTGAGGTATGAGAAACTGGTAACGCCGCTTCGTGTAAAGTTGCTGCGTTTTTTTGGTTTCATATCAGCCTTATTGGTAAGTTCTGCCCTGGTGATTTACGTTTACAACCGTTTTTTTCCAAAACCACAGGATCTGGAGGCCAATCGCCGTTATGCTTTACTTAAAGAAAATTATAATAATATCCAGGGAAAAGTAAAGGATATGGAAATGGAAATGGCTTCGCTGGAAAAAAGGGACAATGATGTATACAGAAGTATTTTTGAAGCCAATCCTTTACCCGACAGTGCACGGGCAAAGCTGATGGAAAATAAGAAAGAGGTTGAAAAAATAAAAGAGATCGAAGATGATGCGCTAGGCAAAAATATAGCAGCGCAACTCAATAATATGAAAGCACGCATCAGCTATCAGTTTAATAGTTATGATGAAATATCAAAATTGATCCGCAATCAGGATATGAAACTGGCCAGTATTCCTGCCATTCAACCAGTTTCCAATAAACAGCTCAACCGTATTGCGAGCGGTTTTGGAATGCGGATAGATCCGGTGTACGGTACGCCTAAAATGCATAAAGGGTTGGATTTTACGGCTCCCCAGGGAACACCTATTTATGCAACAGGAGATGGAACGGTAATCTTCTCCGGAAAAGTGGAAGGCGGATTTGGTAATCATGTAAAGATCAACCATGGTTATGGTTATCAAACATTATATGGACATATGTTCCGCATTAAAGTTAGAAATGGCCAGCGTGTAAAACGTGGTGAGATCATAGGCTGGGTTGGCAATACCGGAAAAAGTACGGGGCCGCATTGCCATTATGAAGTGCATGTGAATGGCAATGAAGTTAACCCGGTATATTTCTTTTATAATGACCTGAATGCAGAGCAATACGACCAGTTGTTGAAAATTGCAGCAACAGGTAGTGCAAAAAGTTTTGATTAATTTAGCGTATGCCACTAAAGCAATCCACATTTGATTTTGATCAGCCTGATGAACAGCCGCAGCCTGAACAGCCGACCGTTGCAGAGGCGAAGTTTCAAAAACCTGATGTGCCGGAGTTAATAGATTTGGATACTGCCTTCGTTGCAGCGGAGCCGGATGTAAGTCAACCCAAAAAATCTACACGCGGCAGAATGAAGATCAGTGACATGAATTCAACACTTCACCTTGT
>JANOAO010000116.1:0-8637 GCA_031411115.1 Bacteroidota bacterium
CAAATTAATAAAACAACGCTTATTAGAGGTACGTCTACCTAACCAGACAAAATTTACGCATGAAAAAAGCAACTTTGAAATTAGCTGCCTTAGTTATGATAGTGGCAGGAGGATCTTATACTGCTAATGCTCAGACTTCAACAAACAATATTAATGTAGTTACAACTGCAGTTCCTTTTTTACGTATTGCACAGGATGCAAGAGCGGCAGGTATGGGAGATGTAGGTATTGCTACTTCTGCTGATGCAAATTCCAGCTTTTGGAATCTGGCAAAAACCCCATTTGCAACCAGCAAATTCGCTATTTCCGGTAATTATACGCCATGGTTAAAAGATCTTGATCTTAAAGATGTTTATCTGGCTTCTGTAGCAGGATATTACAAATTGGATGAATCACAGGCTTTAACAGCCTCATTGCGTTACTTCAGTTTAGGTAGCATCCAGTTTACCGATTTCAATGGCTCAAATGTGGGTGTTAATCGTCCTAGAGAATTTGCATTTGACCTGGGTTATGCTAGAAAATTATCAACAAAAAATTCATTAGGTGTAGCTGTACGTTATATTAATTCTCAGTTAGCTAGTGGTGCTATTAATGGTATCAACTATAAAACAGGAACTTCTGTTGCGGCAGATCTTCATTTCTATCACAATGGTGCTAAAGAAAATGGTTCAGGTTTAAACTGGGGTGCTACTTTAAGCAATCTGGGTGCTAAAATTTCTTACACAGACGATGCTACTCAAAAAGATTATATCCCTGCTAACTTAGGTATTGGTGCAGCTTATACGAAAGTATTGGATGCTGACAACAAACTTACTTTTGCAATCGATTTAAATAAGTTATTGGTTCCAACTCCTCCAACACAGGGAAATTTAACCGACAGTGCATATTCTGTTAAGCTGAAAGATTACCGCACAAAAGGTGTAGTAAGCAGTTGGTTTAGTTCATTCGGTGATGCAGAAGATAATGGTGGTGAATTACGTGAGATCACAGCTTCAATAGGTGCGGAATACTGGTACAAAGAGCAATTTGCTTTCAGAGCTGGTTATTTTTACGAAAATCCTGAGAAAGGAAACCGTAAATTCTTTACTATCGGTGCTGGTTTGAAATACAATTCATTAGGAATTAATCTTTCTTACTTATTACCTTCTGGTAACGGAACAAACCGTAACCCATTATCAAACACTATTCGTTTCGGTCTTATCTTCGATATGGCTAAATAATAACGAAATAAAATAATTGAAAAAGCGCTCCAATTGAGGAGCGCTTTTTGTTTATTCATATATCTAGGCCGATATTTACAAAATGAGTTACAGAATTGGTTCGGGAGTTGATTTTCATCAGTTAGTAGAAGGACGTAAATTCAGACTTGGCGGTATTGACATCCCTCACAATAAAGGAGCATTAGGTCATAGTGATGCAGATGTTTTGTTGCATGCAATATGTGATGCTATGCTGGGTGCTTTATGTCTCGGAGATATCGGTAAACATTTTCCAGATAATGATGCCGCCTATAAAGATATTGACAGCACACACCTATTATATCGTTGTGATCAGTTAATTAAAGATAAAGGCTATCAGGTGGTAAATATTGACACTAATCTTTGTCTGGAATCACCTAAAATAATGCCTTACGTAACGGCCATGCAGGAAAAAATAGCAGCAGTGCTTAATATCAGCATACAGGATATTTCCATAAAAGCAACAACCACAGAAAAAATGGGATTTGTAGGACGGGAAGAAGGTGTAATTGCCTATGCAACAATTCTTCTTCAGAAACAAGTCTCGTGATTTATTACCATTTTACAAATCCATGATTTTAAAAATTAAAAATACTTCCGGTTGCGACATGCCGTCGTATGCTACAACAGGTGCTGCCGGCATGGATATACGTGCCGCATTGCCGGAGTCGCTTACTTTAGGGCCCGGTGAAAGAAAGTTAATCCCAACAGGATTATTTATCGAATTACCGGAAGGTTATGAGGCGCAGATCAGACCCAGAAGCGGCCTGGCCATTAAACAGGGAATTACCTGTTTAAACTCGCCGGGGACTATAGACTGCGATTACAGGGGAGAAATAAAAGTAATACTGATTAACCATAGTAGTGAATCGCAAACATTGCATCACAACGACAGAATTGCCCAAATGGTTATTGCAAAAGTTGAACAGGCTAACTTAGAATTTGTTCATGAACTCAACACATCCCAAAGAGGAGAAGGTGGATTTGGACACACAGGTATACAATAATTATGAAAAATATTCTGATAATAACCATAACTGCGACTTTGATTTTCAGTTGCAGAAGCACCCGGAAAATAAATACAGCGATTGCACCTCGTGACAGTAGTTATGCAAAACTGAATAAATCTTATGAAGATTCCATTGCCATGGTTCGCAATACCGTGGATGAATTTAAAAAAGGATTTATAGCGTTTAAAACGTTTTCTGCAAAGGTTAAAGTAGATGTGGAGAATGATAAAGGAAAACAACCAGACCTTATCGCTGTAGTAAAAATTATAAAAGACAGTTCTATCTGGATTTCCATCTCTGCCACCTTTCTGAATATAGAAGTGTATCGTATTTTAATTGAAAAAAACAAGGTGATCTTACTGAATAAACAGGATAAAGAAGTTCAGTACCGTACCATCGATTATTTAACAGAAGTAACAAAAATTCCATTCGATTTTTTCACTTTACAAAATTTACTTGTTGGAAATCCTGTTTTTTTTACGGATAGCATCACCTCGTTCAAAAAAAATGAAAATGATATTTCTATTTTAACTGTTGGTGATTTTTTTAAACATTTACTTACCATCTCATCAGACAGTAAATATTTATTACACAGTAAACTCGATGATGTGGACCTCAACCGAAACCGCACGGCGGATATTTCATACGGAGATTTTGAAAATATCGAGTCTATGCGTTTCTCTAACTCACGTCATATTGTGATCTCTGAGAAATCAAAAATGGATATTAAAATGAAATTTAAACAGGTGGAGTTTAACAAAGATTTATCTGTGAGTTTTAATATCCCGCGGAATTATAAAACAAAATAATCGTTACTTGTACATACAATGCATGTACTGTTCATGCTGAATTGTATTTATGTTTGCCCTCTTAAATTCAGGCTATGATGAAGCAAATCGTTGCAACCACAATATTTTCTTTATGGATGTTAGTAGCCATTGCGCAACCCGATAAAGAAGCATTGGAACGCCAGCGAAATCAATTAAGAAAAGAAATTGAGCAAACTGAAAAATTACTGAATGCAAACAAAGCTGAAACAAGGGCCAACACACTTCAATATAAACTGATTACGCAGAAAGTAAATCTTCAGGATCGAATGATTGATAATATTAACCGCGATCTTCTGAGGCTGAATAATAATATCCACAGCATACAAAAAGATGTAAATAAATATTCCAGAATTCTGGATACACTAAAACGGGAATATGCAAAAAGCATGGTGTATGCTTACAAGAACAGAAGCAATTATGAATTTTTAAATTTCATTTTTTCTGCTGCCAGTTTTAATGATGCCATCAGAAGGGTTTCTTATTTAAAAAGTTACCGAAACTACCGAGAAATACAAGGTGAAAATATTTTACGTACACAGGAAATGCGTCGTAAAAGAATGGAAGAATTAGGCGCTACCAAACAAAATAAAAATCAGGCGCTTGATGTGCAAAACAAAGAATTGCAGGTGCTGGCACAACAACAAAAAGAAAAGGATAGAATATTGTCAGAACTGCAAAAGCAAAGTAAAACATTAAATAAAGAAATTGCTGCGAAGCAAAAGCAGATGAAAAAAGTGGCGTCCGCTATTGCCGCAGCTATTAAACGTGCACAGGACGAAGCCCGTAAAGAAGCAATGGCTAAAGCAGCCGCAGAAGAAAGACGCAGGCTGGCAGAGGAAAAAGCTAATGCATCTTCATCTGGAACCAATAATCCAAAAACAACCACCCCTTCAAAACCTAAGCCGGTTAAACCAATTGGAGAAAGTGTTTTGTTGAATACCGAAAACGTAGCATTAAATGCGAGCTTTGAACGTAACAAAGGAAGTCTTCCATGGCCTGTAGACCGCGGAACAGTGCTGATGCATTACGGTTCCAACAAAATGCCCAGTGGTGCTACTATTGTAGTAAATTCTGTAACTATTGCTTCTGAAATAGGCACCCCGGTAAAAAGTGTTTTTGATGGGGAAGTAACCGCTATACAAACAGTAGAAGATATGCAGGTGGTTGTGATTCAACACGGCCGATACTTTACCACTTACAGTAACTTATCCGGCGTATCGGTACATAAAGGTCAAAAAGTTTCTACAGGACAATCGATTGGCAAAGTAACTGCAGATTTTGACGGGGTTGGCGCTATTGACTTTTACATGAGTAATGAGGTGGCGAATTTTAATCCTGAAAGCTGGTTACGCAGGAGATGATAATAACATTCTTTCATATAGTTGTTCGTAAATAGGAACAACATTTTGTATATCAAATTTATGAGCCTGTTTTAATGCATGTTTTTTAAACTGAAAATGCGTTTCCTCATCCTTCAGAATCCTTACAGCATTCGCGCTCATAGATTTGATATCACCAACATCACTCATATAGCCGCAATAGCCATCAATATTTATTTCCGGCAATCCGCCCGCGTTGGTAGAAATTACCGGCACTTCTGCAGCCATAGCTTCGAGAGCTGCTAAACCAAAACTTTCATATTCGCTGGGTAGTAAAAAAAGATCAGCAATTGGAAGTATAGCTTCCATTTGTTCCTGTTTTCCTAAAAATTTAATTTCATCACAAGCATTGAGCTCTCTTGACAGTGATTCTATAAAAGGTCTTTCGGGACCGTCACCGATTAACAGCAATTTAGAAGGAATTACTTTGTTCAGTTCAATGAATATTTTCACCACATCATCCACACGCTTCACTTTTCTGAAATTTGAAGCATGAACGATAATTTTTTCGTCATTGGGTGCTATCAGTTTTTTAAAAGCATCAACAGGTTTTTTATGAAATCTTTTTACATCTACAAAATTATAAATGACCTCGATCGGTTTTTTGATATCAAAATTTCGGTACGTTTCCTGTTTTAAATTCTCTGACACCGCCGTTAGCACATCACTTTCCTCCATTGAAAATTTTACAACCGGACTGTAGGTTTTATCTCTTCCTACCAGCGTTATATCTGTTCCATGCAAAGTAGTAATTACAGGAATACTTTTTCCCTGCTTCAGTAAAATTTGCTTGGCCATGTAAGCGGCGGATGCATGGGGAATAGCATAATGTACATGCAGCAAGTCTATGTTATTGTTGTTGATAACATCTACCATTGTACTTGCTAATGCAGTTTCATAAGGCGGGAAATCAAACAAAGGATAAGTGGGTACTCTAACTTCATGATAAAAAATATTGGCATGAAACCCGCTTAAACGCACAGGCTGCTGATAAGTTATAAAATGTATATTATGTCCTTTATCTGCCAGTGCTTTACCTAATTCTGTAGCGAGTACACCACTTCCACCAAAAGTAGGATAACAAACGATTGCTATGTTCATATTGTTGTTTCTGCCTGCAATTTAATCATTTAACACACCATTGATCCAATACTAAATTTATACAAACACGCAGTTTTACGAAAAGTTCAGCGACATTTGACAGTAAACCTCAACTTCATACAATTATTTCAATTCATTAAAATATGGCAGATACATTTCCTAAAAAATCCCGTCTTACAGGAAGAATATTCAGCTTTCTGTTAATTGCATTGATCAGTATAGCTGCCATAATGATCTGGTGGAAATATTTTTACGTTTTTGGTGAAGGTGTAAAATCAGGAGAGTTGAATTACCTTGTAAAAAAAGGAAATATTTTTAAAACGTATGAGGGGAAACTGATTCAATCAGGTTTGAGGTCGAAAGGAGCAGGCAGCGTTCAGTCCTATGAATTTGAATTTTCTGTAGTTGATAAAGCTATTGCTGATTCACTAATGAATAACAGCGGACAATATTTTGATCTTCACTACAAGGAATATAAAAATACGGTTGCCTGGCGTGGGTTTACGCGGTACATAGTTGATAAGATCGTGCGCATGACGCCCGTGGTACGCTGATCATTTCGCATATAATAAAAATATGACCGGTTTTTTATGTAACTCCGGTTTTTGTTTTTTCCATTCGTTAACAGTCATTGATAGGATGGACTCGTCTTTTCCGGTAATATGAATACCGATACAGATTTTTGTATTCCCATTGCAACATTTCATCATGGAATCAAAAAGCTGATTATTTCTATAGGGCGTTTCTATAAATATTTTAGTGCTGTCGTTTTTTAAGGAATGCTGTTCCAGTAATTTTAATCTTTGCTCTCTTTCGTTTACATCGACCGGTAAATAACCAACGAATTCAAATTGCTGTCCGTTGAAGCCACTTGCCATTAATGCCAGTAAAATACTGCTCGGACCAACGAGGGGCTTTACCGCACATTGCATTTGCTGTGCAATACCAATGAGTGATTGTCCTGGATCGGCGATGCCCGGGCAACCGGCTTCGCTGATGATTGCAATATCTTTTCCTTCTTTTATTTTCAGCTTAAAATTTGCGGCTTGTTCTTCTTCGGATTTATGAATGGTAAACCATTCGTAATCATCAATCACAATTGAACGATCCATCCCCTTTAAGAATCGTCTGGTAGTTCTTTCATTCTCGGCAAATATTACCTGGCATTTTTTTACAGCCTCCATAACATAAGCAGGAATACTTTCAGATGCGTCTTCATCTAAGAAAGATGGAATTAAATATACTGTACTCATGAAGTAATGATCACCTGGTTTTTTTTGGCAGAAATAATACTAAGTGTTGCGGCAACCACTGCATAACTAGGTGCAAAAAGCCATCCGATCACCGGCACCAGATGCATAACATAATACACCATGCCGTTACCGATGGCAAGTCCTTTATGATGACTGATAAAACTGATACTTTGCTGATAACTTAATTTATTTCTTTCGCTGCTGTAATCAAGCATGGAGAAACCAAAATAATAACATTCTATAAATAAGGCAATCAGCGGTGCAATCCATCCTACCAATGGAATGAAAGATAACAACAGAATGGTAATCAGGTAAACCGTTTGCCAAACCATATTGCGCAACGCAATGCGAATCCCTCTTAATATATCTATCAATAATTGTTTCCCACTGATGGGATAATCTTTTCCTTCGATAATGCTTTCCGTTTTTTCACTCAGGTATGCAAACACGGGTGATCCAATAATTAAAAATAAAAATTTGAACAGCGAAAAATAAAATAATAAAAGAATCAGTTGCATGATGATTTGTCCCACAATAAATAAATAATGCAGCCAGCTTTCCTGCATTTTATCCAGCCATGTTTTTACACCAGATTGGAGAAGGATAAAATTAATCGCTTCATTACTGGACGTCCAGAAGAAATATATACCTGCAATAAATAAAATAGAATAGATTAATCCCGGAATCAGTATCCACTTCCATAAACGGTTTTTCACTATGAAGCGGTGTGCTTCATAATATGATTGAAAAGCGATGATGATTTCTTTTAGCATTCGTAAATTCGTTTAAAGTTAATGAAACATTTGGTAGCACTTTATTTGCTGTAAATGAGTGATATGAGAACACGTTTGAGAAAATTGCCTATTAATTTCTTTGACAGGGAAAACGTTGTGCAGATTGCAAAAGATCTTTTAGGGAAAATATTATTTACCAATTTTGATGAGGTGATTACCAGTGGACGCATCGTTGAAACGGAAGCTTATGTGGCACTTACAGATAAGGCTTCTCATTCTTTCAATGGAAAGCGTACGTCAAAGAATGAACATATGTATGCAGATCCCGGAACTGTGTATGTGTATATCTGTTACGGTATGCATCAGATGATGAATATTGTAACGAATAAAAAAAATATTCCTGATGCGATATTGATCAGAGCTCTGGAACCTTTGGAAGGTATAGATCAAATGTTGATCAGATCAAAAAAAAATGTGTTGGATGTTACCTTAACAAAAGGTCCGGGAAATGTTGGAAGGGCTTTAGGTATTCATAAAAAACATTCCGGCGATTTATTGCATTCCCAAAACATTTTCATTTTGGATGATGGTTTTATTGCAGGTGATAATATGATCGGAAGCAGTAAACGAATAGGCGTGGAAAGTGCAGGAGCAGACGGTCTTTTGCCATACCGATTTTATATAAAAGGAAATAAAAATGTAAGTGGCCGGCCCGTTAACTAAAACTTAGGACAAGGAATACCTTTTACTTCAATTGGCTTTTTGATGTATATGATGGAAATTTCCGAACCACCACGATTGCCAGTTGCCGCTTTAAGACTGCTGATATTTACATCATAGCTGGCACCAATTCTTAATCCTCCGAATTCAAGACCGATATAAGGAATTATAGCATCATTCAAACGTAACCAGGAACCAATGTAAACACTCGTAGGTTTCACTTCATCGCTGCCTGCACCCAGATTTAGAGCAGCCCCCAACATGGTTTCGCTGGCTTTATTCTGACGCTGGTGAATGATGGATCCATTGAGACTCAAAGATTCGCTTAAGGGAAATGAACCTCCTCCATGAACCGTAACTCGTCCTGTGAGA
>JANOAO010000117.1:0-1645 GCA_031411115.1 Bacteroidota bacterium
TGTAGGCAGAAAAAGTTGCGCCATTGTCTGCGGCTGCTTTCATGATGCGTTGCATTTCATGATCGTTTAATCCAGGTATCATAGGTCCCAGCATTACGCCCATTCTTACACCTGCATCAACCATATGTTTTATCAGTTTCAGTCTTTGCTGTGCTGTAGTAGTTCGTGGTTCCATTACGCTTCTGAGATCTTCATTAAACGAAGTGATGGATACCAGCACAGAAATCAGTTTTTTGGAAGCCATTTCTTTGAACAGATCTATATCGCGAAGCATCCCGGCATTCTTAGTGATCATTCCCACAGGCTGGTTGAATTCGTTACATACTTCCAGCAACTGCCGGCTTAGATGAAATTTTTGTTCTGCCGGCTGATAACAATCTGTATTTCCGCTTAAACTGATCGGATGGCATTCCCATTTAGGATCGCTTAAAAATTTACGTAACAATTTTGCAGCGTTCTTTTTTACAATGATCTTTCTTTCAAAATCAAGCCCTGCGCTGTAACCCCAGTATTCATGCACATTACGGGCGTAACAATAGATGCAGCCATGTTCGCAGCCAGCGTACGGATTCATACTATAGAACATACCAACATCCGGGCTATCCACTTTATTTACAATTGTTTTGGCTTCGGATTCTATGTATTGCGTAGCACTATTCGTCTCCGTCCATTCATCAATACCTTCTACATGTTCTTTGGTGCGGATGTCTTTAATAAAACGATTAGGAGTATTTATTTGTGCGCCTCGTCCCTGCATATAATTTTCATTTGCAGATGAACTGACCTTATACTGATCCTGCGGAAGTTTGTTTTTCATAGTTGATTTTTTACATAAACAGATTTCCCTGTCGCGACGACACAAGGTTCATCAGTTTAAATTGTTGCAACGGAAAAAAAGAACGGCTTCCCTTTTTTCTGCGCAATACCAATAAATGTTCGGCAATAAATGAAGCATTGAAATTTTGGTGCTGCATATACATCCATCCTTTTTCAAATTGCCATGGCAATAATTTTTGTGCAACAGGAATATGCGGTTCCAATAAAAAATGCGGTGTATGATCTTCATCACGCTTTAAGAGTTGCTGTGCTTCTGTTCTGATAGAGCGGATAAAATCCTGTATAGGAATTTTTGTGGCAATATTGAAAGAGATGGTATGCGTAGGTATTGAAAAAAATCCCGGAGTTCTACTTTAAAAGGAGAGGCACCCATGGAAAACAAATGAATACGGCGCATCCATTTTTCCTGTAGTTGTTCATATTGTTCAAACCGTACGAGGCCGATCTGCGGTGTGGATAACAAAGGCTGATCGGTAAGAAATTGTTCATGGAAATCCTTTCTGATATGTAAGATGCGCTCCTGCAATGATTCATGCGGACGAAACACCAACAGGTATTCGAATATGGATGCATCGGGCAAGGAATTAATTTCCATAAGTATATTTTTCTGCGAATTATTTTAGCATAAATTTACTAAATTATTTAGTTTTACAAAAATATTTTTATGGAAGAATTATTTTTCGGATCAGCATATAAAGGCACAAAAAATTTTACACAAGCCGAAGTAAAAACCTGTAATGCTACGGGTTTTGGTGCACATGCGGATGATTATGCCGAAAGTGGCATAGACCTGAATGAACAACTGATT
>JANOAO010000118.1:0-19748 GCA_031411115.1 Bacteroidota bacterium
AAAAAACTTTGCTGAACAAAAGAAGTTTAATGAAGGATTTTTGATTAATGAAATATTTAAATTGAATAATGTGGGAATAGTTTCAGCAAATGATTCTATTTTGATTAATAACAACCCAACTAAGTTAAAAGAATTTGTCAAGAATAATTATGAGATTGAATTTCAAGAAAATCTAATAACTAAAATTAGTTATAGGCCTTTCGATAAAAAATATATTTATTATGATATTAAACTTATAGAAAGATCAAGAGAAAAATTGATGAAACATTTTATTTATGGAGATAATGTAGGTATCAATTGGATAAGGCCTATGAGTTCACAGTATAACTTTAGTTTATTCATTTCCAAATATATTACAGATCAATGCTCAGCAGGAAATAAAAGTGCAGGAGCTGGCATCAGTTACATTGCTCCTTTATACTTATATCCAGACAAAAAAATAAACTTTCATGACTCTGATGATTTAAGTAGAATACCCAACCTTGATTTTAAAATTGTAAGTCACATTGCAGAGAAGTTATGTTTAACTTTCACAGCAGAAAAAGAAACATCACCCAACTCCTTTGCACCCATAGATATTTTAGATTACATCTATGCAGTTTTACATTCTCCTGCATACAGAGAAAAATTTAAAGAGTTTTTAAAAATTGATTTTCCGAGAGTGCCTTATCCAAAAGACAAAGACACATTTTGGCAATTGGTAAAACTAGGTGGAGAAATAAGGCAGATACATTTAATGGAAAGTGCAACGGTTGAGAAATACATCACGCAATATCCTGTGGATGGAGATAATGTGGTCAGAAAAATTCGTTTTGTGTCTTATGTGTATGACCCTATATTACCTGATGAAAATGGCGTATTAAATTACCCCGATTATTTAGGTGCAGTTTATATCAACGACACTCAATATTTCGCAGACGTTCCTACTTCTGCCTGGGAGTTTTTCATTGGTGGTTATCAGCCCGCACAAAAATGGCTCAAAGACCGTAAAGACCGTACATTAGAATTTGATGATATTTTACATTATCAAAAAATAATAGTTGCGCTTAAGGAAACGGGAAGACTGATGAAGGAGATTGATACAATTGATTGGATGTAGAATTTACAACCTCACAGGTTGGAAGCTTATAATTACAATAATTAAAATCTAGAAATACGTTGAAACCCCAAAGCTAAAGCCCCCGGTTTTTGCTGGCGGGTTGCCCAATAAATCCTGTTGTTGCTGGTACCGATAATTTAACCGGAACACTGTTTGGGTAGAGGGTCTGAAACTGATAGCAGGTACTATACTCCATAAATCTTCTGATATATTTTGTCCTGTGCTGGTAAATTTTCCTACGTTCCAATCTACATATTCAATGCGACAGGCAAAATTCAAGGTAGCTTTATCCCATCCAAAAACTTTTTTATTAAAGATTGGCTGCACAATATCAATAAAACCTCCTTGCTGTTTATTACCAAACTGTTGCGTAAAACTGGCAGGCACATTTACTTTTATCCATGCCCATTCGCCGGTTATAAAAGTATTAAGTTTTGGCAATCTACTGTTGAAGTCAATGGCAAAAACATCTATCCTTCTTTTATCATCGAGCTGTAAACCATCTTCCTGAAACTTATTGTACACTCCACCCATATATGATATGCCCAACTCGCCGATTTTATCATTTCGTACTGCTACTTTACCTGTAATCAATGGCAGGCCGCTATTAATTTCTTCAAACCTTTCTACATTGTTTTTAGCCGCAGGCAAGTATGTTTTATTTTCAGAATTATCGATGATTGAATTATCAAAACTCCCGGACACATAGGCTTCGTAACCAAACATCCAATCTTTGTTGTAATACTTCCCATACAAACCAAAACCTGCATTGCTCCATGTCGCCGGTAGTAGCTGCGTTGCAGAAATCGGCCTATCTGTAAATTCCCATTTAGGGCCATCGTGATTTTGATTGAAGGCACCAATAGGGTTCAGGATCATTCCGCCCCGGAGGTTCAGCAACGGAACAAGTTCTACATCTACTGCAGCAAATTCAATAGCTATTTCTTTACCACCTTCCTCAAATTCTATTTCACTTAAAAATTTTATACGTTTACTAATGGTGGAGGAAACAAATAAAGTCATACGCCTGAACTGAAACTGGTGGCCTTCAGAAATACCATCTGTACCCAAGTGTTGCCAGTTAGCTTCAACGTAGCCGCCAACAGAAACAGGAAGTTTACCAACCACCACAAATGGCCTGTTGTAAACTGCATCCATATTCATGCTGCCTCTGATAGTGTCTATAGGCACTTCTTTCAACAAACTGGGATCTATCTGAGCCTGTACAGAGAAAGAGAAGTGTATCAGCATTACAATTGTATATAATTTTCTCATGCTGCTTTTAAAGATATTTTTAATTGATTTTTTTCGATAATAACAGGAAAGGTTCTCAGCATTGCATCCGCAGGCCCGTTTTGTATAGCACCTCTTTGTGTAAATTCACTCCCATGTGCCGGGCATTGAAGTTTATCTCCAAAAACCTGTAGTTCTGCGCCCTGGTGCGTGCAGCGCATCCATAGTGCAGTGTATTCATTTTCATTTAACCGATAGACACAAATAGGATATTTCAACAAATCGTTTTGTACAACGAGGTATTTTTTATAGTATTTGCCTTCTCCCGATTTCAGATCAAAATCTTTCAACGATACTACTAGATAGTCTCCCGAAATATTGCCCGATGAAATTTTTGGAGGAGCGCAGCCTTGTAAAAAAGTAATTGCCGCAGCGCCACCAACGCAGGCAAAACCACAATTTTTTATAAAAGATTTTCTGTCCATGTTCACAAGGAATTTAAAAATTTAATTAAGGCATTTTTTTCTGTTGTCGTCATATTGCTAAAATTATTTCTGCTATTTGTGGCTTCGCCGCAATGGAGCAGTATAGCAGCTTCAATACTTTTAGCCCGACCATCGTGCATTAAAAAGAATTGTCCGCCCTGTGAATTTGGAGATAATCCCAGGCCCCATAAAGGCGGCGTACGCCATTCGCTTGTTGTAGCACTACCTTCTGTATACCCATCATTTAAGCCGGGGCCCATATCGTGCAATAACAAATCTGTGTAAGGATGAAATGTTTTGTTTTTTAGTGCATCAACATTTGAGAAGCCAGTTTCTAAAGTTTGTTTATGGCAGCTTTCGCATCCTGCCTGTACAAAAATATTTTTGCCTTGCATAATAGTCGCATCATTTTGATTTCGTTGTACCGGCGCTTTTAATGTTTGCAGGTAAAAAACAACATTTCTTACAGTGTTGTCTGATACTTCAGGATCAATAGTTAACCCGGAGTAAACATCTATGGGAAAAAATGTGGACGTAATACCCATGTCCTGGTTATAGGCATTAACGGTTTGATGTAACAGATTAAAGGCAGCAGCTTTTTTACCAAACCGGTTAATATATTTTCCATTTTGCGAAATGGCATTTGCGTGTGGCTGAATAAATGACGGCAGATTTATCCAGTTGGGAACTCCGGATATACCGTCACCATTCGCATCGTTGGCATCGGCCATGGCTAAAATATCTGCATCGCTTACCAGTTCTAAAAAACCTAAACCCGTGTTGGCCGGTGGCGTAAACTTTGAAAAGGTTGCGCCGGCCGGTATCTGTTCCGCCATGAAGCCAGGCAAAGCCCTGTTTTGCAGCTGGGGACCGCCAAGGTGCATGAATTGATTGCCGGTACTATCTGTTTGCCCGAACCTTGTAAGCGTGGTAAAGGGATGACCCTTTCCATCCCCGGCATGACAACTGCCGCAACTGGTGGCTACGAAGATGGAACCCAGCCCGGTTTGCACCGTAAATACTTCATCGTTAAAGGCTACATCGCCTGCAAGGAACTGCCTGTTTTGTTCGTAGCTCAGCCCTGCAAGAGGGCCATCCAGTATTTCATCGTTTGATGGGGAGGATGGCTGAAGCTTTGAACAGGCTTGTATAATTACTATTATAGTTAATAGACCGGCAATTAACTTATATGTTTTTTTCATTTTTGATTGAAGTGTTGAAAGTAAAAGTAATAACTTAGATTCATCTAACAATAAAATTATTTTAATAAGTTTAAAATTTGGCAGCTCTAACAATAGACTTAACTTTACTAAATGCATTCATTTACAGAAGAGAATTACCTTAAAGCCTTGTTTAATCTGTCTGCCGAAAAAGGACAAGTATCAGTAAATGAATTGAGTAAAGAACTAAATATCAAAATGCCTACAGTTAACAGCATGATGAAAAAACTGGCAGATAAAAAGCTTGTGCAGTATGAGAGCTATAAGCCATTGAAGCTCACTGAGAAGGGTAAAAAAGAAGCAGGCCTAATCATCCGCAAGCACCGGCTTACCGAAATGTTTCTAGTGCACCAAATGGGTTTTGGTTGGGAGGAAGTGCATGAAATAGCAGAACAAATTGAACATCTGCAATCACCTGCGTTTTTTGAAAAAATGGATGCCTTGCTTGGCTATCCCAAAACAGATCCACATGGTTCACCGATACCCGACAAACTCGGCAAAATAGCATGGCTTCAATATGAAAAACTAAGCAATTGCAAACCCGGAGAAACAGTTAAGCTTTCTGCCGTAATACAAACCTCAGATGATTTTTTAAAATTTCTAAACAGCAAAGGACTTACACTTGGGCAAAAGATTAAAATAAAAAATATCGAAAAATTCGACAGTAGTATGACGGTAACGTATGGTAAGAAATTCGAAGAAATGATTAGCCATACAGTAAGCGAAAGGTTATTGGTGGAAAAATTGTAAGAACGCAAACTCTTCCTTCCTGAATTCAGGCAAATTATTATACTGAAATATATTAGATTTCCGGTACCATATAAGGTAATAGGTAACCGGCAAATTCTTTGATTGTTGCTCTTTCAATATATTGGTTAATTGTTAGCGCGGGTCAATTTGCTGCTACTATATATTAAAACATCTAACATTTTATCAATTTTCCGGTACAAAAGTGATTGTCTTTTTTGGGCGTGCGTTGGAGTGACGTCATGCCTGGAGCATCGGATTAATTCAATCTTTTGCACAAGCCCTGGAAGTTCTTTAATTTAGGTTTTATTTATAGTAACAATACTTACAATTTTAATTTCCTGCTTAGGCATTATTATTTATTATTCATTAATTAGGCATCCCTGATTTATTCTTTTTATGATGCCGTCATAAATAATACCTGCTTCATTAAACTCCAATATCTATATCTAACAAAACTAATATTGAAAGGATTTATATATGGGAGGATTTGTATTTTATAACAGGTACGAAAAGGATTCAGCCACGCGTTCTTTGGAGCATACTGTAGAGTATGCATTTTTTACTTTCTGATACAACTGGTAATGCCTCGCAATAATATTTATCATAGAGCTTTGCATAGCCTTCATTGATCATCGTTTCATTTAAGCAACTGCAATCAGCTAATAAAACGTAAGCCAAGGTTCTCCCATAAAAATCAAAGCTGTGTTGCCTTTCCATTTATTGGCAATGCTACAATTGTTTGGCGCATCTGCTTGCGGACAACGAAATGACGAACACCTGATTACCTTGCAGCATGGGTCGAGCTGATGTGAGAATTACTGATGCCTAGATTTATTTTGAAATTGAAAAGTTGCAAAGTATTGAGCAAGTGCCATAAAATACGAGTTCATTTTATTATAAAGAGCCGAATGTGGCTAATATCTTGCCTTATAGGTTTGCTTAACTACCGAAGGCTGCTGCCGTCGCACAATAGAATTACAAAACGTACAAGTGAGTGACACAACAAAAGGGGATTAGTATTACAGAAGTTGGTTCAATAATTATTTCTTACTAAAACTACAAAACAAAAAATTTTGTATTGTGTTAAAAGGTGTTTTATGGTCTTCCTGAACACATTTTATTCTATCAAAAGCTATTTCAAATCTTGCTGACATGGATGCTTCTGAATACTGCTTTATTTCTAAGCCACTGCACTTTGCTGGACCGTTCTCTGAAAAAGTACCAAGTATTATGTAGCCATTTTTCTTTATAGCATCTTCAGCAATGGAAACGTATTTATAAATCTTTTCTTCTGTTGTTAAAAAATGAAAGGCTGCCCTGTCGTGCCAAAAATCAAACTGTACCGGTGGTTCAAAATCTGTAATGTCTGATACAATCCATTGTACTTTGTCTGCTTTAACCTCTAATCTTTGTTTGGCTCTTTCTATAGCGTTGGCGGAAATATCTAATACATAAATGTTCTTGTACCCTTTGTCAAGTAAAGCATCTACAAAATGGCTGTCACCGCCCCCAATATCTATAATATTAGCATCTAGTGGAAAATTGAATAATTCTACGAACTCCATTGAAGTTTTTGGGTAAGGTTGAAACCAGCTTACTTCATCTTCTGCTTTTGTTGTAAAAACATTTTCCCAGTGTTCTTTGTATGAATTATGCATCTCCTTTCTTTTATTGGAATTGTTTAATTGCTTCGCCTAAATCAAAAACTTTTACAGTACCCTTCAATTGTGAATGTATTAATGAACTTGCTGCTGCACTTCTGTAACCTCCTGCACAATGAACAAGAATTGGTTTATCAGTTGGAATTTCAGCAACCCGGTTTCTAATTTCTGCTAAAGGTATAGAGATGCTGTGTTGAAAAATCTTTCCTTTCTTCACTTCCGAAGTATTTCTAACATCAACTATTGTATAATCCTGTTGATGATGTTTAAACTCTGCTACATTTATCAGTTCTTCTTTTACAATGCCGCCTTCAATTACAAAACCTTCTGTAACCTGGTTTTCATAGCCTATAGCTGCAGTTCTTTCTAACATTGATTGTAACTGTTCTTTGCTATTGCTGGCTAAATAAAATTGTTCACCGGGTTTGATGATGCTGCCTAACCATGTTTCAAATTTGCCTTTTTCCATAAGATTAATTGAATGCGGCAAATGTCCTTTTTTAAATTCATCTTCATTTCTTGTATCAATTACCCATAGCGTTTTATCCAACGCAGATACGATTTTTTCATCAACCTTATTGCCTGTTATTATCCTGTTAAGGCTCTCTTTTAAACCTGCTGCACCCTTTCTGTTAAGTTCTACATCAAACGGAAAATATTGAGGAACAAAGGGCTGGTCTGCAAGAAGATTTTGTACAAATTCATCTGCTGTTGCTTCCTGTAAACTCCAATTTGTTTTCTTCTCTTCTGCAATGGTGCTAGTACTTTCTTTACTTAAATTTTTGCCGCAAAGTGTGCCTGCACCGTGTGCCGGGAAAACTGTTACATCATCTTCTAATATCATCAGTTTATCTCTCAATGAATGATACATTTGTTTTGCAAGTTCTGTTCTTGTTGTTTGTATTTTTCCTGCACCTTCTCGTAAATCGGGTCTGCCACAGTCGCCAATGAAAAGTGTGTCTCCTGTGAAAACTGCTTTTTGCTTTCCCTCATGTTCTAATAAGATACTGATACTGTCTGGCGAATGCCCAGGTGTATTAAGTGCAGTAAATTTAATTTTACCCAATTGTATTGTTTGTCCTTCATCAAAAGCCTGATGCGGATAGAAGGCATGAACATCTTTGCTTGTATAAATTATTGCTCCTGTAGTTTGGTGTATTTCCAAATGACTGCTTACGAAATCTGCATGAGGATGCGTTTCAATGATGCCTGTTATTTGGGCATCCTTCTCTTTTGCATAATCAAAGTATTCCTTTGCATTACGTGCCGGGTCAACCAATATTATCTTTTTTTGGCACTCACTTAATATTGCATAGCTGTAGTGTGAAAGGTTTTTATCTTCAAATTGTTTTATCTGCATAATCTTTTATTTACGTTACAAACTTCCTTAATCTTTATTTTCTGTTTAGTGACACTTGTCACTTAGAACCTGTTCTAATGAGGTAATTTTTCTCTTAGTAATCCATACACCCATGTGCCTGCAATTGCACTTAGAAGCGTAATTATAATCACACCAAAACCTGATCCTATTTGTGCAAACAAAGGACCGGGACAGGCTCCTGTAATAGCCCATCCAAAGCCAAAAATTAAACCTCCATAAATCTGTCCTTTGTTGAATTTCTTCGTTGGCAATTCTATATTTTCTCCCCTAATTGTATTGATGTTGAATTTCTTTATAATCCATACTGATATAATACCTGTAACTACTGCAGATCCGATTACACCAAACATGTGAAAACTTTGCAGCCTGAACATTTCCTGTATGCGATACCATGAAATGACTTCAGATTTTACCAGGATAATGCCGAATAGTAAACCCATTATTAAATACTTCAGGTAAGATAAAAGACTTTCCTTTTTTGGCTCTTCATTGTCTACTACATCTAATGACCTTACTTCAAAATCAGTATTTGTATGTATTGGTTTTATAAGTGCTGTTTGCATTGATTATAATTTTAAAATAAAGGGAAGGATAAGGTTAGCCATTGTAAAACCACCTGCCATAAAACTGATTGTTGCTATTAAAGATGGTAACTGCAAATTGGATAAACCCATGATAGCATGACCACTTGTGCAACCTCCGGCATAACGGGTTCCAAAGCCTACTAAGAAGCCGCCAAATACCATAAAGAATAAACCCTTTATTGTAAACAATTGCTGCCAATTAAATAATTGTTCAGGCAGTAATGAATGTTGTGCTGTAATGCCGTAGCCATTAAGTTCTGCAACCAATTTAGGATTAATGTTGACAGGGTTTGGATTACTTAAAAAAGTTGCCACTAAAAAAGCACCTAATATAATACCTGCAACAAAAACAAGGCTCCAAGCCTCTTTCTTCCAATCGTAGCTAAAGAATGGAATTTTTGCTGGTATACAAGCTGCACATACATGACGTAGCGAAGATGATATTCCAAACGTTTTATTGCCTAATATTAATAAAGCTGGAACCATCAAGCCAATTAATGGACCGGCTACATACCATGCCCACGGCTGTTTTAAAAATTCTGTCATAATTTATTTATTGCTTGTCTGTTTGTGTTGTTTTTGGTTGTTTCTTAAATGCGCCTAATAACACGGCCCCAAATAATGCAAAGTAAATAGTACTGTTTATTGGATTAGATGTGATAGAACATGTGCCTGTTAAGCATCCTATATATTTCCAATAAAGAAAACCTGTTATTGCACCTATTGCTGCTCCGATAAAATACAACCTGTTATTTGTTATCCAATTCTTCATATACAATCTCCTTTTCTTTTTTACTGTTTTTAAAATTTACTGCACAACCTTTATTGCTGCAACAACCTACATTGGCAATTGCTGTCAGCAGCAAAAAGCCTGCTAATATACCTAAAGTGATATCCTTTTGAATGATTGATTGAACCAATGCTATTAAGCCTACAACTAGCCTAAGTCCACGCATTATAGACCAATTAATTAATAATGCTTTCATCATTTCATGTTTTGTTTTAAATCATCCAGACCGCCACCGTTAACAACATCCGCTATTCCGTTCAGTTTTAAAATAGAAACTGCGATATGTAAAGTTCTTACAATGAGCAGAGGCGGTTTGTGATAATTGTCACTTAGCATTTATAAAACAAGTTCTTTAACAATAATGTAAATACCCATCACTAATACAAACCAGCCAAACCCTTTCTTTAGTTTGTCGCTGTTTACTTTTTGATTAAAATAACTGCCGATAAAAATACCAGCAATTGCTATGGCAGAAATTATTGTTATGAATATCCAATCAATAGAGTGTCGACCAATGTCACCTAAGAAACCAATCAAGGAATTGAGGGCAATAATTAATAAAGATGTTCCTATTGCTTCTTTCATTGGCAGCTTCATTAAAATCACCAATGCAGGTATCAGTAAAAAGCCTCCGCCTGCTCCTAAAAAACCTGTTACCAAACCAATAAGCACCCCGTACATTACCAGCATCCAGGGCTTTTCTTTTGTTTCCCTTTCTGCTACCACTTTCCTGCTCCTAATCATAGAAACCGAAGCTGCTAACATTAGTATAGCAAATACAACCATTACAAATAATGAATGTGTTACTTCAAAAGAACCTAACCTTAAAAATACATTAGGCAAAAATGGAATGATACACTTTCGTGCAATGAAAACAGTAGTGATAGAAGATGAACCAAAAAGTAAAACTGTTTTAAAATTCACTAAGCCTTTTCGGTAATAATTAAAAGCGCCTACAAGGCTTGTAAGACCTACGATAAAAAGAGAATAGCTAACAGCAATGGTTGGCGATATAGCAAACAGGTAGACGAGTACAGGCACAGTAAGTATTGAACCTCCTCCACCAATTAAACCTAATGAAACTCCGATAAATAAGGATGCTATATAGCCTGCAATTTCCATTGGATGCAAAGGTAATAGCTATCACTAAAAGCTACCGTGACATAAGTCACACTGGCATCTATGTTTTTCTATCCGCTCAATAGTGCTTCTGTGTATAGTTAACCAATCCTTTGCCTCTATTTTTTTCAATAACGGCTTATTACTACTCTTAACGAATTGAGGTCATTTGCAATTTCCTGGTGAGTAATTTTTAGATTGAGAATTTCAACATACTTGTTTTTAGTGGTTGAAATAAATATTAGTAATTAATTAATCTTGTTTGATGACTTTTTTACAGGACAACATGCTGAGTGTCAAAAATGTAATGGTTAGCATTGATTTGTACTTCAATAAATTATTAAAAGACCAGATTATTTAATAAACTTGCAATGTAATTTACTAGCACTTTCATTGAAGTACCAAACCAACCCATAATAATTGCCTACACATTTAAAAAGGAGTTCCTATCAACGTTACAGGTTCATTGCTGGATTAATTGTATTTGGTATACTTGCATTGCTCACTGCTGGTGCAACCATTATTCCGATGATTCCATCAAAGCAATGGTATATCCGTATTTTCGATTACCCAAGACTACAAACCTTTTTTATAGCGGTGGTAGCTATGATGTGGTTTCTCGTTTTTTATTTTAAAAGGACTAAAGTAGGTTACATTTTATTATTTGTTTTTTTGGGCGTTATTGTGATTCAGGCAGTAAAAGCCTGGCCTTATACACCTTTAGGTAAAAAGCAAGTGCTGCAGGTAGGTGAAAATGCCGACAAAAAAGCGGAGATAAAATTGGTGATTTGCAATGTGCTACAGTATAATACCAATTACGACAAGGTGATAGCTATGGTGAATAAACACAATCCCGATGTGTTTATTACCACAGAATCTGACAGCGTATGGGAACGCCAACTTGTATCATTAGAAGAAACTTTTCCGCACCGGGTAATGGTGCCACAAAGCAATACTTATGGCGTGCACTTGTATTCTAAATTACGGCTCAAAGATGCCACCGTTCGGTATTTAGTAGAGAAAGATATCCCTTCCATTCGAACAGACCTTACGTTACGATCAGGTCAGCTGATTTCATTGTTTATTGTGCACCCACGCCCACCAGTGCCTACAGAATCAAGTGATAGTAGAGAGCGCGATGCAGAAATTATTATGGTGGCTAAAGAAGCACGTACAGAAAAACATGGAGTAATTGTAGCAGGCGATTTTAATGATGTGGCCTGGTCAGAGACAACAGCGCTTTTCCAGGAAGTTAGTGGATTTTTGGATCCTCGCCGGGGCAGAGGGCTTTACAGTACTTTTAATGCAAAGTATCCAATATTCAGATGGCCGCTTGATCATCTTTTTCATAGCCGCCATTTTAAATTGGTCGATTTAAAAAGATTGGAAAAAGTGGGCAGTGATCATTTCCCCATGTTGATAACGCTTAATTATGTTCCTGAACAAAAAACAGATCAACCAAAAGCGGAGGCTGAAAGCGATACAGAAGAAAAGGCAAATAAAACCATCAAAAAAGGTTTGAAAGATGGAGATTCACCCGGAGAATAGTATTTAATCAAAAAACAAGTGTACAGTCTGAATTTAAAATGCGGAAAGGAAATATAATCACTTTCTGATACTTTTTTGTTTTCTGCATTCACTGAAATTTTTTTTAGAATGATTTCTTTATTAAATTCAATTCTTCACTTCTTCTCCACCAAATACCGCCAATACCTTTTTGGCATGTGCTGAATATGCAGCTTCATATTTTTTCTCGCTTTTATATTTATGCTTTGAAAATATTGCTGCCATAGCGTTTGATACAATTCTTCATTCTCATCATATATTGCTTTTAATACTCCTTTGTTATTAAGATCGGTTTCAAAATTTATGGAGACCTCTTCCACTTTTTCAAGATCATAATACAACCCATACTTTCTTATGCAATCATAAATAAGCCAGCGCTGATCGGCATATCGTTTTTCAAAATGATTGCTTATCAAAGGCAACACATTATAATCAGGTTGAATAATGGAATAATACAATTGATCTTTTGTTAGGGCAAATCTTACAAAAGCTTCCATGCGGTGCTTTTCCCTGTCAACCTTTTTAGCGGTTTGTTTAATCGTTAAAACATCCGGTTGGCTGTAATCATTTTCTACATTATGTTTTGAAGCAATAACATATTGTATGTACCGAAGTAAATTATTTTCAATGCCGGGTATCTCACTTAAATAAGTTTTATACAATTGTGTGATGGAAATTTTAGAAAGCTTCATATCCAGTTTGCTGCATACTCTTTCACTTTTTGATTTATCAGTAAAAACTGTATGATGAGTACCGAATAAACTGCTCTTAGCATTTCCTTCGGGATAGATAACAGGATTTTTAAACTTGTATTCATACACTTCAAAAATGGCTGTAAGAAATCCATCAAAGCTTTTATCATACACTACAATATCCATCTTAAAATAAACTTACCTGCGGTGAAAAATTCTTTTTGTATTTGCTGTTGCCTTCTGATAAAATAAATTGTTTTATCTGCCATGGTTGCCAGTCTTTTTTCTCAAACATACTATCAGTATGTATAAAATATTTTGTGCGGTTCATGGCGACACCAATCTTTTTTAAATGCTCCCATGTTATGCGGCTGAACTTTCTTGCAGCACATATTTTTTTTACAGATTGAATCCCAATGCCCGGCACACGCATTAGTAATTGCATGTCTGCAATGTTTACATCCAACGGAAATAAATGAAGATTTCTCAATGCCCAACTAAGCTTTGGGTCAATGTCCATATCCAATAAAGGGTTTTCTTTATCAACAATTTCATTAACCTTAAAGCCATAAAACCGCATGAGCCAATCAGCCTGGTACAAACGATTTTCACGAACCATTGGCACCGGCGTACCGATTGCGGGCAAACGATTATCATTGCTTACAGGCACATAGCCCGAATAATAAACCCGGCGCATGTTGAACTTTTTATAAAAACCATTGGCGAGGTAAAGTATTTCTAAATCAGTTTCCGGTGTAGCGCCGATTACCATTTGTGTACTCTGACCGGCAGGCGCAAACGATGGCGCTTTTTTAAATAATTTTTTTTCTTCTTTATTTGCAATGATGGCTGTTTTTACATGCTCCATAGATTGCAGCATTGTGTTTTGCTTTTTATCTGGCGCTAATAATGCAAGACTTTTTTCTGTTGGCATTTCAACATTAATGCTCATTCTATCTGCCCATAAACCGGCTTCTTTAATAAGATCTTCACTGGCACCCGGGATGGTTTTTAAATGTATATAACCATTAAAATTTTCTTCGGTCCGCAGTTTTTTTGCAACTTTTATCAGGCGTTCCATTGTGTAATCAGGATCTTTAAAAATGCCTGAACTCAAAAACAATCCTTCAATATAATTCCTGCGATAAAAATTTATGGTAAGGTCAACCACTTCCTGAACAGTAAAGGCAGCACGCTTTATATCATTGCTCTTGCGGCTAACACAATAGGCACAATCAAAAATGCAAACATTAGTAAGCAATATTTTTAAAAGAGAAACACAACGTCCGTCTTCGGTGTAAGCATGGCAAATTCCGTTGGATGCATTTCCTAATCCTTTATTTTTATTGGCACGGTTACTTCCGCTGCTGGAGCAGCTTACATCATATTTTGCAGCATCTGCAAGGATGGAAAGTTTTTCGGTGATACGGTCGACATTCATAATTGCTCAATTATTTAGCATAAAATTACTAAATATATTTGCATAGCGCTCCCACAGTATGATTTTAATTAAATTAGTTATTTGAAGAATGTTTTATGAACACTCCAGATTTGGCAGACCTATCAAACTCTTTTAATTAGATCATAGCCTGATCTCGGGGTGATCTCCTGAGTGATCCCATAGTGACTTCATGGTAACACCATGGTGACTTTATGGCAACCTTATCAAAAGGATTGAAAAGGTTACTAGTAACTGGCGCAAGCGTCCGCTTGAGCCTTAAAAAGAATGGCAAAACGTTAAGAGTAATATTTACCAGTTTATTATAGTAAGCAGATGATTTTATTTTTAAACCTCATTGAAATAATTCTTGAGAATTGTATTAAAATTTAAAATCATCCCATGCTGCTTATGTTTCAGATATAATGATCAAGAAGTGGAGAGTTATACATCTTTTTAATGCGTTATAATACAAAATCCTCAGCAAAAATTTCTTAAAAACTTGCGATAACATATTTACAATCTGAAAATTTGTTTGTCATCATGATGTTGGGGAAGACCAGCAATGGCGGAAAAATTTATTGAACCCATTATTGAAATACAAAACTCATGGAATGGCTTTGCTATTGCCGGTCTTCGTTTGTTGTTCACAAGACCAACAAGGGCGATGCTGTGGCTTTACGGTGGAACACCTACGAGGGCAAAGGAAACCCTTTTTTTATTCTTTGGCTTGAGCATTGCTTAGAATAAGTCAATACGGAATTATTTTTTTAACGAATATATTGTATGCCTGAAGGGCCATCTATATTGCATTTAAAGAACCAATTAAAACCTTTTGTTGGTAAAATAGTTAAGAAGGCAGGTGGATACGGGCCAATGCCAACCCAATGGATAAACGGAAAAAAACTTTCAGACATACAAACATGGGGCAAGCATTTATTATTCCTGTTTAGCAAAGGCACTGTAAAAGTTCACCTGGGATTATTTGGCGATGTCTTGGTAGATGAACGCAAAAAAGTGAATCGTTCTTTTTATTTGGAATTTGCCAAAGGAGAGATAAATGGCTATGTAGTTAAAGCAGAAAAGATCGATAAGCCATTATCGACAGTATATGACTGGCGTGTAGATATATTAAGCGAGCATTTTGATCCGTCTTACATAAAAGAGTTACTGAAAGGCCAGGTAGAGAAAACTATTGATGACATCCTGATGGATCAAATGATATTTGCAGGCAGTGGCAATAAAATTAGAAATGAAGCTTTATACAGGGCGGGTATACATCCATTAAGTATTGTGGGTAAAATTCCTGCAGCAAAAATTACTAAGCTTATCACTGAAGTGGTGAAATATGCAAAGTTGTTTTACAAAGAACTTTCAACCAATGGCAAGAACACAAGTTTTGCTGTTTACCAGCAGGAGTTTGCTGCCGATGGAAGTGAAGTGATCATGAGAGTATTGCCAAAGTCAAAACGAAAAATATTTTATTCAGAACATAAACAGAAACTTTACAAATAATAATGTTAGAGGATAAACTTTTTTTCGCCGTTTTTTTCCTGATGATCTTAATTTGACATAGATTCAATCATATGCCTAAATTATTTATGATATTGGTAGGTTGCTTACCGGTGGGTCGCCATACTGAGCAGCATGATGTCTTTTTTGGTATCGCAAAAAACATACGGGAACTTTTGCCGGAAGTAGCAGGCTTTTGGCCTGAGGCTAAGGGTAAAGTGCATTTAGATGCCTGGAGAGAAGTAAATACGGTAGACGGGTATGCTGTAGCTGTGGTAGAAAAAAATAATTTGGCCAGCGAGGCTCAGCTTTTCTTTATCAATTTGGGTGGATATAAAAAAGATGAATTTGAAGAATTTCACTATAAGATGCTGGTAGCAGCAAATGATAAAACCCAGGCAATATCTAAATCAAAAAAAACTGCGTTTTACAGGCATACAGGTTTTAAAGGAGCTAACTCACACATTGATGATAAATATGGTGTAGATGTAGATGACATTTACTCCATAAATGAAATTTTGCCTGCACACGCAAAAGAAAAATACAGTTTACAATTGATCAGAATCGAAGGAGAAATTATTGAAGATGAAATTCACCTGGGTTATTTCAGAATTGATAATCCTGACAAATGGGCGCCCCCATTAACAGATTAGTGATTTAAAAAGCAACTTGTGTTTTTAATAAGGACTTTGCAATTATGCCTGAAGCTGCTTCACAAAAATCCAATCCTGAAAAATCGGGATTTAAACCAGCCATATAAGGAACAGCCATTAAATAGATACGATCATTCGCTGCCCCAAACCTATCCAATACCTGGAAATTATCATTGATGCTTATGCCCGGTACTTTTAAATAATAATTATCCTTGTCAATCCTCTCAACGCTGTCAATTGCTTTTCCTTTTTGTGCTTTGCCATTCTTTGCATCTTTAAATTTAAGCCTGGCGGGGCTAACCGTTTCACTTTTTATCAATCCCTTAAAGATAAAATTTCCATAATCAAAAGCCTGCTGGCCTACTGCATCTACAAATAATTGGTAATGATTAATATGCTCTTTCCCTTCTTCATCAAAATGACGGTAAACTGCACCTTCATCCTCGCCTGGTACAACGCTGCTTGTTTCATCCACAGCTACTAAACGTAATATACCTGCATCATGCAACGTCAATAATTCATCGCAGGAACTTTGTGGTACATAAGCTATAATGATAGATATTAAAGGCATCAATACTTTTTTAAACCGCAGCATATCTTCTGCACAAAAATGTTTTGCCGGGTAATTTATTATATAACTGAGTGATCCCAATTCTTCTTTCCAAAAGATGGATCTTTTTGTTTTGATTGATTTTTCTGCTTCTGTATATTCTGACCTCATTAGTTGAAATGCATCTAACTTTTCACGCTGTGCCAGTGTATATTCAACGAATGCCTCCATATTCATATCCCTGATCTTTTCATAAAATTCAGGCCTCTTTTCTTTGATGGATGCTTTGAATTTTTCTTCAAACAGGTGATCAAGTGGAACATACCCACCGTTTTCATTTTTGAGTTCCTGAATTTCTGAAGGAGTAAGTGACGCCGCGGGGGAAAGATGTGTATCATTAAGATGAAACCGTAATGCCGGCAACAACCCATGTAATGAGTGCATTTCGATACTAAAATTCGGGCTTGAAGTATTTTGTTTGTACTGCAATTCTCCATCTCCGGTTTTCGTAAACGAACCATTGTTCCTGGCCAGCGTTTTAATAGCATCAATGGCGCTAAGTGATGCCCCTCTTACGGCTACAGGATAATTATTTGGCCCTGTTAATTTAGAAGGAGGATAGGGTGAATCGAACCAGCCTTTAACTTCACCTTCGTATTTTTTTTGCCAGTTGTGGCCTGTACAAATTGCAATTCTGTCAAAGGATAATTCATCTTTGTTGGTGATTACACTTACTTTTCCAGTTATTGTATCATCAAAAACATTTTGTACTTCTGTCTTGTATAAAATATTTACACTTATTCTATTTTCTTTCGCTTGCATTAGCAACAAATTGAACTGCTCACTTAGATACTCACCAAAAAATAACCTGGGTAACACCTTATAATCATGAAAGTTATCTTCATTGATGCTGAATTTTTTTAGCAGATGTTCCGGGGCGTCTTTTATCCACTCTCCAATAGATGTTACTATACTCGGTATTTCATTACCGGATACATTGGTAACATGTTCGTTACAGGCGCCTTGTTTACTGTAGGGCATACCTGCCCCCAGTTGATTGGTTTTTTCAATTATCGTAATTTTAATGGAGTTGCCGTTTGGATCTATTAGTTTTTTTAATAAGAACAATGCGGCAGGCCCGGCTCCTAAAATGCCAATATGTTGCATATATATCAGGTTTAATTTATCACTGATTACAGGAAAATAGGGTTTAAGGAATAGTTACCAGAAAATTTGTAATTCAAATTGTAAACCAAATAATTGCCAGCTAGAAATTTTGCTGGTTGCAGCCACCGCTAAAATAATTTATATGATGAAGTGGCTCGTTAAAACATGAACAAAGGCAAACTGATGTGATGATTTTGGATTTTTACAACATTAGGGAATGTCCTCTAAACTGATACCTGGGCTTTGAAATGGTTTGTGGGATGAAGCAGGATAAGTGCAGCTAAAATTTACAGCGTTTACTTTCCGATACAAAAAGTAAAAAGTGCAGTATTACTGGGCATTTCAAAGGTCGGGCAACAAATGGGCAACACGAAAAAATAAGTATAAAAAGACAAAGACAAAATCTTTTCAAATTAAAATACCGCCACTAAATTGTAGAGACCTCTCCGGTTATTTCTCGCAAAGTTATTCATTATTTGATAATCGCTTAAAGCAGTACACCAGTACTTATCGTAAGGTTTGGCATAGCCTTCGTCAATCATTATCTGATTTAAGCAAGTTCCATCTGATAATAAAACGTAAGCCAAGGTTCTACCATAAAGATCAAAGCTGTGTTGCCTCTCCATTACTAAAGTAACCGAACTACCAACGGGAGCAATTGATGAAAGATATTGCTTTGATGTTTGCCCTAATTGCAAAAGCAATTGCCCAGGCAAATGTGTTTCCCTTTCATCCTGTTTCAGCTTTTTTGATTTCCTTATTTCCGGTGCATCAATTCCAAGGAAGCGAATTTCTGTTTCATTCTTACCGAACATGTCAACTACAAATAATCCATCACCATCAACCACTTTAGTAATTTTCTGATGTGTTTTAATTATTTGCGGTGCGTATGCTGTGATTTGCATTGTTTTACTTCACTTATCCTATTAATAATCAATTCATTGAGTAGTAATTTTGAAAGTAAACAATTTCTATTAAAAACCTTTTTAAAATTTAAAAAAAATGGCAAAGCAAACAGGTTTAGTGAAATACTCCGGCACCATGGGAGGAGTAAGACACTTTAAAATCAAAGGTCTTTCCGGCGACTTTGCCGGCATGGTAGGTGGTCCTTCAGGTGATCAAATTGCAACCGCACCTGAATTTGAAAGAACCCGTGAAAACATGAACGAATTTGGTGGCTGTGCAACTGCCGGAAAATCTATTCGTGTAGGATTAAGCCAAGTTATTAAGCAGATGAGTGATCCGCAAATGACCGGACGGCTTACCGGAATTATCAAGAAAATAAATTTGGAAGACCAAACAGAAGCAAGGGGTTACCGTGCTATTTTGATTTCCCAGGAAAAGCAATATCTGATTGGTTTTGCATTTGATAGAAACGTTAGCCTGGAAGGTGTATTCACTGCGCCTTATTCATTGAGCAATACAGTTGCCCGTGATGCAGCAACCTTAACCGTTCCTGCTTTCAATCCTGCAAATCTTATTAATGCTCCAGCTGGCTCTACTCATTTCCGTTTACTCGTTGCATTGGCTTGTGTATCTGATTTTGCATATAACGATCAAACAGGAACTTATGAGCCAATTGATACAGCTAACAATGAGCTTTCAAATGTTGCTTATTCCGGTTATCTGGATTTGAGTGCTGCAATCGCTACATCAACTGCAGTTACTGCAACATTGCCCGGCACTCCTACTCTTACTGCTGATGCAAGTGTTTTGTTTTGCATCGGTATCGAGTTCTACCAAAAAGTGGGTGCTAATTATTATCTGTTTAATTCAGGTAATGCTTTAAAAGTTGCTGATATTTTCTAAGCGTTAAATATCTGACCAGTTACAGCCCTGTATTCTTGC
>JANOAO010000119.1:0-42656 GCA_031411115.1 Bacteroidota bacterium
CCGCTGTTATCTGGTTCACCTAATTTCATCACATCGCATTTTAATGCCTGCACTTTTCCATTTACACCTAATGCTTCTGCCGGAGCTGCGAGCCAAACTACTTTGCAGCCATCCAGCAAAGCGATATCCAGTTCAACCTGAGTACAAGGCATTTCATCTTTAGTTCTGCGGTATAACATGGTCACTTCTTTTGCACCCAAACGTTTAGCTTGTGTGGCTGCATCAATTGCCGTCATGCCCATACCAATTACAGCCACTTTATCACCGACCGGCACTTTTTCAAATCCCTTTTCACGGATGTCATAAATGAAACTAATGGCATCCACCACTCCTTCAAGATCTTCGCCAGGGATATCAAGCTGACGGGCAACGCCAACACCCATACCTAAATACACGGCATCATACTTTCCCTGCAATTCTGCCAGTTTAATATTTCGCCCTAATTCTTTTTCATATTTAATATCAATTCCACCGATAGATAAAATATAATTTACTTCCTCTTCGCAAAATTCCGGCGTTACTTTATAAGCGGCAATGCCGTACGTCATTAATCCACCGCCTTTCTTTTCTTTTTCATAAATGGTAACATCCACGCCTTCTCTTGCCAGCACATGTGCACAGCTTAAACCAGCAGGGCCGGCACCTACAATGGCAACCTTCTTTCCTACCGAAGGTTTACGATCAAAAAGTTTCCATTTTTTTTCCATCGCCATTTCTGTGCTGTAACGTTGCAATCTTGCGATAGATATCGGAGCCTCTTCCATGAGATTGTACACACAACTTCCTTCACATAATTTTTCAACCGGGCAAACCTTGCTGCACCCTGCGCCCATGATGTTAGATACGAAAATGGTATGTGCACTTCCCTTTACATTATCTGTTGTAATTTGTTTTATAAATTTTGGAATATTAATTTCCGTCGGGCAACTTTTTGTGCAGGGTGCATCATAACAAAATAAACACCTGTTAGCATCTACCAGTGCCGAACCGTATGATTCGAAAGGCGGATGTATATCACTGAAATTTTCTTCGTATTGCTCCTTCGAGAGCCTGTTGTTAACTATAGCCAAAGTATTAATTTTAATCTTGTTGAGTCAATATTCTATTAAGCGATTTTTTTTACAATTGAGTAATCGGTCCGTAAGTTTCGGGGCGACGGTCTCTAAAGAATTGCCAGGTGCTTCTTACTTCGTCGATCATATCCAGATCAAATTCTGATACCAGCAATTCGTCTTTATCTTCACTGGCCTGTGCAAAAATTTGTCCGCGTGGATCTACAAAATAAGATGAGCCATAAAACTTTCCCAAGTTCCATGGTTTTTCTTCTCCCACTCTGTTTATGCATCCCATGAAATAACCATTAGCGACTGCATGAGCAGGTTGCTCTAATTTCCACAAATACTGTGACTGACCAACTGTTGTGGCAGATGGATTGTACACGATCTCCGCGCCATTTAATCCCAGACATCTTGCACCATCCGGGAAGTGACGATCATAACAGATGTACACACCCACTTTTGCATATTTGGTTTGGAAAACCGGATATCCCAAATTGCCGGGCTTAAAGAAAAACTTTTCCCAAAAGCCCCCAGTATGTGGAATATGATTTTTGCGGTATTTGCCAAGATATGTTCCGTCTGCATCAATCACTGCAGCGGTATTGTACAACACTCCAGGCTGCTCTTTTTCATAAATGGGTGCAATAATAACCATGCTGTATTTTTTCGCGTATTCGGCAAGTCGGTCCGTTGTAGGACCCGGAACCGTTTCTGCAGATGCATACCACTTTTTATCCTGACCCGGACAAAAATAGGGCGTATTAAAAATTTCCTGAAGACATAAAATCTGTACGCCTTGCTTACCTGCTTCATCAATCAGCGGCAAATGTTTCTGAAACATGGCTTCCACAATCTCCTCAATAGTTCCTTCACCTTCTGTTTTTGGAAGGCTCATCTGAATCAATCCCGATTTTATTTTTCGCATATTATAATTTATTCACGCAGAGAAGCAAAATTGCTAAGTTCCTGCAGCGTTAAATATATTGTGATACTTTATTTCTTTTGATGAATTTACCAAATCCTTTTGGAATAAGGCATTCATTATTATCAATAGCCAATTCGCCTCTCAGTAAAACCGTTTTTACTTTACCTGTTAATTTCCAACCTTCATAACCACTGTAATCAACATTCATATGATGTGTTGCTACTGATAACGTGTGCTGTTCATTTGGATCGAAGATCACAATATCTGCATCACTGCCTACGGCAATCGTTCCTTTTTTAGGAAACATACCAAATATTTTTGCGGGATTGGTGCAGGCAACTTCTACGTATTTATTCAGAGATATTTTTCCTTTGTGAACGCCTTCACTATATAATAATTCCATCCGGTTTTCCACTGCAGGATGTCCGTTCGGTATTTTTGAAAAATCATCTTTACCCATTAATTTTTGTTCCCACATAAAAGGACAATGATCTGTGGCAACTACATTTACAATTCCCTGATTAATTCCCGCCCACAAAGTTTCCTGATCTTTCTTTTCCCGCAAAGGCGGACTCATTACCCATTTCGCGCCTTCAAAATTCTGCTCATATAGAGAAGCATCCAATATTAGATACTGAATGCAGGTCTCTACAAATACTTTCTGATTTCTTCTGGTAGCATTCCGAACGGCATTGAGCGCACCTTCACACGTAAGATGAACAATGTAACCCGGACATTGAGTAAAATTGGTCATATCTACAAAACGTTCACTGGCTTCTGCTTCTGTAACTTCCGGCTGTGATAAATAATGATACAACGGTGCAAGCTTGCCTTCGTTGCGATGTTTCTGCGTAAGATAATCGATCATATCTCCATTGGTGGCATGTACATTTATCAAACCGCCATTGGCTTTCACCTCTTCCATCAATCCGATCATTTGTCGGTCATCTATCATCAATGCACCTTTATACGCCATAAAAGTTTTGAAGGATGTGATGCCATCTTCCTCAATCAGTTTTTTTATTTCCTTTTTAGTATCGTCATTAAAATCAGTAACAGCCATGTGGAAACTGTAATCACCTACACAATTATTATCTGATCTTGACTTCCATTCGTCCAGTGCAGACTGCAAAGAGTTACCTTGCTTTTGTAAAATAAAATCTATTACCATGGTAGTGCCACCAAATAAAGCTGCACGGGTTCCTGTTTCATAAGTATCGCTGCTAAAGGTTCCCATGAAAGGCATATCCAGGTGAACATGTGGATCAATACCACCCGGGAAGATCAATTTTCCGGTTGCATCTATGTTGCGTTCTGCTTTTACATCAAGATTTTTACCAATAGCTTTTATTAACTCGCCTTCAATAAAAATATCGGCTGTATAATTATCCGTAGCAGTAACAATTTGTCCGTTCTTAATAAGTATGCTCATATTTTTAATCTACACGTTAACGGGAACTAATTTATTTTTTGTCATTAAAGCACGGTATAAAATCGCACTTACAAAAAAACCTACGAACCAAGCATAATGATATAATTCGGAGATCCAATTCGGAAATACGCTTGCGTCAATTAATTTCACCTGCAATAAAAAACCGGGAACATTCGGAAGAATTCCGGCTAACAGCGCAATCAATGCTGCCATGTTGTAACCCTTGTTGAATGTATACATGCCATTTGTCTGATACAAATCATTTGTTACGAGTTGCTGATCACGCAAAAAATAATAATCAGCAATCATTATACCGCCCACTGGACCTAATAAACTGGAGTATGCAATCAGCCATGTAAAAATATATCCGTTCGGGTCGGCAATTAATTTCCATGGCATAATTAAAATTCCTAAAATGCCGGTTATATATCCACCCGTTCTAAAATTTATTTTTTGAGGAGACAAATTTGCAAAATCGTTAGCGGGGCTTACAATATTGGCAGCAATGTTGGTGGCCAGTGTTGAAATAGCAACAGCGATCATAGCAAAACTCACCAGTAATTTATTTTCAAATTTTCCCGCGAGAACTAATGGATCCCATATTGTTTCACCATATATGATAACGGTAGCTGAAGTAACCACTACACCAATAAAGGAAAACAATGTCATGGAAGGTGGCAGCCCTATGATCTGACCATTTACCTGTGCTTTCTGACTTTTTGCATAGCGTGTAAAATCAGGAATATTTAACGAAAGCGTGGCCCAAAAACCAACCATACCAGTTAATGCCGGAAAGAAGAATTTAAAGAAAGAAGCAGTGTCGGAAAATTTTGAAGGCTGATTAAGAATAGGACCTAGTCCATTTCCTGCATTGATGGCCCAGAATAAAAGAGCCAATGCAGCCACCGGTAAAAAAAAGGCTTTGAATAATAATAATTTTTTTATGCTGTCAACACCTAAATAAACCACCAACATATTAATCAGCCAGAAGCCGATAAAACAAATAGCGGGTCCGGTTTGTAAAGACCATGATGCAGGAAATATTTCCGTGAGTTCGGCAATGCCTGGCCACCAGACCTTTACCATAAGAAACATTGCATAACCGCCGATCCATGCCTGAATGCCAAACCATCCGCACGCAACAATTGCACGCAATATTGCCGGAATATTTGCTCCTTTGGTTCCGAAACTAGCTCTTGCAAAAACCGGAAATGGAATACCATATTTTGTACCAGCATGTCCGTTTAGGATCATAGGAATTAAGACAATTGTATTTCCCAGAAAAATGGTAAGTATAGATTGCCACCAGTTCATTCCGCCCTGTATAAGAGAACTCGCCAGCATGTAAGTAGGAATACATAAACTCATACTGATCCACAAGGCAGCATAATTCCAGGTTCCCCAAGAACGTTTGTGTTCCGGAATCGGAGCAAGATCTTCGTTTATTAACGAAGCTGAATGTTTACTTTGGAACGCGGATGACATGGATTGAACAGATTTTATTTTCTATAAATTATAGAAAGCAATAATCTTTTTTATAGTTTTTTTAGTTTGTTATCAAAAACTTTTCGTTTGAAAGCCGGTTGTTTTCCAAAATTCAACAGCAAACCAACTTCGATATCTGTAGCTTTCAAATAATTGATAAGCTGATATTCATTTTCTACAGCTAATACTTCCTGCGCTTTCAGCTCTACTATCACAAGTTCATTCACTAAAAGATCAGCCAAATAATTCCCAACTTGAACTTGATTGTAATAAACGGAAATTCTCTTTTGTTGTTCTACTTTAAAATCTTGTGAAATCAATTCCGTGAATAGTGCATTTTCATATACCTTCTCCAAAAATTCATACCCAAGCGTATTATAAACTTTATAAAATGCTTTGATGATTTGTTCGGTTAATGCTTCGTATTTCATACAGTTTTTTACTATATAAAATAATTCAGCATAAAAGAAACCACAAGAGAAAAACACCAGTGAAAATCCGTTTTATCCTTTCATCAGTGTTCTAAACCAAAGACTCGTCCGCAATTTTAATCGCCTCACTTATAATCGCCAGTCCTTCATCCACTTGCTCTTTTGTAACGATCATCGGCGGTGCTATAAAAATAAAACCCCATCGCACAAAAGTGTACATACCGAGTTCCTTAATTTTAGCTGCCACTTTATTCATCACCACCATTTCATCCGGCCTGGCATTGAAAGGAGCCATAGGTTCTTTAGTTTCTCTGTTTTTCACAAGTTCTATGCAACCCAATAATCCTCTGGTTCTGAAATCACCGATCGAAGGATGTTTTTCTTTCATCAATTCTACCTGCTCAGTTATGTATTGTCCCATAGCAGCCGCATTATCAATCAGACCATCATCTTCATAAATCTTTAATGTTTCCAATGCAGCAGCACAACAAACCGGATGTGCAGAATAGGTCAATCCCAGTGGAAGCATGGCATCATCAAACTTTGCAGCAATTTTATCAGATACCATCAGGCAACCAAATGGAAGATAACCACAAGTAAGCCCTTTTGCCATAGCAATCATATCCGGAATAATATCATGATGCTGGAACCCGAACCATTTTCCTGTTCTACCAAAACCACTCATCACTTCATCAATGATCAGTAAAATCCCGTGTTTGTTACAGATCTCACGAACTGCCTTCATATAGCCCACAGGATATTGAAAACAGCCAGACGAACCCGACTCACCTTCAAAGATCATGGCTGCAATATTTGCAGGACCTTCATAAGCGACAATACGTTCGAGTTGTGCAACGGCATCGCTCAGTAAAGATTCTTCATTATGATTCCAACGATAGGCATAGGGAATATCTACATGCACAAAATTGGGCGCCTGCTGTGAATCGGCAGGTAATTTTCTGGGATCACCGCCGGCAGACATTACGCCATAAGTTGATCCATGATATGACTGGTATCGCGTTAATATTTTATGTCTTCCTGTAGAAATACGAGCAAGTTTGATCGCATTTTCGATTGAAGTTGCACCACACAAAGTATAGAATGCTTTATTCAAATCGCCCGGGCAAATCTCAGCCAGTTTTTTTCCCAGTTGACCGCGGATTTCGGTAACACAACTTGGTGTTACATATGATACCTGCTGCATTTGCTTTACCACTGCTTCTGTGATCCGCTGATCTCCATGACCAATATTTACATTCATCAGTCCTGAAGAGAAATCAATATATTTTTTATCATTGTAATCGTACAGATAAATTCCTTCTGCATATTTTACAGCAATAGGTGACGTTCCTTTTTGTTTACTCCAACTGAACAAGGTGTAATCCTGATTCTCCTGTATGATTTCTTCTGCTTGGGATAAAGTTTGTGTTGACAAAGTTTATTGTTTTATGTTTTAAGTATTATGTTTTGAATGAAATAAGTTAAAAAGTTACTCAACACTTATAACACAACATTCAAAATATTATTTCCGTCAGCTCATCCAGTTCACTCCGGCATTTGCATTCCATTTGGTAGTGCTTTTTTTAAGTTTGGTCCAGAATTCAATAGAACTTTTACCGGTGATATCTCCCACCCCAAATTTACTGTCGTTCCAGCCACCGAAAGAAAAGGGTTCTCTTGGAACAGGCACACCTACATTCACGCCAATCATTCCTGCACTGGCATTTTCAATTATATAACGAGCCATACCGCCATTCTGAGTAAAAACGGAGGCGGCATTGCCGTAAGGATTTGCATTTTCGATTGCTAATGCTTCATCAACAGTTTTTGTACGGATGATAGAGATAACCGGACCAAAAATCTCCTCAGTTGCCACACTCATTTCCGGCTTCACATGATCAATTACTGTAGGACCAACATAAGTACCTTTTTCTTTTCCGGCCACCTTAGTATTTCTTCCATCCACTAAAATTTTGGCGCCATCTTTTTCAGCTTCCGTAATATATCGTTCTATGCGTTCCTGAGATTCTTTATTGATCACCGCTCCCAGGTTTTCTCCCGGAATAATTTTTCGGGCTTCTTCACAAATCTTGTCGATAATATTATCTACATCTCCCACGCCTATCATAGCACTCGCTGCCATACAACGTTGACCGGCACAGCCACTCATAGAAGCCGCCACATTCTGGGCAGTCATTCCGGGAATCGCATCCGGTAAAACCATTAAATGATTTTTTGCACCACCCAAAGACAGGCAACGCTTATAATTAGAAGTGGCCCGCTGATACACTATTTTGGCAACTTTTGTGGATCCTACGAATGATACCGCTTCTATGGAAGGATGATCGCAAATGGCATTCACAATATCCACATCACCATGAACCACATTAAATACACCATCCGGTAATCCGGCTTCCTTTAATAATTCCGCCAGTCTTCCGCAGCTCAGGGGAACTTTTTCAGAAGGTTTTAAAATCATACAATTTCCAAGGGCAATGGCATTCGGGATTGTCCAGTTCGGAACCATGCTGGGAAAATTGAAGGGCACAATAGAAGCAACAACACCCAAAGGCACATGTTCCGTGCGGCATTCAACGCCACGGCTCACTTCCAGCACCTCACCGGTTACCAGTTGTGGTAACGACGTGGCAAATTCTGTGAGTTCGATACTTTTTTCAATTTCCGCTACAGACTCGCCATACGTTTTACCATTTTCCTCTGAACACAATTCAGCAAGTTCTTTCAGATGCTTTTCCAGTAGATATTTATATCTAAAAAACACCTGTACTCTTTCCTTGATAGGCGTGCGGCTCCAGGCAGGAAAAGCAGCTTTAGCCGCTTCAACAGCTTTGTTTAAATCTCCGGCAGTTGACATAGGAACAGTAGATAAAAGATTGCCGTCTAAGGGAGAAATCACTTCAAGTGTATTTGAACTTTCGCTGGAAACAAATTGTCCGCCTATAAAATTTTTTATGGATTGATATTTCATTGTAATTGTAAAATATTTTCAATTTTTTAATAGAAAACTAAAAATAATGCAAAAACTAATACCAAAATAAAAATATTTTTACTTACTTTACAACATGAGCCATAAGCTTACGGCAACACTGGATGACCTGGATTTTCAGATATTGAGTTTTTTGCAGCAGGATGGAAGAATGTCATTTACGGTAATTGCAGAAAAACTGGAAGTGTCGATCGGCACCGTAAGAACGCGTTTGAATAAACTCATTGATGATGGCACGATCAGTATTATCGGCAGAGTGGATCCTGATAAAGTTGGATTTAATTGCTATGCCCATATAGCTGTTTATGTAAGACCTGCCACATTAAAAGAGACCGTGGCTGAATATATATCTACTTTGCCTGAAGTGAGTTTTCTGGCTATGACGTCTGGTGAATATGATCTGGAAGTGGATGTAATGTGTCGCGATAATAATCATTTGGTTAAATTCGTGAACGAAATCAGCAGTATAAAAGGAGTAGATCAAACAAAAACGACGATCTATTTTAAAGTGTATAAGTACGCACAACCTGACCTCAACCTCTTGAAATAACATGAAACAGTGTTAACTGCAGTTTTGCATGTGAAGAATACCTCACAACTATCAATAAACAACAATGAATAAAATTATTCTGGGCTGCCTTATTATGTTGGCAGGTTTCACATCAAATGCTCAAACACGATTCTTTTCTGACATCAAAGAATCTGAAATTGATACCATAAATACAAGGCGTGTTGTATTTCCAAAGCAATTCAGGACAACTAAAATAGATCATGCTTCCATCAGGGAGTTCCTGAATGCTTTACCAAAAGAACAGCATGTAAACAGGTCTATGGCACCGGTTCTGGAATTGCCTATGCCTGATGGAACTATTAAACGTTTCCGGGTTTGGGAAAGCAGTATCCAGGAAGAAGCACTACAGGCTAAGTTTCCGGATATCAGAACTTATGCTGGTCAGGGAATTGATGATCCTTATTCGACCATACGTTTTGATTATAATCCTTATGATGGTTTTCATGCGCAGATATTATCTCCAACCGGAAGAGTTTATATAGATCCTTATGCGCGTAATGACATGGATCATTATATAAGTTATCTCCACAAAGACAATTTTCGGAACCCGTTTTTTCATTGTGAATTCGTGAACAATGAAGAATCTTTACGTCAGGAACTGAACGGAACAGCTTTAGCATCTGCAGTTAGTGCCGGTTCCTGCCGGGGAACAGAATTGTCAACGTATCGCCTTGCCGTTGCCTGTACAGGAGAATATGCTGTTGCAGTTGGAGGAACGACCGCTGCACTTTTACACGCTAAAATTGTAACCTCTGTAAACAGAGTTACAGGTGTATATGAAAGTGAAGTGTCTGTTCGGCTGATTTTAATTGCCAATAATAATCTGATAGAATTTTTGTCGGCGGGATCAGATCCATTTACAGGAAACAATAACGCAAATACACTTATAACAGAAAGTCAGACGCAAATTAACAGCCTTATCGGAAGTGCGAATTATGACATTGGACATACTTTTAGTACAGGTGCCGGTGGCCTCGCAGGTTTAGGTGTAGTTTGTACAAATACCCAAAAAGCAAGAGGTGTAACGGGAAGCAGCAATCCGGTTGGAGACGGTTATGATATAGATTATGTGGCACATGAAATAGGACATCAGTTTGGTGGTAATCATACCTTTAATGGAAGTCTTGGAAGTTGTTCCGGCTCTAACAGAAATAGCTCAACTGCTTATGAACCGGGAAGTGGAACTACCATTCAGGCCTATGCAGGAATTTGCAGTACTGATAATACACAACCTAATAGCGATCCTTATTTTCATTCAGTAAGTTTTGATGAAATAAGTACTTATGTTTCAGGTGGAGGATCATGTAAGGTAGCTATCAATACAGGTAATACACTTCCATCCATTACTGCAATGAATAATAATGGAGCAAACATTCCAATCAATACTCCTTTTACCTTAAGTGCTACTGCAACGGATGCGGATGGAGATGCAATCACCTATTCATGGGAAGAATGGGACTTAGGTGCACAAGGTGCCTGGAATGCAGGAGCATCAAGTACAACAGCTCCATTGTTCAAGTCAAGAATTCCTAAATCAACAGGCAGCAGAACATTTCCTGATATAGCAGTGATTCTTGCAGGATATCCCGCCAATCCAGCTACAACGATGGGAGGTTTGAGAGGAGAAGTTTTACCAACGGTAGCCCGCGCTATGAAATTCAGATTAACAGTAAGAGACAACAGAAGCGGTGGTGGTGGTGTTGTTACAGGAGGAAGCGGCTGCCAGACAGGATACACTACTGGTTTCCAGATCAATACCATAACAGGGACAGGACCATTTGCTGTAACTGCACCTAATGGTGGTGAAAGTTATGCAGCCAGCAGTTCTCAGAATATTACCTGGAATACAGCAGGCAGTGATGGTGCTTCCATCAATTGCCAGTTTGTAAAAATTACTTTATCTGTTGACGGCGGCAATACATATCCCGTTGTAATGACCTCCAGCACTCCCAATGACGGTTCTGATATAATTACGATTCCTAACAATGTATCAACAACCGCACGTATTAAAATAGAAGCTGTAGGAAATATTTTCTTCGACATTTCTAACAGTAACTTTACAATAACTGCTGCAACAGCTAATAGTTTTGATTTCACATTTCCCGCACAAACGAATATAGCGTGTGCATCAGCTACTACAGCTTCAGTTTCGTTAGGTACAACAGTTACAGGAGTATACACTACACCCATTAATTTAACTGCATCAGGCAATCCGGCAGGAACCACTGTTTCCTTCAGCACCAATCCTTTAACACCAGGCAGTGCAACAACAGTTACACTTAATAATGTAAATACTTTATCATCTGGTTCCTATACCGTTACAGTAACAGGTATTTCCGGATCTTTAACAAAAACCAGAAACCTTGTTTTTGTAGTGGGAACCGGCTCTGCTCCTTCTATAACTACGCAACCTTCAAATCAATCGGTTTGTGCGGGCACCAATGCAACATTCAGCACAGCCGTTACCGGAACAGTTTTATCATATCAATGGCAGCAGAGTACAGACGGAACAAATTTTACCAATATTTCCGGGGCAACTGCGGCAACATATACCGTTGTGAATCCGCTGATCAGCCAAAACGGCAATTCTTTCAGGCTGAATGTTTCAGGCCAATGTAATTCCCCGGTTTCCAATATTGTTACATTAACAGTAGCCAGTGCACCATCAGTGCCGGTGATTTCCCCGGCTTCAGCTACTGTATGCAGTGGAAGTATTCAATCTGTTACCGCTAATTCTACCAGTATTAAAACTTATAATTTTGGAACTCAGGCGGCTACAAATACTGCATCAACAGCAAGTGCTGGCTATCCCGCTCCATATACCTTGTATTATGGCGGACAAAGAATGCAAATGCTCATTAAAGCTTCAGAATTATCAGCCGCTGGTTTTGTGGCAGGCAGCCAGTTAAGTGACATCCAGTTTCCTGTTGTTTCGCGGGGTTCAAACTGGGGCGGAACAACTACTGCACTCAATAATTTTAAAGTAAGTATTGGAAATACATCTCTTACCACTTTATCAACTTTTCAAACCGGATTGACAACGGTGGTTGCTGCCTCCAATTTCACACCTGCCGTAGGATATAATAATACACATACTTTCAGTAGTGCATTTACTTGGGATGGAAGCAGTAATATCATCATTGAAACTACCTTCTCAAATAATATAACCGGTGCCGCCAATGACCTGGTTACACAATATAACAGTCCCGCAGGTTATCAAAGTACCATTGTGTATAGGGCAGATGGGGTTACCGCAGCCACGGCAGCGGCGGCAACAACGGTGAATTTTTCTTATACATCCCGACCAGATTTTAAATTGAACGGATCTGTGGTTTCAGCTATTACATGGTCGCCCTTAACTGATCTTTATACAGATGCTGCAGCCACCACAGCTTATACAGGAACAACATCCCCAACTGTTTATATAAAACCATCCACATCAGGAACTTTTAACTATACTGCTACAGCTACCGGCACAGGATGTAATTCCTCTTCACAAATCTCTATCACCGTACCTACAGTTATTTCAGCGCCGACGGGTACAAATGGTTCACGTTGCGGTACTGGTACAGTTTCTTTATCTGCAACTTCGTCGGGAAATGTAATTGACTGGTATGCTTCTTCAACTGGCGGTACTGCACTGACAACAGGAAGTAATAACTTTACAACGCCATCTATTGCCGCAACCACCATATATTATGCGGAAGCAAGGAATGCAAGCACCGGTTGTGTATCCGGTACACGCACTGCAATAACTGCAACAGTCAATACAACAGCACCGGCTACCGGAACTAACGGATCAAGATGTGGTACGGGAAGTGTAACATTATCTGCTTCCTCTTCCGGAAATGTGATAGACTGGTATGCTGCCTCAACAGGAGGAACGGCATTACTGACCGCTTCCAATAGTTTTACAACACCATCCATCAGCAGTTCAACCCTTTATTATGCAGAAGCAAGGAATATTAACACCGGATGTATTTCTGCTACAAGAACTGCAGTAACTGCAACAATAAATGTCACAACCATCCCAACAGGCACAAATGGTTCAAGATGCGGAACCGGAATCGTTTTGATTTCCGCTTCTTCTTCGGGCAATGTGATTGACTGGTATGCTGCATCTACAGGAGGAACGGCACTTTTATCCGGTTCCAATTCCTATACAACGCCATCTATTGCCGCAACCACCACTTATTATGCGGAAGCAAGGAATACAACCACCGGATGTATCTCTGCAACAAGAACAGCAGTAACAGCCACCGTAAACAGTTTCCCTGCCACTCCAATAATCAGTGCCGGCGGACCCACAACATTCTGTAATGGTGGTTCGGTAACACTAACATCCAGCTCTGCCATCAATAATGTCTGGAGCACAGGCGCTACAACACAAAGTATTGTTATTACAACGTCAGGCAGTTATACGTTAACTGTTAACAATGCATCAGGATGTACTGCAACTTCAAATCCAACAACAGTTACAGTGAATGCCTGTTCGGCCACATTAAATCTTAAATTATTCTTAGAAGGATATTACACAGGCAGTTCAACAATGAACACAACATTGTTTGACCTGGGCATGAATGCAAACTCCACATCCGTTGATACGATCACCGTTAATCTTTGGTCAGCCTTGGGCTTGAATAATCCCTCGCCATCCTACTCTCAGAAAATAATCCTTCAGAAAAACGGCACAACCACCGTTATTTTTCCTGCGGGAGTTTCAGGTAATAATTATTACATAGCTGTAAAGCACAGGAATCATCTGGAAACATGGAGTGCGTCGCCTGTTGCTTTTACATTAAACACCAACTATGATTTTAGTACCGGCATCAATAAAGCATATGGTGATGGTGTAAATCCAGCAATGAAAAATTTAGGCGGTAATGTCTATGGATTCTACGGAGGTGATTCTAATAATGATGGAACGGTAGATGGCTCAGACATGTCGATGGTGGAAAACGGGGCTGCTGCATTTGAATTCGGTTATAATGCAAATGATATTACCGGTGACGGGGCAACAGACGGGGCAGACCTGTCACTGATAGAAAATAACGCACAACTGTTTTTGTTTTATGCACGGCCATAAAAATATTATTATTACCCTAAAATGCCCCGATAAGTACCGGGGTATTTTCATTTAACAAAAGAAATAAAAATCAATTTTACCGGGTTGAATATTTTTCAGCAATGGTTCACTTAATTGATTTTTATGCGATCTTTTTTATTATTTACTGTGCTTCTCATTACGACTCCTTCTGTTTTTTGCCAATCCATATTATCTGATACAACCAGGATAAAAAATAACCGATTGCATAAAAAAGGGAATGACCATGCAGATCTGGCAATGGAATTTGAAATCAGTCGCACAAAAGATCCTTTGACCGGTAAAGTGCCGCGTGCTTTACTGGCCGATGCTAACCGTGCAGCAAAATCCTCTCAGGAAGAAATACAAAGAAAAGTACTGCTATCCAGAACCAACCATTTTTTAAACTGGGCGGAAAGAGGTTCATATACCGACATAGTTGGACCCAGCAATGGAAATACAAGGTCAAATGCTGCGGTTAACTCCGGAAGAATAAGAGCTGTATGGGCAGACCTAAGTGACCAAAGTGGAAATACTGTATGGGTTGGTGGTGTAGATGGTGGAATTTGGAAGACCCTTAATATTACCCATTCACCCGCCACATGGAATATAGTGAATGATTATTTAAGTAACCTGGCTGTAACAGGGATATGTCAGGATCCCACCAATACCAACGTTATGTATTTCTGTACGGGTGAAGCTTTTTTTAATGCAGATGCCGTTAATGGAAATGGTGTATATAAAAGTGCGGACGGAGGAGTAAACTGGTGGCAGTTAAGCAGCACCGCCAATTTTACTGCCTGTTCAAAAATTTTATGTGATGCCGCTGGTAATATATATCTCGCAACTATTGGAAATGGCATGAGAAGATCTACTAATGGTGGAATTACATGGACAGACATTACTCCTGTCGGATTGAGCAACAGAATCGCAGATTTTGAAATTAGTTCAACAGGAAGAATGCATATCAGTTGCGGTTTACATACGTCTTTAAATGGTTACCGATATATAGATGATCCCTCTACCGTTAATTCAGCAACATGGATTTCAGCAAATACTCCCTTCTTTTTTCCAAAAGGAAATAACAGCCGTGTAGAAATAGCTTGTTCAGGCAATGTGTTATATGCTGCCATGAGTAATGTAAATGCGATCGTTGATTCTGTTTCTAAGTCTGCAGATGGTGGCGTGAGTTGGTCAACAACTGCCTTAACAACAAATGCTAAAGAATCGCTGAATGGAAATGGTACTACCAGCCAGGCATGGTATTGTTTGACCGTGGGTATAAATCCTGCAAATACTGATCAGGCTATGATTGGTAATCTTAACCTTATCAAGACTATAAATGGTGGTAATACATGGTCGCAGGTTTCAGAATGGGCTGGTTCATCCGGTCAATTTGTTCATGCCGATCAGCATGCCATTGTATGGTATAACAATGGTAACCGTTTATTATTGTGTTCTGATGGCGGCATTTATTTTTCTGCAGATTCGGGAAAAACTATTCGTGATAGAAATGTAAATCTAAGGTTGAAACAATTGTATTCGGTTGCTATTCATCCTACATCAACAGATTATTTTTTAGCAGGAACTCAGGATAATGGCGTGCATCAATTCAATAGATCCGGTTTAAGCGAAAGTGTGGAAGTTACAGGAGGTGATGGCGGTTATGTGGCTATTGACCAAAACCAGCCAAATTTTCAATTTGGTACTTATGTTTACAATTCGTACCGAAGAAGCACCAACAACGGCAATACATGGAGTATGATAGATTTTTACAAGGGAACACCTTCCGTACCTGGTGTTTTCGGATCCTTTATTAATGCTTATGCATATGATAATAATACAAACACCATTTATGCGGGTGCAGGTGGAGGAGAACTTTTCAGATGGACAAATTCCACAGCAACTCCACCAGGAACATATTATCAATCTACAAACTGGCCGTCTGAAGCAATCATTATTTCAGGGATTACAAGTCTGGGATCGAACAAAATTTCTGCTATATCAATTTCACCATACCTGCCTAACAGGATATATATAGGAACTGAAAACGGAAAAGTTATTACAATAGACAGCGCCCATAATGTAACCTCCAACATAACAGGGAACAATATTACAGGACCATCATTTGCAGGAACAGTTTCATCTGTAAATACCGGAAAAGATGATCAGCATCTGATTGTTTCATTTTCCAATTACAACACCACAAACATTTGGATAAGTACCAATGGCGGCAATACCTGGACGGGAATTGATGGCAATCTTCCCAACATGCCGGTACGCTGGGCAATATTTTATCCGAATACAAATACTAAAGCTATAATAGCGACAGAAGCAGGAATTTGGGAAACAGAAGCCATAAGTGGTAATAATACTGTGTGGACTGCAAATCCTACTTTCCCGGTAGTTAGAACGGATATGTTGCAATACAGAAGCGTTGATGGTTTATTAGCTGCGGCAACACATGGACGTGGTTTATTCACAACAAACATTCCAGTTTGCAACAACAATCCTGTTATTAGCTTACAGGCATCCCAAACTAATTATTGTTATGGTATGGAGCCGGTTAGTTTAATTGCATCCGGAGGTGATACGTATACATGGAGTCCGCCTTTGGGTTTATCGGCAACAACCGGAGCAACTGTTAATGCAACACCTTCATCCATTACAACCTATGTGGTAAACGGGTATGACTCTTTAGGATGTAGTGCAAGCGAATCGATAACAATAAATTTATCTCCCGGTGTTATGGTATACGCATCTGCAAATCCTACTACTGTGTGCAATAACGGAACATCAGTTTTAGCTGCAACTGCCCATTTACAAACTCCGGAATATTGTATACCTGTATATAATGGAAACACCGGAAGCCACTATATTTCGCAGGTGTCTTCACCTAACACAACTTTAAACAGCCTGTCTGGTGCCTCCTCCAGCCCATATTTTACTTTATTTCCTTCATCCGGAAATACAACTGCTGATTTTTATACCGGCGTAAATTATTATCTGGTTTTAAAAGCAGTTTCACAAACATCCGCTTATATCAGGGCATGGATAGATTTTAATCAGGATGGAATTTTTTCACAAAATGAAACCATTGGAATTACATCTAATGCTGCAGCTACCAGTGCCTATATTTATTTTAATATTCCTACTACCGCTTATTCCGGAACTACACGTTTGCGATTAAGATCCGGTACTATTTTTCAAGGCGCACGCGCCTATGAAGCATGCGGTGAGATTAACAGCAATGCTGGTGAAACCGAAGATTATATAATTCATATTTTGAACGGAGCAAATCCCTTTAGCTATACATGGGCACCATCCGCATATTTATCTTCTGCCTATACGAATCCAACTCATGTAAACTCAATTAATGACAGCACTCAATTTTTTGTAAAAGCAACGTCCGGATATTGCGCAGCTACAACATCTGTAACCGTGCAATCCTGCCCGGCCAACTTACAATTAAAATTATTTTTAGAAGGTTATTACACAGGAAATTCAGCAATGAGAACAACTTTATTTGACCTGGGTATGAATGCATCTGCCATATCGGTAGACACGATAACTGTACAACTATGGTCACCGCAGGCTTTGAATAATCCTTCCCCTTCTTTTTCTCAAAAAGTTATTTTACAAAAAAATGGTTTAGCGTCAGTCGAGTTTCCAGCAGGTGTTAAAGGCAATACTTATTACCTGGCCATTCAACAAAGGAATCATCTGGAAACATGGAGTGCATTGCCTGTTACATTTTTCTCAAATACATCTTATGATTTTAGTACCGGCACCCACATGGCATATGGTGATGGTGTGAATCCATCCATGAAAAATTTAGGTGGAAATGTTTTTGGTTTTTATGGAGGCGATTCAAATAATGATGGTTCTGTAGATGGTTCAGATTTGTCGATGGTGGAAAATGGGGCTATTGCATTTGAATTCGGTTATAATGCAAATGATATTACCGGTGACGGTGCCACTGATGGATCTGACCTTTCTATAATAGAAACTAATGCTCAACATTTTTTATTTTATGCTTCGCCGTGGTGAAAAAGACATAACTCCTTACCTAATTGCAGAGTTAATTGGTTATATAGTAAAAATTTAGGATATTTATACCAATAAATTCTTCATTACCCATCCTAATTCTTTTTATGAGAATATTTCTTTTACTGTCTTTTTCTATGTTTTGTTTTTTCGCGCAAGCCCAAAATTTAAATGCAGACACAGGCAGAATAAAAAATATAAAACTTCACAAAAAGGGAAATGACCATGTTGATCTTGCTTTAGATTTTGAAATTAATCGTACAAAAGATCCGGTTACTGGAAAAGTACCCAGAGAATTACTGGCAGAAGCGAACCGGAAGGCTGAAGTCTCTCAAAAACAAAGAAGAAATTCAGCCGGAAGAGCTACGGCGGCGTTATCCTGGACGGAAAGAGGATCTAATTCTGATGCAGTTGGCTCTAGTAATGGAAACACGCGTGCTAATGGGGCGGTTACTTCCGGAAGGATGCGTGCTATCTGGCCCGATTTATCTGATGCTACCGGCAATACCGTTTGGGTTGGTGGAGTAGATGGAGGTCTTTGGAAAACAACCAATATTACCGCTTCTCCTGCTACATGGACAGTTGTAAATGATTATTTAAGCAATTTATCTGTAAGTGGCATCTGCCAGGATCCTACCAATACCAGTATTTTATATTTCTGCACCGGGGAATCATTTGGTAATGCTGATGCCGTTTTCGGTAATGGCGTGTATAAAAGCATTGATGGTGGAGTAACCTGGAATCAATTAAGCAGCACAATTACCTATACAAAATGCACAAAAATATTATGCGATGCATCCGGCAATGTATTTTTATCTACCGTTGGAAATGGCATTTTAAGATCTGTAAATGGCGGAACATCATGGACAACCATAACACCAACAGGTTTGAGCTCCAGTGTTCCGGATTTTGAAATCAGCAGCACAGGCAGAATGCATGTTTATTGTGGCTTAAGTAGTTCAACGAACGGATACCGTTTTACCAACACACCTTCAACCGTAACCACCTCCGGATGGACAGCAGCTACTACAGCTTTCACGGTTCCCGCTTCCAGTAGCAGGATAGAACTGGCCTGTTCAGGAGCAGTATTATATGCAGCCATCAGCAACAGCAATGCTATTGTAACTTCTGTAGGTAAATCTATTGATGAAGGGGTAACCTGGACAACCACCACCTTAACTACTACGGCTAATCAGGCATTAAATGGCACTAATGCTTCTAGCCAGGCATGGTATTGTTTAACAGCAGGCATTGATCCTTCCAACAGCAATAATGCGATGTTGGGAAATCTTAATATCATTTCTACAACAGATGGCGGAACCACATGGGTGAAAGGTTCAGAATGGGTGGGAACCTCAGGTCAATATGTTCATGCCGATCAGCATGCCATCGTATGGTATAATAACGGCAATAAATTATTATTCGGTACAGATGGCGGTATACATTTTTCTTCAGATAAAGGTGTAACCATACGTGACCGTAATGTAGGATTGAGAATAAAGCAATTTTATTCTGTAGCCATACATCCTTCCTCCACCAATTACTTTTTGGCGGGTGCACAGGATAATGGAAATCACCAGTTTTCCAATGCAGGTTTAAGTTCTTCGGTAGAAGTTACCGGAGGTGATGGTGCTTATGTTGCCATAGATCAGGATCAGGCGCAATATCAATTTGGGGCTTATGTGTATAGTGCGTACAGAAGAAGTGTCAACAGCGGAACAAATTGGGGGTCAATTAATTTTTATAAAGGAACATCTCCCGGAACCAACTTCGGTTCATTTATAAATCCTTTTGCGTATGACAATGCCAATAATATTATCTATGCTGGAGCAGGTGGAGGAGAAATATTCCGATGGACTACACCTCAAACAACAGCAACGGGTAATTATTATTTAACAGACGGCTTTCCAACAGGAGCAACTATTTTAACAGGTATAACCAATTTAAGCGGGCAGCAGGTTAGTGCGGTAAGAGTTTCACCATATACGGCTAATAGGGTGTATTTCGGAACCACAGGCGGTAAGTTGATTTATTTAGATAATGCACATACAGCTGCATCCGCAACAGCGGGTACTATTATTACAGGAGCATCTTTTCCTGCAGGAAACATTTCTTCCATCAACCATGGAACTAATGAGCAAAATCTTATAGTGTGTTTCTCCAATTATAATGTCTCTAATGTTTGGGTTAGTACAAACGGAGGCACTTCATGGACCGCTATTGACGGTAATCTTCCCAATATGCCGGTGAGATGGGTTATGTTTTATCCTAATGATAATACGAAAGCCATCATAGCAACGGAGGCGGGAATTTGGGAGACAGATTTGATCAATGGAGCAAGTACAGTGTGGACTGCCAACCCAACTTTTCCGGTGGTAAGAACAGATATGTTGCAATACAGAAGCAGCGATGGAACAATTGCTGCGGCAACACATGGCCGTGGATTATTTACAACAATAGCCAGCAGTTGTTCAACAACACCTACTATTGCCGTTTCACCAACAACTTCTAATTATTGTTCTCCGGGTGGAGTTGCTGTTAACTTAACTGCAACAGGAGGACTCACCTATGCCTGGTCGCCATCTGCAGGTTTATCTTCCACATCGGGTGCCACCGTTACAGCTTCCCCTTCTACTACCACAACCTATACAGTTACCGGATTTGATGTAAACGGATGTTCGGCAAATGCCAATACAACCATAACAGTAACAGCTTCTCCCGTTGTTACAACTTCTGCAACTCCATCAAGTGTGTGTACAGGTGGAAACAGTATCATTGCTGCAGATGTTTCCAGTGGAACTTTAATTTATTGCCAGCCCACCTATAGCAGCGGAACGGGATCCGGTGATTTTATTGCACAGGTTTCTGTTGCAGGAACTACTTTAAGTAATGTTACAACGGGTGCCGCCAATCCTTATTATACATTGTATCCAACATCAGGAAGTACTACAGGAACATTAACCGCAAATAACCTGTATACCATGACGGTAAAAGGTGGCACTTTCAGTACTTGCTTTATACGTGGTTGGATCGATTATAATAACGATGGCAACTTTGATGCAACGGAAACTATTGGCATATCTGCAAACGTAGGTGCATCTGCAACCGGAAATTTCACGTTTACTATCCCTTTAACTGCATTTAATGGTACCACAAGATTGCGCATGAGGTCCAGTGATACTAGCCCCGGCCCCGGCACCGGAGATTTTTGCGGAACGACAAATAGTAATTGGGGAGAAACAGAGGATTATACGATTACCATTACGGGCGGCACCAATAAGTTCGCTATAACATGGTCTCCGTCCACCTATTTGTCTTCAACTACTACAAATCCAACAACGGCTTCAAACATAGCAGGAAATATAACTTATACAGTTTCGGCCTCTTATAGTGGTTGTACAACAACGGCACAAATAACAGTAACGGCTACTTCTGTATCCGCTCCCACCGGCACCAATGGTCAGCGTTGCGGATCAGGAACTGTTACAATATCAGCTGCATCATCCGGTAATGTGATAGACTGGTATGCAGCATCTACAGGAGGAATAGCTTTGGTAACCGGAAACAATTCCTTTACAACGCCATCCATTGCCGTAACTACCATTTATTATGCGGAATCCAGAAATGCAACAACCGGCTGCATATCACCCACCAGAACAGCAGTAACTGCAACCATAAACGCTACACCTTCATTTCCAACTGGTACAGATGGATCACGTTGCGGAACAGGAACCGTTGCTTTATCTGCATCGTCATCCGGTAATGTGATAGACTGGTATGCTGCTTCTTCAGGCGGTACTGCTTTAATTAGTGCATCTAATTCCTATACAACGCCATCTATTTCCGCAACTACTATTTATTATGCGGAGTCCAGAAATGCAACAACAGGATGCGTTTCCACAACAAGAACAGCAGTCACTGCAACCATAAACACAAATTCATCTATAACTGGTACAAACGGACAGCGTTGCGGACCAGGAATCGTTGTTATATCTGCTGCTTCATCCGGTAATGTGATAGACTGGTATGCAGCCGCTTCAGGTGGAACTGCTTTAGTTAGTGCATCCAATTCATATACAACGCCATCTATTGCCGCAACTACTATTTTTTATGCAGAATCCAGAAATATATCAACCGGCTGTATATCACCAACAAGAACCGCAGTCACCGCAACAATTAATGCAAATCCATCTTCTCCAGCAGGAACAGGTGTTCAGCGGTGTGGAGCAGGAACGGTAACTTTATCTGCATCGTCAGCAGGAAATGTGATCGACTGGTATGCTGTTTCTTCAGGTGGTACTGTTTTATCAAGTGCATCCAATTCTTACACAACACCATCAATTAGTTTAACAACTACCTATTATGCGGAATCAAGAAATGTAACGTCAGGTTGTGTATCCTCAACAAGGACGGCTCTTAACGCTACAATAAACACCAATCCATCATCTCCTGCCGGTACAGATGGATCACGTTGTGGATCAGGAACCGTTTTTTTATCTGCATCGTCATCCGGTAATGTGATAGACTGGTATGCTGCATCCTCGGGAGGCACCGCTTTGGCAACAGGTAATAACTCCTTTACAACGCCATCCATTGCCGCAACTACCATATATTATGCAGAATCCCGTAATGTTACTACTGGCTGTTTGTCCTCATCAAGAACTGCAGTAACGGCAACCGTTAATTCCATCCCTTCAGCACCTGCTGGAACCAATGGACAACGTTGTGGAACAGGCACAGTTTCTTTATCGGCAATATCAGCAGGTAATATAATAGACTGGTATGCGGCCTCCACAGGAGGAACAGCATTATTAAGTGGTTCTAATTCTTATACAACGCCATCCATTGCCGCTACTACCATCTATTATGCAGAAACAAGAAATGTTACTTCCGGTTGTATATCTTCTACGCGAACAGCTGTTAACGCTACAGTTAATGCAAATCCTTCCAACCCGGTTATCAATGCTAATGGGCCTACTACTTTCTGTAATGGAAATAATGTAATACTAACTTCCACAACTGCAACTACTTATTCTTGGAGCAATGGGGCGAATACACAAAGTATTACCGTAACAGCTTCAGGAAGTTATACCGTTACCATAACCAATGCAGCGGGTTGTGCTGCTACATCAACTGCAACCGTTGTAACGGTAAATCCATGTGCGGTTACACTGAATGTAAAATTGTTTTTACAGGGATTCTATTCAGGGTCTTCAAATATGATGGCTAATTTATATGATCTTGGACTCAGTGTAAATTCCAATGCGTCAGATTCTATTGATGTGGATCTTTGGAGTTCTTCAGCGTTGAACAACACGAATCCATCCTATACGCAAAAGGTAATTGTTTTAAAAGATGGTACTGCCAGTGCTACTTTCCCGGGAGCAGTAAGTGGTCAAAGGTTTTACATAGCGATCCGTCATAGAAATCACCTGGAAACCTGGAGTGCGGATTCTATTCTGATGTCAACAGTAACGACTTATGATTTTACTAATGCAATCAATAAAGCATACAGTGATGGTTTTAATCCTCCCATGATCACTTTAGGTATAGGTGTGTATGGATTTTATGCAGGCGATGTAAATCACGATGGGGCAGTAGATGGCGCAGATATGAGTTTGGTAGAAAATGGTGCCGCTGCATTTCAATTTGGTTATAATCCCGGGGATATGACGGGTGATGGTGCCACAGACGGAGCCGATCTTTCTATGCTGGAAAATAATGCACAATTATTTTTATATTATGCAAGGCCTTATCAGCAGCGGCTGATTTTAAGGAGATTATTTTCCAAATTCAAGAGATAACAAATTTTACAGATAACCTTTTCAGTAAATAAGATCAGAAGAATTTAAACTGATCTTATTTACTGATTTTTAATGTAAATACATTAACCCCGATTGCAAAAAGATGTAAATGCGTTTTATTAAATTGATAAATTCTGATTTTATTGACGGCTCTCCCAATTGGTAACTTTTGCCATGTAGCGCCGCCATTTGTAGTTTCATATTTTAGTATTAAAAGTTCTAAAACCGGGAATGTATACCTTTATATCAAACGCATAAAATATGAGATACTTTTTATTTCTACTAATTGTTATTGAATTTTCCAGTTGTTCAAAAAATAATGATAGAATTCCTGTAAATCCAATAATTCAGGACAGTATATATCTAAGTAAATTAATAGTGTTTGATACTACTGGATCAGTACCGAGCGATACTACGCATTATACTTTTAATTATGATAACATAAAAAGACTCACAAAAATTACATGCAGTAATTACAATGCTAGTACAAGCAGTATGGTAGTGCGGTATACTTTCGAACATTTTTATTATAATGGAAATGATACACTTCCTTCGAAAGTAATTGAAAGGTGGGATAATTCTACAAATCAATTTACATTAACCCACACTTTAAGTCATGATAATAATGGTAGGTTAATAAGAGATAGTTCCTCGGAGATAGTCATACTTCCAAATCCGGGTTCTTTTATTTATACAAACAAATATTTGTATACTTCTAATTATTATATTGATTCATCCTTTAGTTACAATCCTCCAAATTCATCAGATGATACTGTTTACCAGACCAGAGATTTTGAAAATAAGATCACTAGAGAAATTCGGGTGAACCCTTCTTATGTTATGCATTATGATGCAGTCTATGACAATCATCCCAATCCACTTTATAAACTGGCAGTAAAAACACCCTACTTTGTAAATAGTATGTATCCATCATTTATAGAATACCTTACTCCACAGAAGAAAAATTTCTTAACCACAATTACAACAAAGTACGATGCATCAGGAACAACTATAACATCTACAAAATCTATAAATTATATAATTACTTACAAAGCCAATGGTTATCCCTTGACTATCCGATCCGTTTCAACACCATCAAGAGTTAATGATAAGTATAAATTTATTTTTGTGTATACTAATTTATAACTGGCGCAAGTGTTTTACTGGATTATTTGATTAAGTGTAGTACTACGGAATGTGCGCAGAGTCAGAAGATTTTTGGTCAATTTGACTTTAATACTGAGGCGCAGAGGTTTAAAAACAGTGTACCCATCTTACTTTTAAGTCATTATTAATTCAAACGTTTTATTGTTTCTCATAAAAATTAATTTTTATTTTTTCTGTTGTTGATTGTTGGTGATATTGATCCTGTGCAATCATATTTGCTATGAGACTTCGCCGGAAGGCATCGGGATTTTTCTTTTGATTTGTATGGATAATTGTAGTTATAATTGAATTGCCATTCATTTCTCAAAGTTATTTGTATTAAATTTCTACCTCATGCTTACTGCATCATTCTTTAAACACAATGCTTATTAAATGTTTTAAGAGAGCAGTTCTGAGATCTTGTTGTAATATTGGTAGCAATTTTTTCAAGCGGATCTGTTAGATAGTTCACCTAATCGAAGGAGGATGTTGAATTAACAGCAGTAAATAGTATGGAAATTCAGAAAATTATATAAAAACAAAAGCTTCACTACAAAGTAGCAAAGCTTTTTAGTCGGGGCGGCAAGATTCGAACTTGCGACCTCCTGGTCCCAAACCAGGCGCGATAACCGGGCTACGCTACGCCCCGAACTTTGGTTATCTTTTTTGTGCGGAGAGGGTGGGATTCGAACCCACGGTACAGTTTAACCCGTACGACGATTTAGCAAACCGTTCCTTTCGGCCACTCAGGCACCTCTCCATTTCACCTGCCCTTTTTGAATGGGCAGCAAAAATACAATTCAATATCATTACAAACAAATCATTATTGAATAAATCTTATAATTTTTCAACTGATCTGTAATAGATAATACAAATGTGTAAGAACTAATTATGATGAAGCCCCTTCCTTATTGTATTTAAATAATTGACGGAATGGAGAATTATGACCGAAATTACATAGCGGCCAACTGAACTTTTTGCTGTAATTCCAATACACTTTCTTTAAACAGATTGTCGGTATCCATGAGATCTTTTACGGTCTGACAACTATGTATCACCGTAGTATGATCACGTCCACCAAAATGCTCTCCTATTGTTTTGAGTGAGTTTTTAGTAAATGCTTTGGACAAGAACATGGTGATCTGCCTTGCCTGAACAATTTCCCGTTTGCGGGTCTTTTGTAAAAGTTTATCGTATGGCACATCGAAGTACTCGCATACCATTTTTTGAATGGCGTCTATCGTAATTTCTTTACTTGATGATTTCACAAAATTGCGTAATACTTTTTTAGCTAACTCAAGGTCAATCTCCCTCTTGTTCAGCGAAGACTGTGCCAACAGAGATATTAATGCACCTTCCAGTTCCCGCACATTACTGTTGATATTATACGCAATATATTTTACTACTTCACGAGGCATCTCGAGGCCATCGTGTTTCATTTTATTTTCTAAAATTTCAATTTTTGTTTCATAATCTGGCAACTGAACATCTGCGCTCAATCCCCAGCGAAAACGGCTTAACAATCTTTCCTGCACACCTTCTAGGTCTTTAGGCGGCTTATCACTGGTTAAGATAAGCTGCTTTCCACTCTGGTGCAGATGATTGAATATGGAGAAGAAAGCATCCTGCGATTTTTCCGCACGATTAAAAAACTGAATATCATCAATGATCAGCACATCTATTAACTGATAAAAATGAATGAAATCATTGATCGCATTATTTCTGCCATGATCTATGAACTGGTTAATGAATTTTTCTGAACTCACATACAACACTACTTTGTTGCTGTGCAAACGTTTTACTTCATTACCGATTGCTTGCGCAAGGTGTGTTTTTCCTAAACCAACACCACCATAAATTACCAGCGGATTAAATGATGTTGTGCCCGGCTTTTCTGCTACCGTTTTACCCGCACGGCGTGCAACTCTATTACAATCACCTTCAATATAAGAATCTAATGTATAAGAATGATTGAGTTGCGGATCGATCTGCATTTTCTTTAGACCGGGTATAACAAACGGATTTTTAACTGGGTTATTTATGACAAGAGGAAAATCCATTTCGTTGTTTGAATAAGATTTATAACCATTTCCCGGCACATCCATAGTAAGTGGTTTATTCTTACTGTTTCCGCTGTCAACCATTATCCTGTATTCCAGCCTTGCTTCCTTTCCTAATTCTCTTTTTAATGTTTTAGCAAGAAGTGAAACGTAATGTTCTTCAAGATACTCATAAAAAAACTGACTTGGTACCTGTATCGTAAGTATTTTTTCTTTTAATCCAACCGGTTTGATGGGTTCGAACCATGTTTTAAAATGTTGCCATTCTACAATGTCTTTGATGATCTCTAAACAGTTAGCCCAAACTTTATCAAACACTTTATCCATTATACCTTCAGCAGTTTATATCTTTAGTAGAAATCTTGTATCTCAGAAGTAGGTCAGCTAAAAACAATTTTTGTTTAATTTTTTTTAGCAAGACAGCGAATATCAAAAATAATTTGTTGATAAAAAAATTTTTTATTCGTTTGTTTTATTCCCATTAACGACAGTTTTTCAAATTTGAAAAAATAAAAATAAATCTTCCTTAAAACCGAAAAAAATTACCCTGAAAAAATATTTTTTTTCTGGATATATTCTTACAATAGTCAATACAGTAAAGGGTTTTAAAATTATGAACAAAGAAACAGCCGATTAAACCTTTAATAATTTTTTTCTTTCAGATAATTCCTTTAAATAGGCATCATCAGGTCAATAAAAAAATTTAAAAAATCATCCGCTACATCAATTTATCAACAATTTCAATCACGAATAAAGTTTACTTTTGATTTCTAAAATACGAGATATGAGTTTTGAGATCACCGGTAAACTGGTTGCTAAATTTGACATCGTTCAACGTAACGAATCCTTTAAAACACGTGAATTTGTGATCGAAAAAACGGATGAGGTGAATGGTCGTTCTTTCTCCAATTTTATCAAATTTCAGTGCGTACAGGATAAAACCGCTATCATAGACAGAGTTAATACGGGAGATAATGTGAAAGTGTATTTCAACATCAAAGGTTCTAAATGGGAAAAAGATGGCAGAACCAACTACATCACCAACCTGGATGCCTGGAGAATTGAACAAATACTAAACGCAGGTGCCGGTCAGGTAAACAATGATTACCTGGAGCCTTTGGATACTTTTTCTGCATCTTCCCCTGATACTGTAGACGATCTTCCGTTCTAATCGCAGAAGCGATCGCCATTATGCAAAAGAAATTAATGTTGCAACTGCTTCCAACAGAAGCTACTGATGACACCGTGATCAGGCAGCGTATAGCTATGCAATCCTCCATTAAACCGCGTTCCCTGAATGGCTATACAATTATAAAAAAATCGCTGGATGCACGCCGTAAACAAGTATATATTAACCTCCAGGTGAATGCCTTTATAGATGAACCTTTCTATTCTTCTGGTCATCATCATTTTAACTTTAAAGATGTTCATCAGGCAAATAAAAAAGTGATCATCATAGGTGCCGGACCGGCAGGGTTATTTGCTGCTTTGCAACTGATTGAATCTGGTATTAAACCCATCATTCTGGAACGTGGAAAAGATGTAAGAAGCCGACGCAGGGATCTGGCAGTTCTTAATAAGGAAGGTATTATTAATCCGGAAAGTAACTATTGTTTTGGAGAAGGCGGCGCCGGAACTTACAGCGACGGTAAATTATATACCCGCAGCAGTAAACGGGGCGACATCAACAGAATCCTTCAATTGTTTGTACATTTTGGTGCAGAAAAAAATATTCTGTACGATGCGCATCCGCATATTGGTACCAATAAATTACCACAGATCATCACCGCCATGCGCCACCTCATCACAGGCCATGGCGGCGAATTTCATTTTGAACAAAAAGTTACCGGTTTTCATATTGCAGATCAAAAAATCCGGTCCGTAAAAACCAGCAAAGATATTTTTGAAGCTGATGATATTATTCTGGCAACCGGACATTCGGCGCGGGATATTTTTATCATGCTGCATCACTCCGGAATACGGATAGAGGCCAAACCATTTGCGTTAGGCGTGCGCATTGAACATCCGCAGTCGCTTATCGATACTATACAATATCACACAGTAGGAAATAGAGAAGAATTATTGCCGCCAGCCTCCTATTCACTGGTACAGCAGGTAGAGGAACGGGGCGTTTTTTCATTCTGTATGTGCCCGGGTGGAATTATTGCTCCCGCTTCAACAGATATAAATGAATTGGTAGTAAACGGATGGAGTCCTTCCAAAAGAAATAATCCATTTGCCAACAGTGGAATGGTAGTGCAGGTAACCGAAGAAGATGCAGTTCAATATCTAAAATCATCTGACATTTCTGCTGAAGACCCATTGCTAATGATGCATTTTCAAAAATTAGTGGAACAACATTGTTATACTGCCGGAGGCGGAAAATTTGTAGCGCCGGCTCAGAGAATGACTGATTTCTGTGATAAAAAATTATCTTCCACACTGCCTTCCAATTCTTATTTGCCTGGCGTGCATGCAACCGATCTTGCGGATGTATTGCCCGGATTTATTTATCATGCACTTTCCAAGGGTTTCAGGGCCTTTGGAAAAAAAATGAAAGGCTATTATACCAATGAAGCGCTGGTGGTGGCCACCGAAAGCCGCACTTCAAGTCCCGTAAGAATTCCACGGGATCCACTAACCTTGCAACATCCGCAGATCAGCAATTTATTTCCCTGTGGTGAAGGTGCAGGCTATGCCGGAGGAATTGTGAGTGCGGCCATGGATGGCGAACGTGTTGCAGCAGCCATTACCCAAAAATTATTGCGTTTGTAATTTTCCTGCTCCGCTTATCCTTTATTCATCCTATCTTTTGCCTGTCAACTTACATTTGTTTTTAATCATTGCTTATGAACATACTAGAACTACAAAATCTTAAAAAATATTTTGCTACACAAAAAGCCGTTGATGACATCAGCATGAGCATTGGCGAAGGAAATATTTTTGGTTTACTCGGACCAAATGGTGCAGGTAAAACCACTTTGCTGAGAATGATCACCGGCATCTTTTATCCGGATAGTGGAGAGATTATTTTCAACGGCAAAAAATTTGATCCGCTGAACGATGTGAGCAACATTGGCTATATGCCGGAAGAACGCGGTTTGTATAAAAAGATGAAGATCGGGGAGCAGGTTTTATACCTTGCCCGGTTAAAAGGCCTGAGCAGAAACGATGCAATGCTCGCCATCAAAGAATGGTTCCACAAATTTGAGATGGAAAGCTGGTGGAATAAAAAAGTGGAAGACCTGAGTAAAGGAATGAGCCAGAAACTGCAGTTTGTTACAACAGTACTTCACCGTCCGAAGCTGATTATTCTGGACGAACCTTTCAGCGGTCTGGATCCTGTAAATGCGAATCTGATTAAAGATGAGATTTTTCAATTAGCCAAAAATGGCAGCACCATTATTTTCAGTACACACAGGATGGAACAAGTGGAAGAGATCTGCAACCATATTGTACTGGTAAATAAAGGAAAAAAGATTTTAGATGGTACCGTAAAAGGCGTTAAGTATGAATTTAAAGAAAACTTATACAGCCTGCATACCGATGGAAATTATACGATAAACAGCAACCCGTATTTTGATGTAATCAGCCAGGATCAGGAAAAGATGCTTTTAAAATTGCATGATAATGTTTCCACCAATACCGTGCTGCAGGAAATTATCAACAAGCAGATTCCAGTTCACAATTTTCAAGAAGTACTGCCATCATTGAATGATATTTTCATTAAACTGGTAGAGAATACACAAACTACCCGTCAATTTTTAAAATCAGTAAACTAATGTCAACAAATAAAATAGGACTGGTCATCGGACGTGAATATTTCTCACGCGTAAAGAAAAAATCTTTTCTGCTCACCACTATACTTGTGCCGATCGTTATCATTGGGTTTTATGTGGCCATTATTGCCATTTCAATTAAGGGTGGAACGGATAAAAAATCCATTGCTGTGATTGATAACGGAAGCCTGTTTAAAAATATAAAAGCCGAAGAAAAAAAATCTGATATCACGTATACAATGATTAACAATGAAACAGAAAAAAGTTTTGTTGCTAAATATAAAACGGAAGGCTATGATGCCTTTTTATACATTCCGCCATTCAGCTTAGATTCTCCCAAAAATTTTATCATACACAGCCTTTCCTCCTTAAGCCTTAGTACTACGCTGGCTATAGAAAGAAAAGTAAATAAAGCTATTGAAGATAAAAGATTGCTGGCGCAGGGACTGGATCCGGTAAAATATGAAGCCATATCGGCTGATGTTGATCTTGAAAATACTATAGACACAAAAGAAGGAGGCAAAAAAAGTGTAGCCGGCGTGGCGTATATGGTTTCCTTTGCGTGCGGATTACTCATCTACATGATGATGATGATTTATGGCACACAGGTAATGCGTGGTGTTATGGAAGAGAAAACAAATCGTATTGCAGAAGTGATCGTAAGTTCTGTAAAACCTTTTCAATTAATGATCGGAAAGATCGTTGGCATTGGTGCAGTAGGCCTTACACAATTCCTGATCTGGATGGTTTTATTATTTTCACTGGCAAGCATTATTCCGATGGTTGCACCGGGTATTATGGAAAATGTTTCAAAATCTGGCGGACAGGATACGGCACCCATGGTATCTGAAATGATGCAGGGTTTGTCTTCTTTACCTTTATTAAAAATTGCCGCATCATTTTTATTCTATTTCCTGGGCGGTTACCTAACGTATGCTTCCTTATTTGCGGCAATAGGCAGCGTTGTAAATGATGACCAGCAGGATGCTCAGCAATTGGTATTTCCCGTGCTGATGCCGATCATTCTGGGGTTTGTAATTATGACCAATGCTATTAATCAGCCTGACAGTAATATGGCAGTTTTCGGAAGTATATTTCCATTGACTTCTCCTATTGTGATGATGGGAAGAATTACGTATGATATTCCTTTATGGCAACTCGCCACCAGTATGTTATTACTAATCGGATGCTTTCTTTTCTTCACATGGCTCACAGCAAAGATCTACCGTGTAGGTATTTTAATGTATGGCAAAAAACCAAGCTGGAAAGAAATGTTTAAATGGGCTTTCAAATCATAAAGCCGTTGTAGAAACATGTTGATCAGAGCCATCTCCAAAGATGGCTTTTTTCATTTCAGATTTTATGTATTGATAAAAAACGCCGGAAATAACTAATAAGATTCCGATGATAGTTCCTAATACCAATCCTATTACCGCATAAATGGAAGCAGATGGTTTTTGTACATCAAATGGTGGATCGGGTTTATCCAGCGTGGCAATAATCGGCGTAACTTTTTGTAATCGCCATAAAGCCTCTTCCCTGTTGTTGGCAGAAGCATCCCGCTGACGCATCACTCTGTCTTTTTCAGACACCAGGTTTTCTTTAGGTATCTGGTATTGTAATTTTTCAGAAGGTACAAAAAGTGTAGTCTTAGACATTTGAATGGCTCTTCTGTCAAAAGTTCTCAGAACCTTTTCTATAGAATCAATTTTTTTCTCCGTGAATTCGAAATCAACTTTTGCTTTCTGGATTTTCAGGTCTTTATAAAATTCTGAAATTTTATCGATCATCATATAACCAACCGGACTTACCAGATCCTGATCCGAAGAACTGAAATTGATTTCAAGAATGCCATTCTTGTTAATCTTGGCACTCATATTTTGTTTGAGAATTTCTGCACCGGTGGCAGCCAGCAATGCTTCCGTTTTTGGTTTATCAATCGATTTTGAAAATAAAGATTTTGTTTTATTATAATTCTCTATCAGTAATTCCGCAATCCTTTTATTTCCTAATTCCGCGATACGTTCCATGGCAACGGCTTCACGGGTAGTGCGGCTGATCGCCAGTTCCACTATGTTGATAGATGCTTCCTGGCTAAAACTTTTGGGTGCATCTGAAATACCCAGGATGCTGCTAAGTGCACTGTTGGCCATCGAATTTTCTGAACTCGCTGTTAGCGGAAACACAGTAGCACGTGAAGAATACACTGCTGGTATTCTTCTGGCATAAAAAAAGAAGAGAACGGCAAATAAAATTGCGATGATCAAGATGACGATCTTGTACCTGCCTATTTTTAAAAATATATTTCTGATCAGATCCTGAGTAGTCACGCTTACTATTTTATATATTTAAAAATAAGACCTGTTATCACCACAGGAACCGCTGCAACCAAAATATTCTTTCCAAAATCTGCCATCTCCTGCCCTTGCGGCCGTAGCGGAACAGTTACAATTGAACCTTCTTCCACCTTAGGATAAAAATGGAAGAATAAAAAGTTCTTGGTGCGTTTACTTCTGCCGTTCGCATACGTAACAAATATTCTCCTTCTCCATGGCCTTGTCGAAAATCCGCCAGCTTTGTCAATATAATAGGAAAGACTTTTATGTTCTTTATCAAATGCAATTTTTACCGGTGATTGTACTGAACCCTGTACAGAAATGAAGGGATTTATTTCCGGTACAAATACTACATCATCTTCCTGTAATATGATATCGTGTTTAGAATTTTTATTTTTCATAGCACTGTAAAGATCAATACTCACCGGTTCATCAAGTTGTTTAAGCGTGTTAGGCAAACTATCAAATATTGGCATACCAGTGGAATCCAGTTTGGGGCGTTCCACAATTTTCTCCCTTAAAAATTCATTTCTCTTTCTAAACAAAACAGCACCGGAAATATTTGCATTTTCTTTTAATCCTCCCGCTCTGGTTATATAGGAAGACAACCGCTCATATTGATCCAGCCTTGGATATTTTCCAGGATATTTTACCAGTCCTTGCAACTCAATATTTTGTTGTAATTCAAATGTTGGATTTTTTCTTACAAATACCTGATCAAACGGACGAAGTAAAACAGTAGCAGCCATAGAATCCAGCTTCAGATTTGGCAGGATAGAAAAAGCACGCACGATTGTACGTGTAGGTTTCAGACCTTTCATAGCAGAATCGATATCAACGATACTGGAAATTTCCAATCTTCCGAATTCAGCAGAAGGCTTAATACCGCCTGATAAAAACAAAAGATCCTGCAACGTCATGCCACCGTATTTACGAATACGTCCCTCCCTTCTTATTTCGCCGGAAATCTCAACATATTGTGCATCTGTAAAATCGCTTTGCGCAAACAACTGTATCACATCATTCGGCTGTAACTGCACATTGTTAATGCTGGATGTATTGGAAATATCTGATAAGTTAATTTCAAGTCTTTCACTTTGAAGGTTAGTGGAATCACCGGCACCTCTGAAAATATAAGCGCGTTGTAAAAAAGTATTTTTAGTAACCCCTCCTGCACGATTGATTACATCGAACAACCTGTCGCCTTGCCGCAACTCATAAAAATTAGGATAGGTTACTTCACCTCTTAATTCCACTTTATTGGAAATGCCGGTTTTAATGATATCTACTCTCACCACATCACCATCTTCCAGCATAAAATCCTGTTGCGTCATTTTTAAAATGGCATTGGCATTTACATCGCGCTGAACCTGTTTTTCATTTTCGGTCCTCATTACTTTCATAGCAGATGCCAGCGCTTCGGGCTTTAGACCTCCGGTGTAAAAAAGCAACGCCTTTACACCTTCCTCTTTTTTCAACTGGTAAAACATCGGCCTTCTGAACTGACCGGTGGCCATTACTTTTTTCTCCACTACACCTACAATAATAAAATCATTATTCTGCAGATAAATATGTTTTCCGAAATCTCCGCTGCTCAGATATTTATACACATCCAGTTCATCAATAACACGGCCGTTTCTTTTTATTTTGATTGACCGCAGGTTTCCTAATTCAGTTACACCTCCAGCAATGGCGATAACATGAAACGCATTAGAAAAAGCTGATACGGTAACCGGACCGGCATTGTTCACTTCGCCAACTACATTTATATTGATGCTTCGTGGCTGCCCAAGTGAAACGGAAATATTGGTTCCGCCCGGTACCACACCCCGGAATCTGGAATTGATAACCGACCGTACATTTTCGAAAGTAAGTCCCTGTACATTTATTTTGCCCAATCCCTGAGGAAAAATGGAACCGTCTCTTGCCACTACATACGTCTCCTGAAATTCGGCAGCGCCCCATAAGGCAACAGTAATATTATCGCCCACACCAATCGGGTAATCTAATGGAGGTGTAGATAATTCATCCAGATTGTTTACAGCGCTTCTTTGAAATACATTAGCACCGTAAGTCATTTCAGTGGTATTGTAAATATTTTTAAGATTGTCTTTATTAATTGTATCTCTGTCTAGGCGGACGTTATTTTTGCTGAGACCGGCATTTTTATCTTTCCCAACATTTTCTCTATTCTTATCATTTAGTAGTGATGATAATTGAGACTGCGAAAGTTGCTTTGGATCGATCTGTGAGGGCAACATGTCTGCAGGAATCTGTTGGTTGATAGGTGGCTGACTGTACGCAGGAAAAGCAAGAATTATAAAAATGATACACGTAAGATATTGAATAAACCTTCGGTTTAAAGACATTTCAGTTTGGGGTTGAATTACAAAATGTGATTTCAAAGATAATATTATTCCCGTGCTTGTTGCAGCACCGAGTGGAACTCTGTCCATATTTCTTTTACGATATCCGCAGCAGGCATAATGGTATTCATTATAGCACTTACCTGTCCTATTTCCAGTTCGCCTTCTTCCAGATCGCCGTCGAACATTCCTTTTTTTGCCCGGCCGCGGGACAGCAATTCTTCGAGCGCTTCTTTACTGGCACATTCATTTTCCGCCTGTTGTACTTTTTGATAAAATGCATTTTTGATCAGCCGAACAGGTGTTAGTTGTTTTAAAGTAAGCACTGTATCTCCCTCTTTAGAAGAAAGTACGGCATTTTTAAAATTGAGATGACTGGAGGCTTCCTCACTCGCCACAAAACGGCTGCCTATCTGTACGCCATCTGCACCCAGAATCATAGCCGCTAGCATTTGTTTCCCTGTAGCAATACCACCTGCGGCAATTACAGGAATATCGATGTTATTGACCACGGATGGTATCAAAACCATGGTAGTGGTTTCTTCTCTTCCGTTATGTCCCCCTGCTTCAAAACCTTCCGCCACCACCGCATCACAACCGCATTGCTGGGCTTTTAAGGCAAACTTGCTGCTGCTTACTACGTGCACAACGATTATTCCGTGTTCTTTAAGACGGGAAGTATACGTTGCAGGATTTCCTGCAGATGTGAATACAATTGGAACTTTTTCTGCAATAATCGTTTGAATATGATCTTCAATATCGGGATATAACAGCGGAACATTTACGGCGAATGGTTTATCTGTTGCAGCTTTACATTTTCTGATGTGTTCTTTCAGGATGTGCGGATACATGCTGCCGCTGCCAATAATTCCCAGTCCGCCTGCATTACTCACTGCACTGGCCAGTCGCCATCCACTAGCCCATATCATTCCGGCTTGTATGATGGGTATTTCAATATTAAATAAAGATTTGATCCTGCTTCCTGTAAACATAAATATTACTTGCTGCCTCCGAGATCGATGGCTGTATTATCACCAATGTTGAGATTACGGCTAACACCTTTCACTTCGGCATCGCTGCCGATGAGTGAATTGTTGAGTACAATTTCCGAAAGATTGGAATAAGAACCGATGATAGAATCTTTAATTAATGCATTTCCAATGATCGTATGTTCACCAATGGCAACATTAGGTCCTATAATTGAATTTTTTATGATACAACCATTGCCAATACTAACCGGCGGAATAATAATGGTATTTTGAAAATTGTTATTTGCAGGCTGTTTATCCGCAAATTTCTTCAGCAATATGGCGTTTGATTCAATCAGTGAATCCTTTTTACCACAGTCGTACCAATGACTTACTTTAAACGACTGGAATTTTGCACCCTGAGCTATCATACATTCCAATGCGTCTGTCAGGCTGAATTCATCGTATTTTTTAAAATTATTTTCGATGATTTTATCCAGACAATTAAAAAGAAAATGGGTTTCTATTATTTTATATACCCCCACCAGCGCCATATTGCTCTTTGGAATCGCCGGTTTTTCAACTACCCGTGTTATAAAACCGGTTTCATCTATTTCTGCTACACCGAAATTACGGGGATCATCTACTTTTTTAACGCCTAACATGGAACATGGTGTATCCAAAATAGCTTTTACATCATATTCAGCAATGGTATCGCCGAGAATAATCATCACTTCATCATCACCCACAATTTCTTTAGTAAGGTTGATAGCATGGCCGGTACCGTGACGCTCGTTCTGTGTAATAAAATGGCATTGCAGATCGGGATATTGTGTGGTAACATAATCCTGAATTTTATCGCCCAAATAACCAATGATAAAAATAAATTCATGAATACCTGCATCACGTAGCTGATCCACAATAATACTGAGGATGGTTTTACCGGCAAGCGGTATAAGTGCTTTAGGTTGTGTATAGGTATGAGGCCTGAGTTTTGTTCCTGCGCCTGCAACTGGAATGATTGCCTTCATATATCTGTTTTTAGAACCGAATGGATTATAACATCCGGAACTTCAATCGGGCGGTGAAAGTAATAAATTTTATATAAACGGATTTTCGGCTAAAGCAGAGAAGTTATATAATAGCAGGAAACCTTTTTAATGGCTCAACACTCGTGCTTATATTTGCGGACTAAATAGTTAGAATGCAAAAAGATAATGCCGTATTTGATTTGATCGGCCAGGAATTAAAAAGGCAGAGAAACGGAATTGAACTGATAGCCAGTGAAAATTTTACCAGCCTTGCGGTAATGCAGGCAATGGGTACCGTTCTTACCAATAAATATGCAGAAGGATATCCGAATAAAAGATATTATGGCGGTTGTGAAATTGTTGATCAGGTAGAACAATTGGCTATCGACCGCATAAGGCAGGTTTTTAACTGCGAATATGCGAACGTACAGCCACACAGCGGAGCTCAGGCAAATGCAGCTTTGATGATGGCGATCTTACAACCCGGAGATGCGATCCTTGGCCTGGACCTCAGCATGGGAGGACATCTGACGCATGGTTCACCCGTAAATTTTTCCGGTAAAATTTATAAACCTTTTTTCTATGGTGTAAAAAAAGAAACAGGGTTGATAGATTATGAAATGCTGGAAAATCAGGCACGAACCAACAAACCAAAACTGATCATTTGTGGTGCTTCAGCTTACAGTCGCGATATTGATTATGCCCGCATTAGAAATGTAGCTGATGAAATCAATGCCTTTGTATTGTGTGATATGGCACATCCTGCAGGACTAATCGCAAAAGGGCTGTTAGCCTCTCCATTTGAAGATTGTCATTTTGTTACCAGCACCACACACAAAACTTTACGTGGTCCCAGAGGTGGTATAATATTAATGAAGAAAGATTTCGAAAATCCGTTCGGGCAAAAGGATCCAAAAGGCAACATTAGAATGATGAGCCATCTGTTGGACATGGCCGTTTTTCCGGGAACACAAGGTGGTCCGCTGGAACACGTAATAGCTGCAAAAGCAGTTGCATTCGGTGAATTGTTAAGCGATGATTTTACTGTGTATGCCAAACAGGTTCAAATCAACGCCCAGGCAATGGCGAAATCGTTTATGGATAAAGGCTATGAAATTATCAGCGGCGGCACCGACAATCACCTGATGCTGATAGACCTGCGTAATAAAAATATTACAGGAAAAAAAGCACAGGAAACATTGGATAAAGCGCATATCACTTTAAATAAAAATGCGGTACCATTCGATGACAAAAGCCCGTTTGTTACCAGCGGCATACGTGTAGGAGTTCCTGCAGTAACCACCCGTGGCATGAAAGAAAAGGACATGAGCACAATTGTTGATTTCATTGACCGGGTGCTGATGAACATCGACGATGCTAATATAATAGCTGAAGTATCTACAGATGTAAATAAATTAATGGAACAATTTCCGCTTTATCCCGAATTATAAAATCATTTTATGTTACAAAGAATTCAAACGATCTGGTTATTTCTGGCAGCCCTTTGTGCTTTTGCCAGCCTGAAACTTCCTATTTATACTGGTACCGATACTGCATTGCAAAATATTCGTGTTGAAGGAACTATCACTGTTCCCATAATGATGGCAACTATCGCTATTGGCGTTATCGCTCTGATCAACATTTTTTTATATAGTAACCGAATGTTGCAATTCCGTTTATGTCTTCTTGCAATTTTTCTGGAAGTAGGCTTGTTATTCCTGTATATAAAATATATCAACCAAATGGCAGATGGGACCTATGCATTAACTTCTGTGTTACAGGCGGGCGTATTATTTTTTCTATTTGCTGCTGTAAAGGGTATCCGCAAAGATGAGAAGCTGATAAGGGAGAGTAACAGGTTGAGATAAAAAACAAATTAAGAATTACAGATTAAGGATGTAAAATTCAAATAGATAAGATTATACATTACAAATGCAAGTTTGCGTTTTCTCATAAACATAAATTTGCCTTTCATTTTTAATTCTTAATTCAACATTTTTAATTTTATAGAAATTTCCCCGTAAAACTTTTCTTCTCTTTCTTCAAAGCAGATGGCAATCCTTCAAACACAACATTACCACCACGGTCCCCAGCTTCAGGACCAAGATCAATAATCCAGTCTGCACATTTTAAAACATCAGCATTGTGTTCGATCACTAAAATAGAATGCCCTTGTTCCACTAACGCATTAAAAGAACCTAACAATTTTTTGATATCATGAAAATGTAAACCCGTGGTTGGTTCATCAAAAATGAATAAAATATGTCCCTGCGCTTTTCCTTTTCCTAAAAAAGAAGCCAGTTTAACGCGCTGAGCTTCTCCACCAGATAAGGTATTTGAAGATTGCCCTAATTTCACATAACCCAATCCAACATCACTCAATGGTTGTAATCTTTTAGCTACATCCATGGCATGTTTATCCGTTTTAATTTCTGAAAAAAATGCAATGGCTTCATCAACACTCATCTCCAGCACATCATGCACATTCTTTTCTTTAAAAGTTACTTCCAGCACTTCTTCTTTGAATTTTTTTCCATGGCAAACATCACACACCAGATGTACATCTGCCAGAAATTGCATTTCAACAACCTGTTCGCCCTCTCCTTTGCAAGCATCACATCTTCCACCATCTACATTAAATGAAAAATGTTTCGGCATAAAACCTCGCATCTTACTCAATGGCTGCGATGCAAAAAGGTCCCGGATTTCATCATATGCTTTAATGTAAGTCACCGGATTACTTCTGCTGGATTTACCGATTGGATTCTGATCTACCATTTCAATCTGACTGATATATTCAATATCACCGCTGATACCATGACACAATCCCGGCTTATCAACAAATTCACCTTTCAGTTTTTTTAATGCGGGATATAAGATTTGTTTTACCAGTGTTGTTTTACCGCTTCCGCTTACACCACTCACCGCACATAAAACATTCAGCGGAAATTGAACGTTAATATTTTTAAGATTATTTTGCACTGCACCTTCCACCGTTACAGAACGAATCCATTTACGTGGATTTTTTGGAGGATCAATTGTAAGTTTACCCGATAAATATTTTCCCGTCAAACTTTCCTTGTGGGCAATGATCGTTTCATAATCACCTTCAGCAACTACTTCACCACCCAAATGACTGGCAAGCGGACCCATATCAATAATGTGATCTGCTTCCCGCATCATTTGCTCATCATGCTCTACTACTACTACTGTATTTCCAAGATCACGTAAAGCTTTTAATACAACGATCAAACGTTCTGTATCACGACTGTGCAGCCCAATAGAAGGTTCATCTAAAATATACAGAGAGTTAGTGAGGTTACTTCCCAAACTTCGTGTTAACTGAATGCGCTGGCTCTCGCCACCACTTAAGGAATTGGCTAGCCGGTCGAGTGTAAGATATCCTAAACCAACATCCAGTAAAGTTTGTAAACGGTTATTGATCTCAATCAGTACGCGTTTCGCCACCTGCATATCAAAAGCACTTAATTTTAATTTTTTAAACCATTCCACTAAATATACCACCGGCATATTACTTAATTCGCCAATGTGCTTATCGCCTACTTTTACATACAATGCTTCTTTACGTAAACGATATCCGTGACAAGTTGTACATTTTGTTCTCCCGCGATACCTGCTCAGCATAACTCTGTATTGCACTTTATAAAGATTTTGTTCCACCTCTTTAAAAAATGCGTCAATACCATCAGCATATTGATTGCCTTTCCATAAAACATCATACTGTGCTGCTGATAGATCTATCACTGGTTTATGTACAGGGAAATCAAATTTTTTTGCTGCACGTATAAATGCATCTTTCCATGCGCCCATTTTTTCACCTTTCCATGGCGCAACCGCACCTTCATACACGCTGAGTGTTTTATCAGGAATGATAAGATCTGGATCCAATCCCAGTATTTGTGAAAATCCTTCACAAACCGGACAGGCACCAAATGGATTGTTGAAAGAAAATAAATTCGGAACCGGTTCTTCAAACTGTATTCCATCGAGTTCAAATTTATTACTGAAGAATATTTTTTCTTCTTTATTAATTTCCATCAGCATAGAACCTTCTCCTTCATAAAAAGCAGTGCCAACAGAATCGGAAATGCGATGAATATCATCTTCATCAAATTCTTTTTTCACCAGCCTGTCAATCAGAATAAAAATTTCTTCAGATTCTTTTATATGAATAAAAGATTCAGGATCATCCATATCCAGTAAATCTTCTATCCGCAGAATTTCACTGTCTTTATATAATCTGGAAAACCCTTTCTGCAATAAAATATTCATTTCCTCTTTCACATCTCTGTTTCTGCTTTTCTTAAAAGGAACAAGAATTAAAATTTTATCATTGTCTTTTAATTTATTGATCAACGCAATTACATCAGCCACATCATCCTTCTTCACTTCTCTTTTTGAAACCGGAGATATCGTCTTTCCGGCACGTGCATATAATAAGCGTAAGTAATCATATACTTCCGTCATACTTCCCACCGTACTGCGTGGTGTACGGGTGATTACTTTTTGTTCTATCGCAATGGCTGGACATAAACCTTTTATAAAATCAACATCCGGTTTATCCATACGCTGCATAAATTGTCTTGCATATGCACTTAAACTTTCTGCATAGCGACGCTGGCCTTCTGCAAATAATGTATCTATAGTAAGAGAAGATTTTCCGGATCCGGAAACACCCGTCACAACAATTAATTTATTGCGTGGTATACTAACTGATACGTTTTTTAAGTTATGTACACGTGCTCCCTTAATGTATATATCATTGTTGGTCTCCTTGCTTAATTTCGCTTTTTTCGTAGTTACAGTGGCCATAATCGTTAAAATTACAAAGGGGAATCGTGAAACTACGATTCCGTTTTACAATTGGCAGTAATATTACCACCAGCCATAATTGTACCTTGTACTCAATCTTTTAAAAACGTTAAAAAAACGTTCAAAAAAATTTGGTAACGCAAGTTTTAGCTATACTTTAGCAGTCCAATATCCAATGATTGTGAAAAGCCGAAAAGTTCTAAAGGTTAGACTTCTACGCAAATTTCCTCTGATTGGATTTATCTAAAATCCTAAACAAAAACTGTAGAAGTTATGAAAATCCTTAACAGCCTT
>JANOAO010000120.1:0-36821 GCA_031411115.1 Bacteroidota bacterium
ATATTTGCACCCTCAAAAACTTGCTATGTTCAATAAACGTCAAAAAATAAAAACGCTGCTGGCTTCCGATGAAACTGGTTTTGAAACTACCGTTATGGGATGGGTAAGAACTTTCCGGAACAATCAGTTCATAGCATTAAACGACGGAAGCACGAACAACAACCTTCAGGTGATGGCTCCGTTGGGCCTGCTGGATGAAACATCTTTAAAAAGAATTACCACCGGTGCCTGTATTAAAGCAACGGGAAATATAATTGCCTCTTTAGGTAAGGGACAAAAAATAGAATTGCAGGCTACTTCTATCGAAATACTCGGCGACAGTGATGCAGAAAAGTTTCCGCTACAACCAAAAAAACACAGCCTGGAATTTTTAAGAGAGATCGCACACTTACGGTTCCGTACCAATACCTTCGGAGCAATTTTCAGGGTTCGGCACTCGCTTGCCTTTGCTATACACCAGTTTTTTAACGATAAGGGTTTTGTATATCTCCATACACCTATTATTACAGCAAGTGATGCGGAAGGTGCAGGTGAGATGTTTCGTGTAACTACTTTACCTATGGATGGTTCCGCTATGGGGGATGACGGACAGATCAATTTTAAAGAAGATTTTTTTGGCAAAAGCACCAATCTCACGGTAAGTGGGCAGTTGGAAGGTGAGTTAGCTGCGATGGCATTTAGTGATATCTATACTTTTGGTCCTACTTTCAGGGCGGAAAACAGTAATACCACCCGTCACCTTGCGGAATTTTGGATGATAGAGCCGGAAGTGGCTTTTGCGGATCTGGAAGATAATATGAACCTGGCGGAAGAATTTATTCGCTATATCATTAAATACGCCATGGATAATAATGCAGAGGACCTGCAGTTTCTTGCACAGCGGCTGGAAGAGGAAGAGAAACAAAAACCTGTGGCGGATAGAGCCGAAATGGGTTTAATGGACAAATTAGCTTTTGTGGTAAATAATGATTTCGAAAGAATCACTTACACGGAAGCCATTGATATTTTAAAGAACAGTAATCATAATAAAAAGAAGAAATTTCAGTATCTGGTGGAAGAGTGGGGCGTTGATCTGCAAAGTGAGCATGAACGTTACCTGGTGGAAAAACATTTTAAAAAACCGGTAATACTCACTAACTATCCAAAAGATATTAAGTCTTTTTACATGAGGCAGAATGATGATGGAAAAACTGTGGCGGCCATGGATATTCTGGCGCCGGGTATTGGCGAAATTGTGGGCGGTTCGCAAAGAGAGGAACGACTGGATAAATTATTAACCCGTATGGAAGATCTTAAAATTCCGGCGGAAGAAATGGACTGGTATTTAGATACAAGAAGATTTGGTTCCTGCCCGCATGCCGGGTTTGGATTAGGCTTTGAAAGACTGGTGTTATTTGTTACGGGCATGACGAATATCAGAGATGTAATTCCTTTCCCGAGATATCCGAAGAGTGCGAATTTTTAAATGGGCTCACTTCGACGGGCTCAGTGAGCTAACGTTGTGTTTTGTGTTCGTTGAGCTTGTCGAAACGAACACAAAATTTGTTGAGTCGAAACGAACTACCGTATTCGGCTAGCTCACTTCGACAGGCTCAGTGAGCGAAGATCGACAGGCTCACTTCGACAAGCTCAGTGAGCTAACGTTGTATTTTGTGTTCGTTGAGCTTGTCGAAACGAACTCACACTTTGTTGAGCCGAAACGAACTACCGTATTCGGTTAGCTCACTTCGACAGGCTCAGTGAACTAACCCACAGGCTCAGTGAGCTTGTCGAAACAAACTACCGTGTTCTTAAAAACTAAAGCATCGCTTTATGAAAAAAAAAACTTACCTCAATTACCTGATCAATCCACTGGATCTTGTACGCACTAAAAAAGTATTGCAGGTAAATCCTACCAAAAGCCCGGAACGGAAAGAACCGGAGCATTCAAAAATATTTCTTTACGAATACAACCGCGATTCCTGTGAGGTCCATGATCTCAAAACTATTAAGGACACCCTGCCTTACTTAACGTCTCCATCTATTTCATGGATTAATATGGATGGATTAAAAAAAGAAGAGGTTGAACAAATCTGTAATCATTACGGCATACACCAGTTGATCGCAGAAGATATATTAAGTTATAATCAGCGGCCGAAAATGGATGAAATAAACGGTTTGTTATTCTGCCTTTTAAATATGTTGTATTTCAATGAGGCCGAATCTTCCGTGGAAACAGAACAGATCAGTATCGTAATGGGTAAAAATTTTATCATCAGTTTTCAGGAAGATGCTTCCAAAGATGTATTCAATCATTTAAGAGATAAATTAAACATCCCCAACAGCAAACTTCGGCAAAGCGGCACCGATTTTCTTTTTTATTCACTTATAGATTCTATTGTGGATCATTACTACCTGGTAATGGAAAAACTGGGAGATCGTATTGAAACACTGGAAGAAGATATTATCCGTCAGGCTAACACCCGTACGCTTGCAAAAATAAATATGCTTCGCAAAGAAATGATTGTGTTGAAGCGAAGTATTGCTCCTGTAAGAGAGTTGGTAAATGGTATCATCCGAACAGAAAGTGATCTGATAGAAGAGCGCACAGAAAAATATTTTAAAGATGTGTATGATCATATCATTCAGGCCAATGACCTCGCAGAAAATTACAGAGATATGATGATGAACCTGCAGGACCTATATCTCAGCAACGTAAATCTGAAACTGAATGAAGTGATGAAAGTGATGGCGATTGTAACGTGCCTGCTTGCACCGGCTACGGTGATAGGCGGTATTTTTGGGATGAACTTTGAAAGAATTCCTTTATTGCACAACCAATGGGGATTTTTTATTTCTGTTGGACTCATGTTGGTGGTGCCTATTGGAATGATTGTGATTTTTAAAAGAAGGGGTTGGTTTTAGATTAAATACAATAACCACAAAGACTCAGAGTTAAATAAATGAGAGCACGGAGAAGTTCTTGGTGGTTACCTTTTAGTTGCTCTTTGTTTCCACAATTGATACCTGATAAAAAGCTGCACCGATTCATTCTTTACTTTTTTTAATTCACCCGCTTCTACATATTTCAAAAAGGGTTGTATTCCTTTAGTGTATTGTGCGCCGAAACCAAAACGTCTCCAATGAAATTCTGTCTGCAACGTAAAGTTGAATTGCGTTCTGGTAAACAAAGAATCAGAAGAAGCAGAAACGTTTATTAGTTCTGAGGTGGAAAGAAAAATAGAATCTCTACTCTGAAAGGCAACGAATGAACGCATGTTTTCTCTTTGTGATAATGCACCATTAAATACGCTGTACATTATACCAGCACCTACAGACAATTTGGGTGTAATATAATAATTAAAAGACAACGGTATTTGGTGATAGAACGTCCGTCTCACTCTATCTGTAGTTTTATTTGATACCGTGGTCACTTGTGAAGTATCCAGTCGGGAAATCGTATTATACAAAACTTCTTTAACCGCCTGCGGTGCACCATACCGAAAGCCCGTGTGCAGGAACCATTTTTTTTCTTTATAAAAACGTATATACAACGAGGGCGTATAATCTCTCCATGAATTTTTTCTTCCGAAGGCATCATAATTATTTGATGCTTGCCCGCTCAACGGCAACACATGCTGCAATGATAATCCTGCTGTAAAATAATATTTGCTTTTCTTTTTTTCCTTTTCTTTTGGAGTAGATGGTTTGGTGGTGTCCTTTATAGCAGTTGTATCTTTTGTTTGTGTGTTGGTATCTGAAACAATTATTGTTGAATCAAATATTTGAATGTTGGAATCAATAATTTTATCAGATGTTACATCAGTTATTGTTGCTACCGAGATTTGCATATTTGTTTTTGCATCAACGGTTTTTCTTTTAGATAATTTTTTGTTGATTGTATACGTTGTATTCTCCTTATCCGAAGCGGATACAGCTATCGAAGTATTAACGTTTGAATGAATTTTTCTTTTTCTTCCGGAATTTATTTTTTCATTTGAAACAACATCCTCCTTTACAACTTTTTTGTCTATCTGTACATGTGTTAACGATGTGTTGGAGGAATTTTTTTGCGAAAAGTTTTTATTAGTCGTTGTTGTAGCCGTTCTATCGGAAAGTATGTTTCCGGAAATTTCAGGTGTAACAGAATTTGTATTTGCATTTGGAATAATAACAGATTCAACTTTGGTTGATGCAGACTTCAACCCTGCCTCCCCATTGTTTTTGGAATTTACTGAAGGTCTTTTGTTTACAGAAACCTCCGCAACTTTTTTATTTTTTTCGGAATATTGATTTTTATAAAACCAGAATCCGGCAATGATTAACAGCACAAAAAGTCCGATGATCGCACATCCGCTGAAAAATGGCGGCACAACGCGGTTGTCGTCTTTTTCTTTTAAAAGTACTTTCATTTTTTGCCACGATGGTTCCATCTCCGGCAAAGGAATTTCCTGCAACTTTTGCTTTACAGATTCTTCATATGGTAGCCTTTCATTCATGAATAGTTGAGTTCCTGTTGTTTGATCATTTTTTGTAAATTTTTTCTTGCTTCACTTAAATGCCATTTACTGGTTCCTTCACTAACACCCAGCAATTCGGCTATCTCCCGATGATTATATCCTTCCACTACATATAAATTAAAAACCGTTTGAGTGGCCGGAGCGAGGCGGCGTACCAGTAGTAAAAGTTCGGAAGCTTCAAACTTTTCGATGGCCTCGGGCTGAACGGATAATCCGTTATCAGAAATCAAAGGATGAAACGTTTCTATTTTATTTTTCTTTTTTATTACGTCCAGGCAACACCTTACAACAACGGTACGAATCCATGTGTACAGGCTTGCCTGTGAAGGATCGTACCGTTGCAGGTTTCTGAATACTTTCAAAAAACCATTATTCAATGCATCCACCGCATCTTCTTCCGATCTCATATATCGCATGCATAAGTTTATCATACTGCCATAATAATTTTTATACAGCAGTTCCTGGGCTTTAATGTCTCCATTTAAACAACCCCGAATGATAATATCTTCCGCTACGCCGTTATTCAACCGGTGTTTTGTTTTTTACAATGTTAATACATCTGTGCAGGATGAAAAAAATAGAACATCAACTTTGTTGACGTATATGTACTGCTGAAAAAAGAAAAGGGTTGGGGATAGATGAAAATATTTATGCTTTTTTCTTATACACAGGTACGGTGCTGCAAGGTTCGCCATACATAATACTTTTAGCTACAGCACGAAGTTTTTGGGTAACGGCAACATAGGCAGCCTGGGGAATGGCCAATTCACCACACCCTTTCACAACTATGCGCTGATCTGTATAATCTGAGGCATTTATTTTATTAATTTCTTCAATTAGTATTTGCTGAATGGCTTCTGCGGCATTGCCGAATACTATTTTTTTTGCTACCGGTTCCAGCGCAACTACTACCAGCATATAGGCCCAAACCGGAATGATGGCGTCTGTAGAACAGTTGAGCGCTGCGATCTTATTTTCAAATAATTGGAGGTCCAGTTTTTTAAGCGCTTCGCGAAAATCTTTTTCTTTTAAGATCAGCTCCATGAATAAATAATCCTTCATATCAAAAACCACCACCTCTTCTTTCGGATAAAAATCTTCCAGATTTAGTGTAATGATTCCGCTTTCTGCCACTTTATTCACAAACGTTTCCATCTTGCAAAATTAGCATAAAAAAAGCCGACCAAAAAATGGCCGGCTTCGTTCATATATTATTTAACATTAAAAGATTTCGCTTCTGCTGTCTTTGATATCTGCGAGTTTTCTAAGTCCTTCATACCAGTTAGAGGACTGACTTCTCATAGTACTCATTTTTGTACTGGCCGCCTGCGCCATTTGTTCCGGAGAATCCTGTGGTTTGCTTGCGATAACATCTACTTTAATTACATATACAGCATTGGTTCCGCCAAAAGCAGGACTGGGTTTTTGCTGATAATTTTTATTGAAAGAAGCGCCGATCACCTTTGGTTCCAGACCTACACCATTAATCATCTGGCTGGTGATAGTGATAGAAGAATCTGCACCTGCCTGACCAACGGTTTTATTATAAGCCGCTGCCGCTGCTTCCAGTGTAGGAGTTGCGCCAATTTTTTTGATAATTATTTCTGTTTTCTTTTCGTTGCGAATAATTACTTCCGCACCAGAACGTGCTGTGGCTGCATCCTGCGTTCCTTCTTCCTGAATTTTATCTACAACAGCAACAACAAACTGATCTCCTACATTATAAGGTTCGCTCACTTCGCCCTTTTTTGCTTTGAATGCCCACTGAACAACAGCACGTGCATCCTGCAATGCACCTACCGCATAATCATTTTCTTTTACAATTCCCGGAACCTGCGTAAATCCTAAGCCGTTTTTGGCAGCATAGGCTGATAATGATTTTGCATCTTTTTGTGCGGCTGCTTTTGTAGCGGCAATACTGGCTGCATTGATGGTTTGATCACTCGCTAAAATATCCTTTCCAATGATGGCAATTTTATAGGCCGTATTAAAATTAGATTGATTGGTTACTTCGATCACATGATAACCGAATTGTGTTTTTACCACATCTCTTGTTCCTACCGGTTTATTAAAAGTAAAGTTGTTGAATTCAGGAACCATTTGTCCATATCCGAAAACACCCAGATCTCCACCTTTATCTTTAGAACCATCTGCAGAATATTGTGCAGCAAGCGCACCAAAATCTGCTCCTGCATTAATGGCTGCTAAAATACTGTCTGCACGTTTTTTAGCATCCGCATCTGAGATGCCACTTTGTAAAGAGATCAGAATATGTTTTGCTTTTACACTGTCCGGTAAAGATTTTGTACCGATAACTTTTGCAATAATGTAATTTTTTCCATCAACGAACGGACCGGAAACAGTTCCCGCCGGTGTATTAACGATCGTATCAATAACCGTTGAATTATATTTTGATTTCGGTTTAAATTCATCTTCAAAATCTACTACAGAAGCATTTCTGGCCACAAAGGCTTTTGGATTACTGTCCGCTGCAAATTGTGCTTTCAGTTCCATCATCTGGTTCATGGCTTTCATACTGTCTTGCCCGGAAGGTAACTGGCTAAAGTTAAGATAGGAGATAGAACGGCCTGCTTCCTGTTTGAAAAGATCTTTATGTTTTTTTACATAATCATTTATATCATCATCCGTTACTTTAATAGTACTGTCGCTTATTTCTGAATAAGGAATAGCCACATAACTGATCGTTGAATACTCTTTATTTTCTTTTACTTCTTTTTGCTGCATCCATGTTGGATAATAGGCACTTGCAGAAATAAAAGCAGAATATTTGGCTACTGCATTTGATAAACGGAGTGGTTGTATCAGTTGAGAATTGATATTGTCTCTTTGCTCACCTTTTACTTTTTTAATATTAGCCAATGCTTTCTGAACTTCTGCAACATTCAGTTTACCGGATGTAGGATCCGTTAAACCTTGTTCCTGTAATAATGGATTAGAAGGATCATTACTATACAATAAATAAGTAAGTTCTTTACCGGTAAGTTCTATACCTAATTTCTGCGCTTCTTTAAAGAATACTCTTTCAGCAACGATCTGGTTCCAGGTTTGTTCGCGGAGCTGATAAATTCTGGTTCCTGTAACTTTTTGTTGTGTACGTTGCTCTTCCTGTGTTTCTGCCATACGTACACGATCATTAAATTCAGCCACTTCAATAGCATCTCCATTTACTTTACCGGCTTTGTAGCTACTGGAGCCGAAAAATTTTCCGCCACCCTGCCTGGCATCCATTAAAATAAATCCGATCAGGCTCAATGCGATTACGGCAATTACAACTGCGGCGCCTTTGTCCCTTATTGTCTGAATGATCTGCATCTGATTTTGTATTTTTTTAGGATGGCAAAAATAGGGGAAATTGCGATGGAATGTTGCAGGCGGTCAGGTAAACCCGTTTCATCGTCAACATTTCATAATTAAAAGTTCATTTTTAAAATATAAATCAGTGTTACAGGCTGTTTCAGAGGATATCCACAGGCTTTGGGTAAAACAGTAAAATCATGTTGATATCCGATGTTTTATTTAATTCCAAACTTGGGTAAAATGTTATTAAGCCGGGCGGTAAATAAAACTTATGGATGAGTCTGGGGGTAAAATCAATTTTATACGGCATCTGCTAACAGTAAAAAATTTAGCAATCAGTAAATGTTTATCCCCTGCTACAGTTATCAACGAAAGTTGACAAAGTCCTTTTTGAAACGATCTATAGCTTAACTGATGAGCTTATGATATAAAATAAACATGTTAATGAGTTGTGGATGAAAGTGGATAAACTAATCTTTCTAATTTTACAAAATATTACGGCAACGATATTTCCACATATCCACAGCCCTAATAGTAATAGATGATTTTATAAATAATAAGTATTAAATAATACTATGGCAGATATTAACAGAGAAATGCAGGACGGAATTTTACAGAAAGGCTTTCTCGATATTGCGATTGATCCTACGCTGGATTTATTCGCAGAAATTGAAAAACTCAAAAAAGAAAAGAATGCGATTGTGCTGGCGCATTATTACCAGGAGCCCGACATTCAGGATGTTGCCGATTACATTGGTGACAGTCTCGGTTTATCTCAGAAAGCGGCCAGTACAGAAGCGGATATGATCGTTTTTGCAGGGGTGCATTTTATGGCGGAAACGGCTAAGATCCTTAATCCAAATAAAAAAGTGGTATTGCCAGATCTGAAAGCCGGATGTTCGCTAAGTGATTCTGCCCCTCCGGCTCTTTTCAAACAGTTTAAAGACAAACATCCGGATCATCTGGTAATTACTTACATCAATTGCAGTGCAGGGATGAAAGCACTGAGTGATATCATCTGTACCTCCAGTAACGCTCAAAAAATCGTTGAATCACTTCCGGTAACCCAACCTATCATTTTTGCGCCCGATCGCAACCTTGGGGCTTATATCAACAAACAGACGGGTAGAAATATGTTGTTATGGAACGGTGCCTGTATCGTTCATGAAATATTCAGCCGGGAAAAGCTGGTGAAACTAAAAGTTCGTCACCCGGAAGCTAAAGTGATTGCCCATCCGGAATGTGAAGAACCCGTACTGGAACTGGCAGATTATATTGGCAGCACTACCGGTTTATTAAAATACACCGAAACCAGTAATGCCAACTCTTTCATTGTTGCCACGGAAAGCGGGATTCTGCACCAGATGCAGAAACAGAATCCGGGTAAAACCTTTATACCGGCACCCCCGGATAATTCCTGCGCCTGTAATGATTGTCCGTATATGAAACTCAATACGCTGGAAAAATTATACCTGTGTATGAAGTATGAATTGCCGGAGATCAACATGCCAGAAGATATACGGCTGGCTGCCAAAAAACCAATTGACCGGATGCTGGAAATTAGTGCCCGCTACGGACTGTAAATACAACCTCACAGGTTCCAACCTGTGAGGTTGTGCATAATAAAATCAGCTATTTTTGCGCAATCATGGGTATACCAGTAGTTGATTTAGCAGCATTTACCAACGGAGATATAAACAGCAAGCGGGCATTTGTAGAATCTTTAGGCAAAGCTTATGAAGAAGTAGGTTTTGTTTCTGTAAAAAATCATGGAATCCCCGATCAGTTGATTGCTGATTTATATACCTACGTACAGCAATTTTTTTCATTACCTGCCGAGAAGAAAAAACGATACGAAATCGCCGGAATGGCCGGCCAGCGAGGATATACGAGTTTTGGAAAAGAACATGCGAAAGGGAGTGAAGCACCAGATCTGAAAGAATTCTTTCAATATGGCCAGGAGGCGACACCGGGTTTTACAGAAGAAATATATGCCCCAAATGTAATTGTGAAAGAAATTGCTGCGTTCAATGAAACATTTTCCACTGCTTACAGGGCATTTGAACAATCAGGTAAATCACTTTTACAGGCTATAGCTTTATACCTTGGGTTAGAGGAAAAATATTTTGATGATTTTATTGATGATGGAAATTCAATTTTAAGATCCATTCATTATCCACCAATTACAGATGAACCTAAAAGCGCTATTCGTGCAGAACAGCATGAAGATATTAACCTGATCACTTTACTCGTAGGTGCCTCTGCTGACGGTTTGGAAATTCTGAGTAAAAAAGGAGATTGGGTAGCAGTAACTTCTCTCCCGGAACAAATTGTGGTGAACGTGGGTGATATGTTGCAGCGACTCACCAATAACCGTTTGAAATCTACCACACACCGGGTTGTGAATCCCAGGAGAGAATTCTGGCATACCAGTCGTTTTTCGATTCCGTTTTTTCTCCACCCAAAAATGAGTATGAACCTACGTTGCTTAGAAAGTTGCATAACTGATTCACATCCAAAGATTTATGAAGATATGACAGCGGGTGAATATCTTAATGAACGTCTCATTGAAATAGGTTTGAAAAAATAAGCTGCTTAAATTTAAATATTGGCCATACTGCGTCATATCCCTTTTTTAAAAGCAGTGTTGCTGCACAGCGTTACTGCATTTGGTGGTCCCCAGGGTCATCTGGGAATGATGCTTAAAACATTTGTACATAAACGAAGAGATGTTACGGAACAGGAACTGATGGAATATAATTCATTTTGTCAGTTATTACCGGGTGCTTCTTCCACCCAGACTTTAACGCTGATCGGGTATAAAAGAGGTGGTGTTTCATTAGCAGTTCTAACGCTCATTATCTGGATATTACCGGCTTGTATTATGATGGGTGCCCTTTCATTTTTGTTTGTTTCTCACCGCTACCAACAAGAGACTCGTTCCATGTTTGAAATGGTGCAACCAATGGCAATTGGTTTTCTGATTTATGCCTCCTACAATGCTTTTCAGATCAGTATAAAAAATCTGGCTACCCAAATTCTCATGATGGCAGCTATGATTATTACTTTTCTTTTCTTTAAACTGCCCTGGGTTTTTCCGTTGATGATTTTTACAGGTGGAATCGTCACCAATTTTAGTAATAAAAGAATTCCGGAAAAAGAAAAGATTAAACCCCGTCAGGTAAGATGGACCAATATCTGGTTATTTATGATCATCTTTCTGATTGCGGGAATTTTAAGTGAAACGGCCAGAAAACAGCAGTGGAAGGATCGTAAGCTTTTCAATACGTTTGAAAATTTTTACAGGTTCGGTTCCTTTGTTTTTGGAGGGGGAGATGTGCTTTTGCCTATGATGCTTGACCAGTACGTTGCCCGGCCAACTGATCAAAAAGTACAGAATAAAAATCCTAATGCCATCAAAATCAGCAGGGATGATCTGCTTACCGGTTATGGTTTGGTGCGGGCTATTCCCGGACCTGTATTTTCTGTTGCGTCATTTACGGGAGGAATCATTATGAAAGATGAGGGGAAAGACCAGCAGTTATTGGGATGTATAATTGGTTCTGTCGCAATTTTTTTACCCAGTGCCTTGCTAGTATTGTTCTTTTTTCCGGTTTGGCAATATCTCAAAAAATTTGTGGTGGTGTACCGCTCCCTCGAAGGTATTAATGCAGTAGTGGTGGGTTTTATGTGGGCTGCAGCATTGTATCTCTTAAAAGATGTAGACCGTTCTATGAATATGATGAGTCTGTTGCATATGCTCCTTATTCCCTTAACCTTTATTGTATTGAAATATACAAGGGTTCCGGCACCCATACTGGTTATAGCATGTTTGCTGTTAGGCTGGATTCTCCCTTGAGGTGCGGTAATATCCTTTAATTTCTAATTCTTTTTGTACAACATCAGGTACCAGATAACGTATTGATTGTCCGGATCTTATCATTTCGCGTATATGCGTAGAGGAAATCTGAAGTAAAGGGGCGTCTGCCACTGTAATGGTAGCCTGAAGCGTATTATCAATTTCGAAACCTGGCCTTTTGTAAATGATAATTGGGTAGTTTTTTATGATTACATCCGCATTATGCCATTTACCGAGGTTTTGAAAACTATCACTTCCCATGATTATCGAGAACTGATGGTTAGGATATTTTTCTTTGAGATAAGTTAGTGTATTAGCTGTATAGGAAGGTTTAGGAAGCTTAAATTCTACATTACTCACCTTCATGTATTTTTCGCCTTCTATTGCTTCCTGCAACAAAAAGAACCGATGTTGTTCATTTAATAATCCCTGACTATTTTTAAAAGGGTTTTGTGGAGATACGACAAACCAGATTTCATCTACCTGTTTATTATTCAGCAGATGCTGAGCAATAATCAGGTGACCATGGTGTACTGGGTTAAAAGATCCGAAATATAAACCTATCATATCAGATGTCTTCTACTATTACATGTTCTGCTTCATTTAATCGCAGGCTCAGCCGGTAACCGGCCACTACAATAGATATAGGATCTTTAAACGGTGCGATCTTTTCAACCGTAACGGTTTCTCCGGGAATACAACCCATTTCCATCAATTTCAGAAAAATCTCATCATTTTTAAATGATTTGATCATAACACTCTTTCCAATCGGCACTTCTGATAATTTCTTTTGCATTTTATTTCCTTCGAGTTGTAAAGGTATCTGTAAGCAATTGTTTTCTAATTTCGAATTCAGGAATGAATCAAATTAACTTTCAATTTCACGAGATTAAATGTACGTTGAGGAATCGAACGCTACTCCGACAAAAATTATTGATACTCTTTAAGAGTTACCGTCGTACAATAGATACCATAAACTATATTTTTTGTTCAGATGAATATTTAAGGGAGATCAATAAAAACAGTCTGCAACATGATTATTATACTGACATCATCACCTTTGACCTTTCCGAAGGAAATGCAATTATTTCAGATATCTATATCAGTGTAGATCGTATCAGAGAAAATGCGATGACATACAAGGTAAACTTACAAGATGAACTCATTCGGGTTATAAGTCATGGCGCGCTTCATTTATGCGGGCTAAAGGATAAATCACCTTCCGATATTAAATTGATGCGAAAAGCAGAAGACAATTTTATAGAATCATTCAGAAATGTTTCACGTGTCAACGTTTCCAAATGAAACCAACATGTTTCACGTCCCACTGTTTCAACAAGAAACATTAATTTAGATGGATGAGAAAGAAGTGGACGCCTCAGGAAGATGAAACCCAAACGAATTTTCAATCGAAAGAAAAGAAAAAATGGCAGATCGCTCTTCGCAGATATGTATTGGAGAAAAACCCTTCCCGATATTATGCACCTTTTTTTGGATTGGATATCGAATCTTTTAGAAACTGGATTGCAGCTCAATTTAATGAAGAACTACACTGGGATAATTTCGGAAAGGAATGGCAGTTTGAACACATCATTCCGGCCTCTTACTTTACAAACGAAGAGCAGGATATGAAACTATGCTGGAACTTCACCAATATTATTGTTTCTTCCACACACCTGTTTCATAACCCGGATATTATTTCTTCCAGAATATATTTTCAAAAACTATGGGAACATTCAGGTTATGATAGATGCAGATTAATGCTCGAAAAAATTTCCCGTATAGAATCAGAAAAGGGGTTCCATGCGCAGATTTCATTTTTTGAAGGTAAAAAGGAGGACATTAATTCAATGTCGACCTGCACTGAAGATGATTTCGAACGCTTGAATAAAGGAGAAACAATTAGTAATCTGATTTTAGAGAAACAAATATTATCCAAATTCGGTGGGTGATCAATAGCATTTTTCTACCAAATCCTTCTTCTTCAATTAACTTTGCCCCTCATGTTTCCAGAATACGATGTAATAGTTGTGGGTGCAGGCCACGCCGGTTGTGAAGCTGCTGCTGCTGCCGCTAATTTAGGCAGTCAGGTTTTGCTGATCACCATGAATATGCAAACCATTGCTCAAATGAGTTGCAATCCTGCTATGGGTGGAATAGCCAAAGGGCAAATTGTTAGAGAAATAGATGCCATGGGTGGGTACAGCGGAATTGTAACCGACCGAAGTATGATTCAATTTCGCATGCTTAACCGCTCGAAAGGTCCTGCCATGTGGAGTCCAAGGGCTCAAAGTGATCGGATGTTATTTGCAGCCACCTGGCGTCAAATGCTGGAAGAAACACCCAATCTTGATTTTTACCAGGATACCGTTTCAGAATTAATCGTTGAAAATCAGCAAGTTAAAGGCGTTGTAACCGGGTTGGGACATCAAATTAGGTCCAAATCGGTCGTGTTGACCAATGGAACTTTTTTAAATGGCGTGATTCATATCGGTGAAAAACAATTTGGCGGTGGTCGTGTAGCGGAGAAAGCTGCAACAGGGATAACAGAGCAATTGGTTGCGTTGGGATTTGAAAGCGACCGCTTAAAAACAGGTACACCACCACGGATTGATGGCCGTAGTCTGGATTATACTAAAATGGAAGAACAGAAGGGTGATGAGGAGATGGTAGGATTTAGTTATTTGCAATCATCCGGGTTAAAATCTGCTCAACAAAGAAGTTGCTGGATCACCTATACCAATCAGGCGGTACATGATATTTTAAAAACAGGGTTCGATTTTAGTCCCATGTATCAGGGCCGAATTCAGGGATCGGGCCCTCGCTATTGCCCAAGTATTGAAGATAAGATCAACCGATTCAGTGAAAGAGACCGCCACCAGTTATTTGTTGAACCCGAAGGTTGGGACACGGTGGAAATATATGTGAACGGCTTTTCCACTTCATTGCCGGAAGAAGTACAGCTTAAAGCTTTGCGAATGGTTCCGGGTTTTGAAAAATGTAAAATGTTCCGTCCCGGGTATGCGATCGAATACGATTATTTTCCACCTACGCAATTAAAGTTTTCCTTGGAAACAAAATTGATTCGCAATCTATTTTTTGCCGGGCAGATCAATGGTACAACCGGTTATGAAGAAGCGGCCTGTCAGGGATTAATGGCGGGCATTAATGCACATCAAAAAATAAAAAATCTGGAACCCGTTGTTCTGAAAAGAAGCGAAGCGTATATAGGTGTATTAATTGATGACCTCATCAACAAGGGAACCGATGAACCATACAGAATGTTTACCAGCCGTGCAGAATTTCGTACGTTGTTACGACAGGATAATGCTGATTTACGTTTAACAGAATTGAGTTATAAACTGGGGCTCGCCTCACAGGAACGGATGGATCTCCTGAATGCAAAAAGAGCGCAGGTGACAAACCTTATACAAAAATTACAACTTGCTTCTCTTGAACCATCAGCAATAAATGATTATCTCAACAGCATAAATTCGGCACCGTTGACGAGCAGACAAAAGATCGCACAACTGATCCTTCGCCCCGGAATTTCTCTGGCTGATATGATGCACATTCCTGTTGTGCATACTTTATTGAAAGAGCACTCCGTAGAAGCAATGGAACAGGCAGAGATACAATTGAAATATGATACCTATATTAATAAAGAAAAAGAACTCGTTGAAAAAATGAGCCAGCTTGAAAACCTGATGATACCGGAGAATTTCAATTATGATAAACTGGTTTCTCTCAGTAATGAAGCGAGACAAAAGTTTGGAAAAATTCAACCACGTACGCTAGGTCAGGCATCCCGCATCTCCGGCGTAAACCCGAGTGATGTGCAGATTCTAATGGTGTTTATGGGCCGTTAATTTTTAATCTTCATTAATAAATATTAATTTTCGAAAAAGCATCCATGAAATTATTCTTCGAAGGCAGCACAGATAAATCAGAAGTGTTTGAAAAAGTACAATCTTTTATAAATGCGTCAATGCGCATACGTTCTTTGGACAGCGAAAGGCCCTGGGGTGGATTTTTTGTAATAGATGAAGCGGATACCGATATTTTTATACAAAAATATTTTCCTCATGTAACCAAAGATGATTTAGGCATTTCGGGAAAACTAAGCCCTAAGATTCTGATTGTTGCTCCCGGCAAAAGACTGAGCTGGCAGTATCATCACCGCCGGGCAGAAATATGGAAACTGATAGGCGGTACTGCCGCAGTTATTACCAGTGATACAGATCATGAAGGACAAAAACAATTACTTTCAGAAGGAGATATCGTAGAATTAAAACAAGGGGAACGTCATAGGTTAATTGGAACGGGTGACTGGGGAATAGTTGCAGAAATATGGCGGCATACTGATGAACATAAACCAAGTGATGAAAATGATATCGTTCGGGTGCAGGACGATTTTGGTCGTTAACCGGATACTTCAATCAGTGAACGATAGGCGATCACCCATCGTATTTCTCCAAACGTACAATCCGGTAATTTTTCTTTTAACTCAGAAAGTTTCATTTCGGGATGATCGTTAATAGTAAGCATGATCTGCGATAATTTATTTTCATCCACCAGATCAGCTATTGCTAATTTTCCTGATTTTACAAAGTCGGTTAAATGCGCTTCTATAGTACCTGTACTCAGGTTTCTTTCGGCTGCAATTTCCGAAACTGATTTCCCCTGTATAAAAAGTTCATAGGATTTTATACGGGTTCCGCTTTTCGTTCTTTCTGCTTTTTCTTTTGTTTTAGGTATGACAGGTTCATCTGCTATTTTACTTTCCAGAGAATGCGTTGCACAGAATTCATTAATGAGATGTAAAAAATCGTTTCCGTATTGCCGCAGTTTAATGGTTCCGAATCCATTGATGTTCTTTAACTGATCGAGCGTTGTGGGTAATAGTTGAGACATATCCTGAATAGCAACAGTGCTTATGATCAGATACCGCGGCTTATTATGCAATTCTGCGAGTTGATTTCTTTTCTGAATAAGTATCTGGTACAATTCATTTTTCAATTCCGATGGATTAGAAAACGAACCGGTATTTTCATACGCATTCACAACATCTGCAGGAATGATATAGGCTTTCTTTCTGGTTTGAAATTCTGCCATGAAAAATCCTTCTTTACAGAGTTGCATTTTGTATACCTGCAAATGCACATGCTTATACAAGCTATTTGCTTTAAAGCTAAAATCTGCAGCCACCTTGCGGTTATCTGAACTAATTGTACATGCTTTGATTATGTCCAGTAAATTATTGAGGTAAGGCGTAAAATAATTTACCGCAGCTTTTATTCTTTCCTGTGTAAGCGGCAAAATATCGTTTGAGGATTCCAGTAATTGCCGGAGTGAATTTTTAAATTTTAAACAAGTGTGGTGAATATGTACAAATTGTTCCAACAGATTTTCTATCCATTCCGTTCCGGTTTTTTCTATCCCTTCCTGCATCCTGCTCCACGTTAAAAATTCGTGCATTTGTTCATACACAACTTCTAATTCGAAAACGGATAAAGCAGTATTACATTCATAACGATGCAACTCATTCTGTAAAATGGAAGCCGCATGAGCATTATTTTTTTGTGTATTGGCATAAGCAACAATGGAAGGATCTGATGCCATTGATTTTGTTTCGATTCTTCTTGTCAGATAAATTCCTTCCAGGGTTCTGCATCGGCTCAAGGCAACATAAATCTGCCCTGGTGCAAATGCAGATGCCGCATCAATCAGAACCTGATCAAAAGTAAGGCCCTGACTTTTATGTATGGTGATGGCCCACGCAAGACGCAAGGGATACTGTACAAATGATCCTAATTCTTCTTCAACCAGTTTTCCGGTTTTGGGTTCTATGGTATAACGGATATTTTTCCATGTTTCTTTTTTTACGGGAATCTCGGTCTCATTATCTATTTCTACAAAAACCGTGTCTTCATCTATGCGTTTAACTATTCCTGTTTTTCCGTTGTAATATCTCTTAACACGCTCCACATCATTTTTGATGAACATTACTTTCGCACCAATTTTTAATTCAAGCGTTTCATCAGCAGGATAATTTCCTTGTTGAAAATTTCCTTCAACAGTTGCCCGGTAAGAATATAGTGGAGAATTAATTTTTTTTAAAGCGGATACGTTCATGTTATCCGCATATTCATTATGGGTTGTCAGCGTAATCAGATCTTCCGTTTCCACAGCATGATGGATGCGTAAACGGCTATGAAGCAATTCATAATTATGCGCATCCATTTCATTGTTTCTTACCTGATTGAGTAAATGGATAAAGTTGGCATCTTTCTGCCGGTGAACTACATCTAATTCAATATACACCGGAGGAAATTGCTGCATAACATGACTGCTGAAAAAGAAAGGAGAGTCATAATAACTTTTCATCAGTGCCCATTCTGCAGGTTTTACAACAGGAGGAAGCTGATACAAATCGCCGATCAGCAAGATCTGCACACCTCCAAAAGGTGTGGTAAGTTTTGATCTGGTGGTTCTTAAGATCACATCAATAGAATCCAGTATATCACAACGAACCATTGAAATTTCATCTATGATCAATAATTCAATGTTTTGCAGGACCTGTTTTTTTTCTGCAGATAATTTTACATTACTCATCAGGCTGTGACGCCCCTGCGGAGTAGGTAAAAAGGGTTGAAACGGTAAACCGAAAAAAGAATGTATGGTACTACCCGACGCATTGATTGCGGCAACGCCGGTAGGTGCTACTACGGCAGTTTCTTTCAAACGGTTTTCGCAAATATGTTTTAGAAGGGTTGTTTTTCCTGTACCCGCTTTACCGGTTAACAATACATTAGCTCCCGTTGCATGAATAAATGCGTTGGCAAGTTCGAAAGCGGAATCGGTTTGAATCAGCATATGCAAATAAACAATATAGTACCATAAAAAAGCGCAGGAAAATTTCCTGCGCTGTGATAGAATCAGGTGGTGGGTTTAGATCCCAGTAATAACATCTCATTTACCTGTACTTCCGTGACGTATTTTTTTACTCCCTCTTTGTCAGTATAATTTTTGTTGATGAGTTTCCCTTCGATCACTACTTCAGAACCCTTCAACAAATATTTTTCTGCAATGTCGGCAACTTTACCCCAGGCCACCAGATTGTGCCATTGTGTTTCCGTTACTTTTTCTCCATTGGCGTTTTTATAACTTTCATTGGTAGCCACTGAAAATCGAACCAATTTTTTACCTGTTTCTGTTTTTTTTACTTCGGGATTCATTCCCAGGTTACCAATTAACTGAACCCTGTTTCTTAATGCGTACATAACGTTTGTTTTTTGTGTTTAGATATATTTCAGCAATATGGGGCGCCATCCATACCGCAGATCAAATATGAAGGAAACCGACCTTCAGGTTTTAATTGAAAACATTTGTATGTGATTATAAATACTTAATTAAATTTTTGTAACCCATTATCTACTTGTATTGGGTATAGGGTGGTGTTGGTATCAACAATAATTTTAGATTCTAAATATTTTTTTATGAATGAGATCAAAAATTGCATCGGCTGTCAGAAACCGGTAAGAGGCAGAACAGATAAAAAGTTTTGTACAGAACATTGCAGGAATAATTATCACAACCAGTTGAATGCTGCAGAAAATAATCTGATGCGGAACATCAATCATGTATTGTCTAAAAACAGAAAGATCATGCAGGAGATCATGGGCAATAATTTATCGGTAGCAAAAGTTTCCAAAGAACAATTACTGATGAACGGATTTCAATGGCGTTATTTCACACATCAGCAGGTAAATAATAAGGGCAATACATTTACCTATTGTTACGATTTCGGATACCGGATCATTAACGAACAACAGGCCGTCCTTATACGGGATACCCTTAAAAAAAATAAATTATCCGCAGAGGTTAATATCAATTTGATGGAAAGTTGAAATGATATAAGCGCCTTACACATTCTTTTTTTCTACGGCTGATAAAGTATATTTGTTCATGTACTCACCGGTAATTTGTATAGGTGCAACTTTAATAGATGAATTATTCTTTTGTAAAGAGGAAGCGGTTGCTGCCACATCAAATCCGGCATTTGTTAAAAGAGCAGCAGGCGGAGTTGTTTGTAATATTGCCCGTCATTTAGGCTTGCTGAATATTCCCGTTGAATTGATTTCTATTGTAGGAAATGATACAGATGGTAACTGGCTTCGAAGCGAAATTGAAAAATGTAATGTAGGTACACAACATCTTATAGAGGTGGATACACCTACCGGTAAATATGTTTCCATTTTAAATAAGGATGGAAGTTTATTTGCAGCTGCCTGTTCAGATGTATCCGTTGAATATCTTATACCTCAAACCTTAAAACAGTATGAAACATTTTTGTCTACTGCGTCTACGATTGTTTCCGATACTAACTTAAGTGTGGAGGCGATCTCCTGGTTATCTGCTTTCTGTAAAGAAAAAAATATAAGACTGATCATTGAACCGGTTTCTGTTATCAAAGCAAAAAAATTGGCAATAGCTGATGTATCCGGCATTTTTATGGTTACGCCCAATGAAGACGAACTGCCTCATTTGTCTTCAACAGGATCTTTACAAACAGAAGTGTTATTAGAAGATATAATAAACCGTGGCGTAGGCAACGTATGGTTAAGAAAGGGATGCAGAGGTTCTTCCATATATCAAAAAGAAAATGCCGTTGATCTATCTGCTGCAAACATTTCAGTGATGGATACAACGGGTGCTGGAGATGCTGCCCTGGCGGGATGGATTGCTGCTGATTATTTAGGTTTGCAAGCATTAAAATGTTTGCAGGCGGGCCATGCACTTGCTTTTGAAGTGCTTCAGATTAAAGGCGCCATTTTAGAAAACATTAATCAGCAAAAATTATTTTCAAGTATACAAAAATATTATCCGGATGTTATCTGAATTATTAATTATTCACCCAGAGGTACAACAGGCATTAATAGAAAAAAAACCGGTGGTGGCATTAGAGTCTACTATTATATCGCACGGAATGCCCTGGCCGAGAAATATGGAAACGGCATTATCTGTTGAAGATGCCGTTCGTAAAGAAGGAGCAGTTCCTGCCACTATTGCTATACGTGATGGAAAATTATATGTAGGATTAAGTAAGGAAGATGTTGAATATTTTGCGCAGGCACCAGATGTTTGGAAAGTAAGTTTACGCGACCTGCCATTTGTGCTGTCAAAAAAATTTCCCGGTGCTACCACTGTTGCGGCAACGATGCGAATTGCTGCTATGGCCGGCATAAACATATTTGCAACGGGCGGTATTGGCGGCGTTCATCGTGGCGCAGAAAACACCATGGATATTTCTGCAGATCTTATTGAAATGGCACAAACAAATGTTGCGGTAGTTTCAGCCGGTGTAAAATCCATACTTGATATTGGATTAACATTAGAATATATGGAAACATATGGCATTCCGGTAGTTACTTATCAGCAGGATGAATTTCCGAGTTTTTATTCCCAGAAAAGTGGTTTTTCCTCTCCGTTGAGATTGGATTCGCCCAAGGAAATTGCACAACTGCTTTCTGTAAAATGGAAAATGGGTTTAGCTGGAACGGTGTTGATAGCTAACCCTGTTTCAAAAGATAAGGAGGTGGCGCCGGAAGTGATTGAAACATCCATTCAGGAAGCGTTGAGGGAAGCGGAATTACAACATATAAAAGGAAAAAATGTAACACCCTTCTTATTAAAATATATTGCGGAACATTCGAATGGAGAAAGCCTTGAGGCAAATATTGCGCTTATACATTCGAACGCAACCCTTGCTGCGAAAATCGCGGTTGAATTATCTTTAATGTAGTTTAAAATTTTTCGTTTTTAAAAAAGGTTCGTGAGGCACGAACCTTGACGTGATTCACGAACCATGACGTGAAGATTTTAACCACAAAGACAGAGCAAAAAAAACAAGGACACAATTAATTATATATTTTCCTTTCAGAAATCAATGTACTACATCTGAGCCTACTATGCACAATTGCACATCATAGTTGTGCAGACAAAGGGGCTGTATATCGTTTTGTCTATACGTACTTTTTCCCTTGATGGAAAAAGTACCAAAAAGATCAAGAAAGTAAATATATACCGGCCATTTCCTTTCATTCAGCTTTACTCATCATATGTATATAGTAGGCTGTGAAGTCTATCGCTATTCTACACCTTTACTTTAAAGAACTGTTTGAAATTTTAAAATATATCAATAAAAAAATCTTTTACTGATCAGAAATCATGTACTACATCTGAGTTTACTATGTACAACTGCCGATCATAGCTATGCATGCAAACGGGCTGTATATCGTTTGTCTGTGCCTTTTTTTGGTTCTTTTTTTTGCAGAAAAAAAAGAACATATAAATTGATTTGATCAATACGTACTTTACCCTTGATGGAAAGCACAGCTTCAGCGATTCAAAAAATATATATTATGTGGAGCTAAAAAGTAATAAAAAGATCAAGAAAGGAAATATATACCGGCCATTTCCTTTCTTTCAGCTTTACTCATCATATGTACATAGTAGGCTGTGAAGTCTATTGCTATTCAACAATTTTACTTTGTTAACTATTTTTTTTATTTCTGGATGAACTATTTAAAAAATCTTTTACCGATCACAAATCCATGTACTACATCTGAGCCTACTGTGCACTACTTCCCATCATAGCTGTCCAGACAAACGGGTTGTATATCGTTTGTCTGTGTCGCTGAATCTCCTCCGTCGATTTGCAGAAAAAAAGGAACAGATGTTTTTGTAACCACGAAGATCAGAGATCGCGGTGCAGTTTTCATTATTATAGTTGGCATATCGTTCGGAAATTTTCATTTGTTTCAAAAAAAGGTTCGTGAGGCACGAACCTTGACTGAGGCACGAAGATGACGTGAGGCAAGAACCTTGACTGAATTTTCGAAATATTGAAAGCAATTGGTTTTCAAAAATGTGGCTGTTGGGTATGTTAAACATATGACAGATATCTATATTTGAAAAAAATTAACTGATATGAAAAGAATACTATTTATGTCAATCATGTTGTTTGGTGTGGCTGCATCCGCTCAAAAAATACTTCATGGAAGCAATGCTATTAAAGTAAATCTTTTAGGGTTGCCGCTAAATAACTACCAGGTGCAATACGAGCGAAAAATCAATAACCGAATGTCAGCCGCCCTTTCATTCAGGATAATGCCCAGCAGCGGGTTGCCTTTTAAAAATGCAATTGCAGATGCTGTTGGAGATAATGATGTAGATGCGCAGGCAACCGTAAAAAGTTTTCGTATGAGCAATATCGCCATCACACCGGAATTCAGATTCTATATCGGAAGAAAAGGAAATATGCGTGGTTTTTACGTTGCTCCTTTTTACCGCTATGCAAATTTTAAAGTGGATAACCTGGTTGTTTCGTATACGGATGATTTAAACAATAAGCAACAGGTAAGTTTGAAAGGTAAACAACAAACACACACATTTGGAGCTGGTATCGGAAAGCAATGGGTGCTGGGTAAAATGATTGTGTTAGACTGGCTACTGTTTGCGCCGCATTTTGGTGTGGGCAGTGGAACTTTTACAGGTATAAGTTCTACGCCTTTGAGTTCTCAGGAACAGGCAGATTTGTATACAGAACTCGATGATCTTGATATTCCGTTAACAACCAAAAAGGTCAGTGTAAATTCCAATGGAGCAACAATGGGGTTAAGTGGTGCCTGGGGTGGCATCAGAAGTTCATTAAGTATTGGAATAAGGTTTTAGTTTTTAAACTGGAGTTGTAAAAAACACAAACCAAAGGCTCATGAAACATGAGCCTTTGGTGATTTATCAATATGGATATAATTTATTTCTAAGTGCAATTACACTTTAGTAAGTACTTACTATAACTTAATGAGCTTTCTGGTGATAATTTTTGATCCTTGTTGTATACGAAGCATATAAACGCCGGGTTGTAATTCATCGCCAATTTTTATCAATTCATTTGCGCCCGCGTTATAACTTTTTATAATTCTTCCTTGCATATTCATAAGCGATAAACGTATAATTTCTTTCTCATTACTTATTAACTGAATGAGAAAGGATGAACTACTGGGATTAGGATAAATATTGGTTTCAAGAATATCAGCAGAAAGAGATAATGGCGTTTGTATAATTGCATTATCTGATGATCTTGCAGATGAACAAGCCGGTAATGAAACTGCCAATACACGTGGTGTTCCCCATCCACAGCTATTTATTCCTGTTACGGTTATATTTCCAACAATTGCACCTGCACCATACTCCACCTTGATGGATAATGTTCCTTGTCCTGATAAAATGTTTGCACCTGGAGGAACTGTCCAAACCACAGAGGTTCCATTAACAGGCAAACCGTTAATCATATAGGCATAATGTCTGTTAGGGCAGGGTTTTAATAAAGCCATCATAATTCCATTAGGTGCCAATGGCATTTTACGGGCAATGGTTAAAGACCGTGTAGTGCTCATCATACAATTATTAACGGCATTTACGTCAATAGTACCAGTTGTAAAAGCAGAAGTCCATCTCACCAAAACGATCGTATCATTTGATGTTCCTTCTCCGCCGGGATGCGCCATAATTACCGCACCTGCCGGAACAGTCCATAAATAGGAGGTAGCATAATCTACTTTTTTTATTCTGTAGGATGTAGTATCTGGTCCGCCAATAGTTGGACAAGGATTTAATGTACCATATATAGCAATGGGTGTTGCCAGGATCTGATCATTAACCGGAATACTTCTGTAAGTACTTATACCACATCCTGTAACGGATTGAACAGAAACATAACCACCATTATATGATGCACCAAAAAGTACGGTAATGGATGTGTCTTTTGTGCTGATGCTGTTTCCTGAAGCAGGACTTAATATAGTTGCACCAGGTGGAACTGTCCATACATAAGAAACGGCATAACGTACTTTATTTGTTTTGTAAACAACCGGAGTTCCGGAAATATTATTGGGACCGACTTTTATCACGCACGAATTGGTGGGTCCTGTAATTATTTCCGGTACAGGAGACCATGAACGATGTATGGTAAAATTTTTCGGACTGGAGATGCCGCATTGTGTAACAGCATTAACCGTTATAAAAGTGCCCGCAACAAAACTGTTGTCAAATTTTACAACGATAGCCGTATCATTTCTTGTTCCGGCACCTCCTGGTCTTCCAACAATGGTAATACCTGCGGGAACTGTCCACATATAACTGGTAGCATTGGTAACTTTAGAAATGGAGTATAAAGCAGTGGTGTCGTAATTGATGTAAGGACAAGCTGTAGCATCGCCGGTAATTTCTCCTGGAATTGATGGGGGACCTTTATAAATAAAAGCGGTACGTGACATTTCGGGGCCGCATGAATTACCCACTTTTACGTTTATGGATCCTAGTGTAAAATTTGCTGCAAAGCGGATGTTGACATTTGCCGTACCCTGTCCGTTTATAATTTGCATGTTAGCAGCATTAGAAACAGACCAGACATAATAATTAGCCGATGTTGCATTGATGCTGTACGTGGCATCACCACCCGCTATGCCAATAAAAGTGCATCCCTCTTTATTGCCTGCAATAGAATCTGCAATACTAAAAGAACAGGCAGGAGATGCATTCTGTCCAAAAGTAATTGTTGGCAGATTAAACACCAGCAACATTAACCAAAAATAAAATAGTTTAATATTTACACCGAACGGGACAATACATTTTTTTCCAGTAAAATTTAAATACATCAATTTCCTTTTAATCAAGTAAATGTTTGGAATGCACGGTATGCGTTAACGTAGGCGGAGACTAAAGATAAAATTATTTACTACTCATTTCTTGTAGTACAAATACCTTTTTTTTATAATAATGGATAAATAAGCAAAAATAAGGGGTAAAATAACCAGGCTTAGCTGTAGTTTGGCCTGTTAGAGCAGTACGGATTTTACAAGTGTTCTTTGTTTGAATTCTTTGTGGTCATTGTGTTTAAAAAAAACCAACGTTCTTTTTTTTCTGCAAAAAAATTACCCAAAAAAGGCACAGACAAACGATATACAGCCCGTTTGTCTGCATAGCTATGATGGGCAATTGTGCATAGTAGGCTCAGATGTGGTGCATGGTTTTAGAATAGGTAAAAGAATATATAATTGATATATTTAAAAATTTCTAAAAGTTAACAATGTAAAATTGTTGAATAGCGATATACTTCACAGCCTACTATGTACATATGATGAGTAAAGCTGAAGGAAAGGAAATGGCCGGTATATATTTCCTTTCTTGATCTTTTTGGTACTTTTTAGCTCCGCATAATATATTTTTTTTGAATCGCTGAAGCTGTTGCTTTCCATCAAGGGAAAAAGTACGTATAGTTTCAACTGAAATGATTGGCAGTTGTGAATTGTAAACTGAAAAGTTGTGAATGGGTTTATGGTAGTAGGAAAATAATTAAATGACATTTGTGTTGCTTTACTCAGTGTCTTAGTGGTTAAAAAGAAATGCACAAAACGTTTTATAGTGCCACGGACTTTATCATCCATCAGGGATCCGAATAAAAACAGGTTGTCTCGTACTTATGAGACAACCTGTTTTTATTAACATATTTCAACTTACAGTTTTAATTCACCATGTCTTTCATTCCAAAAGCAGTCAGGAAATCTACATAGCCCTGTTTAACCTCATGATTTGCTTTTTCAACTATAGCTCCCGTCATACCATCAACTACGGTTCTAAGTGGACGTTGACCTTTTGGAGTTTCAATTAATTTTATAATGGCATCAGGAATCATTTGCGGATTTCGGTTTCATGGCTTCAAACATTTGCCCCATACCGCTGCCTATTTGTTCCGGTATGTTAGCAAGATCTCCATAAGCAGCCCCAATGCTGATATCTGAACCATAAGTGGATTTTCCGAAAATCTCTGTAGGGAAAGCACCCGGCTGTATTAAAACAACATCAACACCCAGCGGCCTTACTTCATAGTGCAGACCTTCGGTTAATCCTTCAACAGCAAATTTAGTGCTGTTGTAAACAGTCATAAAAGGAGCTGAGAAACGCCCCAGGCCGCTCGAAGTATTTATAATGAGCCCGTCTCCCTGTTTTCTCATTTGTGGTAAACTCGCTTTTATTACTCTCCATGTTCCTTTTAAATTTACATCAAACATTTTTTCTACATCTGTTTCCGTATACGCTTCTGCAAGGCCACCTCCGAAGTAACCGGCATTGTTTACCACAACATCCAGCCTGCCTTCTTTTTCAATAATGCTATTAATGGCTTTACTTACATTCTCAGCATTGGTTACGTCCAGATCCAACACGTTAATATTTGCATCAGCAGATAGTTCATTAACCTTATCAGCGTTTCTGCCTTTGGTGTCCCGCATACTTGCATAAACAGTATAACCTTTTGCAGCACAGGTTTTAGCCGTTAAATAACCGAACCCGCTGTTTGTTCCAGTAATAAATACAATTTTTTTACTCATGATGATGGTTTTTATTTTACATTTGTTACACAAAGTTACTTTCGTTAGTAATAAAAAGTAACTCTTGTTTTTAATAATCCGTAAAAACTAGTTACTACCATGTAACAATTGTAATGTTAGAAATGGAAAAAAAAACAGTAATTAAATCGAAATGTCCATTGACAATGTCTCTGGAAATTATTGGCGGTAAATGGAAGCCAATAATCATTTTTAATTTAGATAAATCAAAAAAGCGTTTTGGGCAATTGGACGCTATCATCCCAGGTATCTCCCGTAAAGTGTTGACAGATCAACTCAATCAGCTGGTAGCAGATAATTTAGTGATAAGGACTGCATTTGCTGAAACCCCACCCAGAGTTGAGTATACTTTAACCCCTAAAGGAAAAGAGCTCGTACCCATATTGAAAGGGATTGCTAAATGGGGTGGTTATTTGTGCAAAAAGTAAATACTTTCTTTCTGCTCTTTAGATGCTGGTTGTTTGTTGCATTTTACGAAGAGGAATAAACAATCACCACAGAATTGTATAAGTCAATCAGCTTGCCTATTAAACCTAGCTGATATAAGATAAACCATCTGCGAAAAGAAAACCAGAAACACTTTATAAAAACTTTTGCTAAGCTGTTTGGTGTATGAACGGCAAGCTAAAATACTTTTAAAACTCTACTATAAAACCAATGGTAGGCAATACGGTTTGATCAATGTTGTTTAATAAAACCGGAATTCCATTTTGTCCGTCAATACGTACAGGTTGTCCGTCAGTAGTTTCAAAGTTGGTATTATCTGCGGTACGTTTGAAGGTATAGTTTGAAACGCCGATACTTTTAGAGCCATAGAAATTTGATACATCCAGAAAAAGGTCCAGTGTAACTTTTTTATAATTCCATTTTTTATCTATGCGAATATCTCCTGCATGAAAAGCGGGTAAGCGCAACGTATTCACGTCGGCATAGTTGAAAATTCCATTACCTAATGTTATAAAATTCAAACGGCTCTGCTCCAGATTATAAGGCGTATAAGGTGCTGCGCCCTGGTACCTGAATTTTAATCCCAGCTCCCAATTGCGGCCTAATTTATATCCGAGTGTGGTGCTCAGTAAATGTCTGTTATCCCAGTTAGCCGGAACCAATACACCATTTGTTCCGGTAAATTCGCTGCGGTAATACGTGTAACTAAAAACACCAAAGAATTTTTTGGTCAATTTTTGCTGCGCAAAGAATTCAATTCCCCAAACACGGCCTTTTCCATTCTGTTGCACCGGCTCATTACCGATTGCTCCAAAATCAATTCCTTTATTGGCTAAACTAATGCCATCCGCAATACTAACAGGATAGTTTTGGTATTTCTTATAAAATCCTTCTATCGTAAAACGGGTTGCAGGCGAAGGAAGAAACTCAAATCCTCCCACCCAATGTTCGCTTCGTATGTATTCACCCGGATTAACTGCACCATTGTTTCCGGTAAAAGCCAGTTGCGTGTAGGAGGGAAGGCGGTAATACAATCCGTAGCTGGAACTTACATTCCATTTATCATTCAATACATAACTCACACTTATTCTTGGGCTGAGCTGATCCAATAAATTGTTATTACCATTGCTGGCATTGTTGGCATCTGAGCGAATTCCTGCACTTACACCCAGCCGGTTGTTGAATAACCTTTTTCCTGCCTGCGCAAACAATCCGTAACGCAAAAAACTCATGCTTCTGTTATAATTAAACGTAACGCCCGGAACTATTACATTGCCTTGCGAATCGGTTTCAGGCTGGCGAAAAACCTGAAATAAATCATTTTTAAATTCAACATATTGTGCCATAACGCCATAACTCAATTTCCAGTTTGCATAGATATTATTGACATCTAACCGAAACTTGTTTTCCGTTTCTGTGCTCTTGATGCGGAAGGTTCTTTCCGTTTCCAGTTGATTTTGATTGTTCTGATATTTATCTGCCTGGTTGTATAAAGTATTTCTGCTGAGCGTAAGATTTATAAATCCCTTGTTGGTAAGTTGTTTTAGAGCCGCACCAACGGTGTACGACCATTGATTGATAGCGGGACCGGAGTTGATGATATATAATTTTTCAGGAGTTGCTTTTTTCGGTGCAGCAAACCGGAATTCATCTATAGCCCCGATTCCTAAAAAAGTTAAGGTGGTTTTTTTATTAATTCTGGTGGTAGTTTTGAATTGAAAATCCCAATAATTAGGACGAATAGGAAGATCAATTGCTTTAAATAACAATTGCAGATAACTTCTTCTGGCAGAAGCGAGGAAAGTTGTTTTTTTGGATAAGGGGCCATCAAATGTTGCAGCTACTTCAGAAGCGCTTAACCGAAAATTACCCTGGAGTTGTTGGGTATTTCCATTTTTTTGTTTGAATTGGAACACTGAACTCAGCGCATTGTCGTACCTGGCATCAAATGCTGAAGTGCTTAAACGTACATCTTCAATAAAATTCACATTTAAAATACCCTGCGGTCCTCCGCTACTTCCCTGTGTACTGAAGTGATTGATAACAGGCACTTCAATTCCATCCACATAAAAAACATTTTCGCTTGGCGCGCCACCCCGAATAATAATGTCGTTACGAAAACTTCCACCGCTGGCACCACCGCCTACACCTGGCAGCGATTGAATTACTTTACTGATATCAAAATTTCCTCCCGGATTGGCTTTGATATCTTCTGTAGTTAATCGTTGAATACTAAGTGGGCTTTCTATGGTAGCTACCTTTGCAGAATTTTTTCTGCTGTTTACCACAATGTTATTCAACTGCTGAACTGCGGGGTCAAGCTCTATTTGTAAGTTTGATTCATTGCCGCTTGTAACCACAAGATTACTAATTGTTTTCTGTTGGTAACTCACACCGCTGAAGTCGATGGAATAACTGCCGGGTTCTATTCCCGAAATTCTGAAGTTGCCGGATGAATCACTGATGCCTGTTTTATCGCCCGGTTTTAATTGTATGGTTATACCTGAGGACGGCTGCTGATTATTTTTGTTTACGATATTACCACCGATCGCACCTGTGCTTTGAGCCTGTGCAAAGAATGCGCACGTTAATGCTAAAACGAATGTTGTGTATTTTTTGAATGGGTGACTCATACATAATGATTATAGGAAGTAACGCAAAAAACATGGATTGCATTAATGATCATTACTACAATTCAAGTGATGGAATGTTTTGGAATTTCTTCCTTGAAGAATTTCTTCCTTGTGTTCTTTGTGCTGGCTTTACTTTGTGTCATTGTGGTTAAGGGTTTTAACACAGAGATCACCATGGGAATACACATAGAGGTCACCAAGTATTTCTAATTGTGTTCTTTATAGACCTTGTGTTTAAATAAAAACCAACGTTCTTTTTTTTCTGCAAAAAAAAGAACCAAAAAAAGGCACAGACAAACGATATACAGCCCGTTTGTCTGCACAGCTATGATCAGCAGATGTGCATAGTAGGCTCTGATGCGGTGCAGGGATTTCTGATAGGAAGAAGATTTTTAAGTAGTTAATTTCTAGATATAAAAAAATAGTTAGCAAAGTAAAATTGTACAATAACGATATACATCACAGCCTACTTTTTACATATGACGAGGAAAGCTGAAAGAAAGGAAATGGCCGGTATATATTTCCTTTCTTGATCTTTTTGGTACTTTTTAGCTCCGCATAATATATTTTTTTTGAATCGCTGAAGCGTTGCTTTCCATCAAGGGAAAAAGTACGTATAGCTTAACAGCTATGATGGGCAGTTGTGCATAGTAGGCTCAGATGTGGTGCATGGGTTTTTGATAGGAATATATTTAATTAATTGTGTCCTTTGTGCTGGCTTTACTTTGTGTTTTTGTGGTTAAAAAAAGTAACCACAGAGACACAAAAGAGGAAACACAGAGGGCACTAATTTTTTTTCTAGTGCCCTTTGCGAAAACTTTGTTGGCTTAGAAGTTAAAGTTAAGTCCACTTATAAGTTGATAATGCACCAGAAATTATAGGTAAAATTCCGACATCACGGCACTCCATTCATGTATTAAAAAAAGACTGAAATACCATTTGATTTACCTTGATGGAAATTTTATTTCACAATTAAATCAAAAGTCATGAAAAGAATATTGCTAACAGCTTTTATTATTAGTGCTTCATTCTGCACTGCTATTGCGCAGGACAAGTCCGTTGCTGGCTCTAATGTATCTGTAGAAAACGAAACAGATAAAAAAGCCGCACAGGCACAGCGTGTGAAGGAATGGCAGAACATGCTGGTAACAGAATTGAAATTAACTGATGAACAACAAAAAAAAATTGCAGAACTGGATCAGTCTGTTGGTGAAAGGGCAAAGGCTATTGCGAGTACCGTCAGCCTTACGGAAGAAGAAAAAAAGGAAAAGAGCATGAGTTTGAGAAAAGAGCGAAACACCCAATTTATTGCACTGTTAACCACAGAACAAGAGGCTAAATACAAAGAGATCATTGATGCAAAAAAGAAGAAATATTAATGTACACCGTCATTTGATATAAAAGAAAGCTGGTGTAATTACTGGCTTTCTAAATTCATTTAAATAAGCGCAATAATTCTAAAACAGAGGCCACAAAAGAAAAAGCGACACCAAGAACTCAAAATCTGCACATTCACACATTCACCCATTCGCACATTACCCATTTGCACATTCACTCATTCATCGATTCGCACATTACCCATTCCCCCATTCCCCACATAACAATACTACCGCCAGTCAATCTCTACCCTTACATTCAGCGCTTTTAAAATATATTCATTGTTTCTACCTATGCGGATACTCATTTTAATATTTTCAATAGTTGTTTTTCATAGCAGCGTGCAAGCGCAGGCAAGCCTCCTCATCACCATAACAGATGAACTTAAACATCCACTACCGGGCGCCAACATTTATTTGAACAATGCTGATTCTGTTTCCATTTTTTCCAAAGTTGCCGATTCAAATGGGACTGCTATATTTATGCAACTCGTTGCCGGCAGATACAGAATCAGAGCCACTCAAATTGGATATTCTGACAAAACAAGCGAATGGATAATTCTGCAACAAAATGACATCAGCCTTCAGCTTATTCTTACATCAACAACCAATCTTTTAAAAGATGTAACTGTTACATCCAAAAAACAATTCATCCAGTTCCTTCCTGATAAAACAGTTATCAATCCCGAAGCTAATATTACCAACGCCGGTGCTACGGTGATGGACGTTTTGGAAAAATCACCAGGCATAACGGTCGGAAAAGACGGATCTATCATTATGAAAGGCAAACCATCTGTAATGGTTTTGATAGATGGAAAGCCTACTCAATTAGGCGGCGCAGAGCTGCAGTCTTATCTCTCAGGCATGAGCGCTTCGCTGATAGATGTGGTGGAACTTATTGAAAACCCCGGTGCAAAATATGATGCTGCTGGTAATGCAGGGATCATCAATATAAAAACGAAAGCAAACCGGCAACGTGGATTCAATGGCTCTCTCAACCTGAGTATAGGGCAAGGCGTGTATGCTAAAACAGGAAACGGGTTCAACCTGAATTACCGCAACGGAAAAATGAACTGGTTTGTGAATTATAGTATGCGTGCAAGTAATGAATTTCTCGAAGCATGGACTCTGCGGACCTATTTTGATTCCAACCATAAAGATTCCGCTCTTTTAGAACAACCCGCATTAAATACATCTGAACAATCAGGACAAAACATCAAAGCAGGATTTGATTATTTCAAAAGTCCGAAAACGACATTGGGTGTAGTATTCACCGGTGGGCTGTTTACAAAGCATGCTAACTACAACAGTGATATCAAATGGATGGATCCTTTCATGCATGTAGATTCCGTGATCAATACACGTGGCGAAAACAACCAGTATTTTAAACGCGGAGGGTTGAACATTAATGGTCGACATAAGATCAATGAGGTAAGCGATATCAACGCTGATATTGATTATGTGCGCTTCAACATTACCAATGATCAGGAATACCGAACCCAATTGCTCACCAGCGGTAGTCCGGTGTATATAACAACCGGCGAGATCCCTTCACGGCTTAATATCCTTACAGCAAAGTTGGATTATTCGAGACGTTTTAAAAAGTTTGTACTGGAGACAGGCGTGAAAACGGCGATCAATAAAACAGATAACCTGGCTGATTATTTTTTTTCTGATAATGGAAATCTGGTTTCCGACTTAAGCCGTAGTAATCATTTTATCTATGATGAAAAGATCAGCGCTGTATATGCAAGTGCAGATGCAGAAAAAGGAAAATGGCATTGGCAGGGTGGATTACGTTATGAATTGACGGCATACCGCGCCAATCAACTAGGCAATGCCTTAGTTCCTGCTGCCAGCTTTAAAAAGAATTATGGAAGTTTGTTTCCAACAGCCTTTGTTTCCTATAATGCAGACAGTAATAATGTGTTCACCGTACGTGCCGGCAGAAGAATTGACCGTCCGCAATTTCAGTACCTGAATCCATTTCTAAGAACACTCAATAAATACACGTATGAAGGTGGCAATCCTTTTATTCGTCCGCAGTATACCTGGAACTTTGCTTTAGCACATACCTGGAAACAAAAATTAACAACAGAAATTTCTTACAGTGATCTGCGTGATTATTTTTCGCAGGTGTTTATCATTGATAGCAATAGCAGCAATGTAAACAGGAATATCATCATTTACACCCGTAGCAATGTTGGTTCTCTTAAGGTGTTTAGCATTACGGAAACCTTGCAGCAACCGCTTACCAGATGGTGGAGTCTTACTGCCGTGGCAGTATACAATCATAAGTTGATAGAAGGCGTTATCTGGGCGCCACTAAGTGCTACAATAGATCAATTAAATGTAAGTCTCAATAACCAATTTAAATTTAATAAAGGTTGGGGTGTTGAAATAAGTGGATATTATCAAACAAGAAGTCAGATCGATCTGCAGGAATGGCTTACACCTCAGGGCGAGCTCAACTTCGGCATTTCGAAGCAGTTGATGAAAAATAAAGCATCTCTCAAATTGAATGTACGGGATATTACTTATTTCCAGAATTATTCAGGAGAATCAACATTCGAAAATTCGAAAGAGCCTTTTTGGTTGAAATGGGATTCGAGGGTTGTACGACTGACTTTCAGTTGGCGGTTTGGTAAAAACATGAAAGCGGTGAACAGATCTGAAGGAAGTGCGAAAGATGAGATTGAGAGAGCCGGAGGATAGACTAACGTTCTTTTTTTTCTGCAAAAAAAAGAACCAAAAAAAAGGCACAGACAAACGATATACAGCCCGTTTGTCTGTATAGCTATGATGGGCAGGTGTGCATAGTAAACTGAAAAGTGGTACATGGATTTCTGATAGGAATAAATTTAATTAATTGTGTCCTTTGTGCTGACTTTACTTTGTGTTTTTGTGGTTAAGGTTTTAACACAGAGGTCACTGAGATTTTTTCTTATTGTGTTCTTTGTGTGAATCCTTTGTGGTTACAAAAACATATGTTCTTTTTTTTCTGCAAAAAAAAGAACCAAAAAAAGGCACAGACAAACGATATACAGCCCGTTTGTCTGCATAGCTATGATGAGCAGTTGTGCATAGTAAACTGAAAAGTAGTACATGGATTTTTGATAGGAAGAAGATTTTAAAATAGTTTTTTTGAATATGAAAAATAGTTAACGGAGTAAAAGCGTAGAATAGCGATATGCCTCTCAGCCTACTATTCTCAAATGACCAGTAAAGCTGAAGGAAAGGAAATGCCCGGTATATATTTCCTTTCTTGATTTTTTTATAACATTTTTTATCAAGAAAAAAAGTTTAAAAAGATTTTTTAAAACAAAAAAAAGACCCGTCATATTTCAGACGGGCCTAACAATCATGCTACTTTAAATTTTCTCCTTACGCTTGTAATAGCATTTAAATAGTCAGTGAGTTAAATGATCTCATGATCAATGTTGATTATAAAATGCATAGTTCTGAAGACATTGCTGTAAAGCTTTTTCTGTTTCAGCTAATTCATTTATTTTTTTTCTGGCCGCACCAATGTTGTGTTGTTTGGCATGATACAGACTAACAGAAGTAGATAATCTTTTATATTCTACCCACTCATTTTTAGTACCCATATCATGCTGCGCCAAAAATTCAATGACATAATGTAAGCGTTCGGCTTTTTTAAAACGCGCTTCAGCAGCATCGGTTTTTTTGGTCAGCATTGCCAGTTCGTACTGGCATCTTTTTATCTGTAAGGCAATACATTCCTGGGTTTCAGCCTGCATCACAGCCTTATTATCGGTTTCTGCCATTGTTTTTTCTTCTATACATTTTTCCACTGTTGCCAGTTTAATCAATGTGTCTGTACTCAATGAGCGTTTACCGGTTTCCGCCATCGCTAACATGCTTCTTGTTATTTCCAAAAATGCGGCAAGATCCTCTTGCGTTAAGCCTAATTTATTTCTGACTTCTTTTAATGATTTCATAATTTATTTTTAATTTATTCCAATAAATGGTTTGATGTTCTCCTGAACGTGATACAATATTAGCATCCTTCACACCTGTTTTCCAAATAACGTGACGCTATTGACGCAATTGCACGCATTTGCACGCATTTGTCGTATGCGGGATTCAGGATGTTGGATACCGTTTGCGAAATGAAGGTGCAAATACTTTATTCAGGAAGCGGGATGAGGGTTGCGAACGATTTATTATTAGAGTGTGACAACTAAATATTGAAATTCATTTCGACACAAAGTTGTGACCATTTCAAAATAATATTTTTGCCTGACACAAAGTTGTGACGAGTTGAAATATGAAATAGGATTGTCACAGCCCGTAACCTGTTTCTCGAATCCCGCTACCTGCATCCCAACATCCCCAAATCGAAGTTTGAAAATCTACCATTTACCCTGGCAGGTTTGCGACATCTTGCGCACGTTTGCGCAATAAATAGACAAGAATAGACAGTTTGGGGAAGTTAGGGATTATGCCTACTTAGGAATTAGCGGGAATTAAAACAGGTATTTTACGGGTATGTTGTGTGTGTTGTGTGTATTAACATTGTATTAATCCTTTTTTAAAAAACCAGTATTATTTATTAATAACGCCTGATCATTTTCTAAAAATTTTGATTTATGATCAATTGCGTATATGCTTTACATTTATTATGTTGGCGCAATCAGATGTAAAATGATTACACCAATCTATGCGTTGTAGGCAAGCCGAGTAACTCCAAAATACTTTTTTCGTAGTACGTATAAAATATATACATTTGTACGTAAATAAAATTATTATGGACATTAAATTAACTCTAAAACTTCAACAACAAATAATAGAGAAAGCTAAGGATTACGCCAAGACACATCGAACAAGTCTATCAAAACTTATCGAGTCATACTTGCATAAAATTACAGCTGATAATTCTGAAAAAGAAAAGATTTCTCCATTAGTCAAAAGTTTATCTGGAATTCTGGAACTTCCTGCCGACTATGATCATAAAACTGAATATGCAGATTTCTTATCTAAGAAGTATAAATAATGGATAAAGTATTTGTAGATACTGATATAATACTTGATCTATTAAGTGCTCGGCAACCTTTTTATAACCACGCAGCAAATTTATTTTCACTTGCAGATAAAGGTTCAGTGAAAGTGTATGTATCTGCTTTATCGTTTGCAAACATAAATTATATGTTAAGTAAACAATATTCTGCGGATCAATCTAGAAAGAAGTTATTGAA
>JANOAO010000121.1:0-24960 GCA_031411115.1 Bacteroidota bacterium
TTCTAATAAGATTGTCAATGAAGTTGAAAAAGAAGAAAGCATTACAAAAAATAATAACAACAACATACAAATCCGTAAAAACTTCAACGAAACTGCATTCTTCTATCCTCAATTACAAACTGACAGCAGCGGAAACATTTCTTTCTCTTTCACCATTCCGGAAGCACTCACACAGTGGAAATTAATGGCATTGGCACACACAAAAGATCTGGCAAGTGCATATGACGAAAAAACCATCATCACACAAAAGGAACTGATGGTGCAACCGAATATGCCCAGGTTTATCCGGCAGGGTGATAAAGCAGAACTCCCTGTAAAAATTGTAAACATAACAGATAAAGAAATCACAGGAACCGTTCAACTGGAATTATTTGATGCTGCTACCAATAAACCAATTGATGGATGGATGAAAAACATTTTTCCGGTACAATATTTCACTGCTGAAGCAAAAGGCAGTATGTCTGTAGTTTTTCCGGTGGAAATTCCAATTGGTTTTACATCTGTTCTGGGCTATCGGATAAAGGCAATCACCAACGACAAAAAATTCAGCGACGGTGAAGAAAATGCAATTCCCGTTTTAAGCAACCGCCTGATTGTTACAGAATCTATGCCGTTGAACCTGCGAAATACCAACCAGAAGAATTTCCGTTTCGAAAAATTACTAAACAGCGGCATTTCCGGTACGTTGACCAATCAATTACTTACCATTGAATATACTTCCAACCCATTATGGCTCGTAGTACAGGCCTTACCTTATTTAAACAATCCAAAAAATGAATCGGCTGATGATTATTTTTATATGATCTATGCCAATACCCTTGCATCACATATTTTAAAAAATGCTCCGGCCATAAAAAATGTTTTCGACAAATGGCGTATTACAGATACAACTGCACTGATCAGCAATCTTTCAAAAAATCAGGAATTAAAATCTGTATTATTAGAAGAAACACCCTGGGTTTTTGATGCAGAAAATGAAACACAGCAAAAGAAAAATATCATTTTATTATTTGATCTGATTCAAATCTCCCGGCAAAATGGAGAAGCTATTTCTAAACTGAAAGAATTACAATTACCCAATGGTGCATTCCCATGGTTTAAAGGTGGAGTAGATGACCGTTATATCACGCAATCTATTCTCACAGGTTTCGGCAGACTTAAACACCTTCATGCCTTACCTGCCACGGGAGAAATGCAAAGCATGATTTCCGCTGCCATCCAATACCTCGATAAAAAAATAAAACAAGATTATGATAATCTGAAAAAAGCAAAGGTGAAACTCAGCCAAAATAATCTTTCCCAAACAGCTGTTCAGTATTTATACATGCGCAGTTTCTTTGATGTAAAAATTCCATCCGAAACGAAAACTGCTTTTGATTATTACACACAGCAAAGTCAGAAATACTGGCTCTCCCAGAATAAAATGATGCAGGCTATGATTGCTGTTGTGGCTAACCGTAAATCAGCCGTAACTATTGCAAAATCGATTATTCGTTCTTTAAAACAATACGCTATTGTAAATGAAGAACTCGGCATGTATTATAAAGAATTTGCGAACAGCGGATATTACTGGTATCAAAGTCCTGTAGAATCGCAGGCAATGATCATTGAAGCTTTTGAAGAGGTGGATAAAAATCCAACCACCCTTAATGATCTGCGTACATGGCTGATTAAACAAAAGCAAACACAAAACTGGAAAAGCAACAAAGCAACTGCGGATGCGACTTATGCTATACTTATCAGCAATGGAAAACAAAATGATGAGTTGAATCAACAACCAAAAATTAAAATTCAACTTGGTAATCAAATTATTTCTGATAACGATAAATCAGAAGCCGGAACTGGTTACTTCAAACAAAACATCACCGGAGATAAGATCATTACTGCAATGGGAAACATACAAGTTACCTCTGATCGTGCGGCAACAGGAATGCCTTCGTGGGGCGCTGTATACTGGCAGTATTTTGAAAACATGGATAAGATAACTTCTGCTGCTACTCCTCTGCATCTTATCAAAAAAATCTTTATCGAAAAGAATACAGATTACGGTCCTGTTTTAACCGAAGTTAAAGAAGGCGAGGAAATGCAGATCGGCGATAAAATAAAGATCAGGATTGAACTCCGTGTAGACAGAAACATGGAATACCTCCACATGAAAGACATGCGAAGCGCTGCAACCGAACCGGTAAATGTGATCAGCGGATACAAATTTCAGGACGGACTTTCTTATTATGAAACCACCAAAGATGCCAGCACCAATTTTTTCTTCAACTGGCTACCGAGAGGAACGTATGTTTTTGAATATCCGTCATTCATAACGCAGGCCGGCAATTACAGTAATGGCATTACTACAATACAATGTTTGTACGCACCCGAGTTCATCAGTCACAGTAATGGAGCAAGAATAACAGTTGCAGCGAAAAAATAAACAGAAAATAATTTTTATGTGAACCAACTGCTATAAATTAGGCGCATAATTGTTTTGAATGAATAGTCAGAAGCAAATGCTAAATACAGATCTCGATCCATTTCCTATGAAAATGGAAAATCCCGGCAATACCGAGGGCAATTTCACTATACCGCTGCGTTATCGCCGCATGGAAAACCTGCATATTTTATTCTGGCTTTTAAAAGATATCAGTTGGTGTATGATTTGGCGGCCACTCGGGATCGCCATGATTTTTCCAACACTTATTTTTGCGGTCATCATTACCATTCGTACACGTCATTTTATCAGTGAATTTTATCACAACCTCGCTGTCGTTTGCTGGATACTTGCTAACTCTTACTGGATGACAAGCGAGTTTTTTGTATTTGACAGCAACCCAATAAATTTTTATGATTACAGTTATAAAGATCTTGCGATCATACCGTTTGCGCTCGGCATTCTGTTGCTTGCTTATTTCTATTTCTGGCTGCGTCCCCGCTACAAGAACCAGGTAGAAACGATGTAACGCATTCATATAAACGGTTATCTTTGCCGCTTTAAATACAGGTTGATTGAACAGGCTGTTAATCATTGGGCAGCATCGTTGTGTCACTCACTTGTACAGTATCTCTATAATCTTCTTTTATGTACAGAACGCATACTTGCGGCGATCCAAGAATCGCCGACATCAGCAAACAGGTAACACTCGCCGGCTGGGTGCAGACAATCAGGAAATTTGGTAGCATCACATTCGTTGATCTTCGTGACCGTTACGGCATCACGCAATTGTTATTTGCCGAAACACTTAACCAGCAACTGGATGAGAATCCTCTGGGTCGTGAATTTGTATTGCAGGTAAATGGCGTGGTTAATGAAAGAAGTAATAAAAATGCAAATATCCCTACAGGTGATGTGGAGATCAGTGTAATTGATTTTAAAATTCTAAATAAATCCATAACGCCGCCGTTCACCATTCAGGATGATACAGATGGCGGTGATGATTTGAGAATGAAATATCGTTTTCTCGATCTGAGAAGACAAGCCGTGAAAAAAAATATTGAATTGCGTTATGCTGTAAACCGCAGTGCCAGAAACTATCTGCACAATAACCAGTTCATGGATATTGAAACCCCATTCTTAATAAAATCTACACCCGAAGGTGCAAGGGATTTTGTTGTGCCTTCCCGGATGAATGAAGGACAGTTCTACGCATTGCCGCAGTCGCCCCAAACTTTTAAACAATTATTAATGGTGAGCGGTTATGACCGTTACTATCAGATCGTAAAATGTTTCCGCGATGAAGATTTGCGTGCCGATCGCCAGCCTGAATTTACACAGATCGATTGTGAAATGGCTTTCGTAGAACAGGAAGATATTCTAACGATGTTTGAAGGAATGATTCGTCAGATATTCAAAGATGTAAAAGGAATTGAATATACAGAAACGATCAGTCGTATGACCTGGGAAGATGCCATGTGGATGTACGGAAATGATAAACCCGATATTCGTTTCGATATTCAATTATGCAATCTTAAATTTCCATCACATACACATCTGCAAAGAGAAAATATTTCTCATCTCATTGATGGAGTTGATTTTAAAGTATTTGAAGAAGCAGAAACAGTTATAGCCATTGCTGTTCCGGGATGTGTTGAATACACACGTAAACAAACAGACGAGTTAACCGAATGGGTGAAACGTCCACAAGTTGGCATGAAAGGCATGGTATTTATAAAATGTAATACCGACGGAACTTTCAAAAGCAGTGTAGATAAATTTTATAGCGAAGAAAAATTAAAATCAATAGCATCTGCATCCAATGCAAAACCGGGAGATCTTATTCTCATACTCGCAGGAGCAGAAGAAAGAACACGAAAAGCAGCCAGTGATTTGCGCATGTACATGGCTGAAAAATGCGGATTAAGAAAAGCAGATCAGTATAAATTGTTATGGGTGCTGGATTTTCCATTGTTTGAATACGACGAAGAAGGTAACCGCTGGGTGGCAAGGCATCATCCATTCACTTCCCCTAAACCAGATCATATAGAAAAAATGATCAGCAATGATCCTGCTATAAAAAATGCAGCAGAATATTTGAAACACCCTTATGCATCCATCAAGGCAAATGCCTACGATATGGTGCTTAACGGAAATGAAATTGGAGGAGGTTCCATCAGAATTCATCAAAGGGAATTACAACAAAAAATGTTTGCCGCTTTGGGAATGGATGATGAAGAACAGCAACATAAATTTGGATTTTTATTAGGCGCTTTTGAATACGGCGCGCCACCACATGGAGGAATTGCTTTCGGTTTCGACCGTTTATGTGCACTTTTAGGCGGCAGTGAAAGTATCCGGGATTTCATTGCGTTCCCTAAAAATAATTCCGGCAGAGATGTGATGCTGGATGCTCCGGCTGCGATTGATAAAAAGCAGTTGGATGAATTGTCGATTAAATTAAACGTAAATTGAGCAGTGCTAAGTTTTGGGTTATGAATTGAATTTTTTATTCTTTTCCAATTAACAAATATCAACCATTACCCAACCCAATTTTGATTAAATTACATATTCTAAAATCATTACGTCTATGCGTATCATTGTAAGCTGGCTACTCGTATCAGTGTTTTTATTTTCCTGCAAAAAAGATGATCCGCAATCACAGCCTTTTGTTTTGGAAGCCAAAACAATGTTGAATGTTTCTTATGGCAACGATCCTTTGCAAAAAATGGATGTATATCTGCCAACAGACAGGAGCACCAATAATACCAAAGTAATTTTTCTGATTCACGGTGGCGCATGGTCATCGGGAGATAAAACTGCTTCCAACCCTTTTGTAGATACTTTGAAAAGACGTTTACCTTCTTATGCTATCATCAATATCAATTACAGATTATCGAATGGTGTCAACAACCTTTTCCCCATACAGGAACAGGATGTAAGTGCGGCTGTTAATTTCATTTATAACAAAAGAACAGAGTATATCATTTCTGATAAATTTGTTTTAGCAGGTGAAAGTGCGGGCGGACATTTATCGTTGCTACACGCTTATAAAAATAGTACGCCAGTAAAAATAAAAGCGGTGGTATCATTTTTCGGACCAACGGATCTTACCTCGATGTACAACAATTACATCAGCACCAGTAATACAACACTTGCAAATGGTTTAGCACAAGTGATTGGTGCTACACCCGCATCAAATCCTTCAATATATTCTGCTTCAAGTCCGTCTAATTATTTATCCGGAGCGGTGCCCACGATATTTTTTCATGGTTCGAATGATCCTTTAGTATCGCCATCACAATCAAATAACATTTATCAATCGCTACTTTCTGCCAACATTTCCAGTTCTTATACTTTATATCCGGGATTAGGGCATGGCGACGATTGGACCGCGGCAACGTTTGATGATGCATTTAATAAAATAACAGTCTTCCTGAATGCGAATGTTCCCTAAAATACTAACAGCATTTTTTTTATTATTATGCTTTTCTATACAGGCACAGCCCGTTTTTAAAGAAACTACTCAAGCCAGAAGGGAGAAATTATATGCTTACTTACTTTCTGTAATTGATAAAAATCTTAAACTTCCTTTAGACAGCGCTCATGAAGAATCGTGGGCTGAAGCTTTTTCTCCGTTACAATTGTTGCAAAAACATGATTCATTTATTGATGTAAAAATCAGTGCCGCAGTTCAACAGATCAGCACACGTTCTCCTGATTTTCAATATGCATTATTAGAATTGCTGTATGCCAACTATCCGCATACATTTAGAAAGGAAATCAGAAATTATTTACAGACGGTGAAAGATGTAAAATGTTTCGCTCTGGCGGCTGAATATTTTGCATATGGCGACAGTTCTGTTGCTACAAAAAAATGGTTGTCGCTATTTTTTAAAAAAAATCGACCGGTTAATTCTGATCCTTTTTTTTCTGAAGCAGCCTATCATTTACTCGGCAACAAAATCAGCCCCCGTAACCTTGAAGGATTTACTGATAAGAATTACCTGAAAAATAATGTATTGATAATTTCCTTTCAAAGAAAAAACAGGAATTATCCCGGTATTGTAATCGTTCGCGATACAGCCGGAAATTTTATAACCGATACCTCAGGGCATTTATGGTATACACAACAATTAGCCAGAAGTATCAGCGGACTTCCATATTATTTTTCAGGTGGAAATACGCCTCAGGGATTATTTAGAATGGATGGTTTTGGAATTTCAAAAAGTACTTTTATCGGCCCGACAAAAAATATTCAGATGACGATGCCTTTTGAAAAAGATGCAACCCATTTTATGAAAGATTCTACTTTATCCAATCAACAAATGGATTTGAATAAATATTGTTCCTTACTTCCATTGACTGTTATTCATAGCACCTCAATGTTAGAATCATTTTATGCAGGATTTCTGGGCCGTAATGAGATCATAGCCCATGGAACAGCAGTAGATATCAATTGGTACAAAGGAAAAAGTTATTATCCATTCACACCAACTGCGGGTTGCCTAGCCACTAAAGAGATCTGGGATTCTAAAACGGGACAATTGCTCATCAGCGGACAAAAAGAATTAACGGATGCTGTTGAGAAAGCCGGGGGACCGGATGGATATGTTATGGTTATAGATATAGATGACCAGCAAATTCCTGTAACTGCAGAAGAGGTTTATCGTTTACTAAACAACCTGTGAGGTTCCAACCTGTGAGGTTGTAGGGGTATATTTGCATCATGGCAATTCCTTTAGCTGAACGCATGCGCCCGGTTTCACTTGATGAACTTAGTGGACAGCAACACCTCACCGGAAAAGGAAGTATTCTTCGTACTTCACTTGAAAATGGAAAAGTACCTTCTATGATCTTATGGGGTCCTCCAGGCGTTGGTAAAACCACTATTGCCAATATTATTGCTCATACACTTACACTTCCTTTTTATAGTTTGAGCGCTATTTCTTCCGGCGTAAAAGATATCAGGGAAATAATTGATACCGCATCAAAAGAACAAGGCGCTATTTTATTTATTGATGAAATTCATCGTTTTAATAAAGGACAGCAGGATGCATTATTGAACGCTGTTGAAAAAGGAATTATTACTTTAATTGGTGCCACTACTGAGAATCCATCTTTCGAAGTAAACAGTGCCCTGCTTAGCAGATGCCAGGTATATATTTTAAAAGCACTGGAAGATGCGGATCTTGAACATCTTTTACAAACAGCTTTAACATCGGATGATGTTCTCAAAAATATAAACATACAACTTGATGAAACCAACGCCTTGAAAGCATTATCAGGCGGGGATGCACGCAAATTGCTGAACATCCTGGAAGTGACAGTCACAAATCTTCAGAAAGGAAATGATCCTGTAAATATCACAGACGAAAAAGTTATGCAGATCGCACAGCAACGTGTGGTTTTGTATGATAAAAAAGGTGAACAGCATTATGATATTATTTCAGCATTTATAAAAAGTATGCGGGGAAGTGATCCAAATGCCGCGGTATACTGGCTCGCAAGAATGATTGATGGCGGTGAAGATGTAAAATTTATTGCACGGCGAATGGTTATTTTTTCCAGTGAAGATATCGGTAATGCCAACCCTAACGCATTGCTGCTTGCCACCAATACTTTTCAGGCAGTAAATATGATCGGTTATCCGGAAAGCAGAATCATTTTAAGTCAATGTGCCATTTATCTGGCCACGTCTGCAAAAAGTAATGCATCTTATACAGCTATCAATGATGCACAGGATGCGGTACGAAAACATGGCGACCTTCCCGTTCCGATTCATTTACGCAATGCGCCTACAAAACTGATGAAGGACCTCGACTATGGCACGCAATACAAATATCCACATGATTATGAAAATAATTTTGTGATACAACAATTTCTTCCTGATAAAATTGATGGAACTGCATTTTATTCTCCTAAGAAAAATGCAAGAGAAGAGGAGATCAGAAAATATTTAAAAGAAAGATGGAAGCATAAATATGGATACTAAAACAGATATACAAACCACCACTGATATCAAATTATTGGTGGAGAATTTTTATGCTAAAATAAAAGCAGATAATATATTAGGCCCTATTTTCAATGAAGTTTTTCCATTAAAATGGGACACCCATATTCCGCGGATCGTAAATTTCTGGGAAACCATTTTACTGAACAGTTCTGCCTATAAAGAAAATGTGATGGAAAAACATATGCAACTGCATAAACAACATCCATTCTCCCCTGAACATTTTGAAAGATGGATTTCATTATTTCATCTGACAACCGATGAATTATTTTCAGGTGTAATAGCACAAACTGCAAAAAAAAGAGCATCATCTATTGCCGGTTTAATGAATTTTAAAATGAACGGAAATAATAAAATGAATATTCTATGATCAACTGGATATATAAACCATTTTCGCTTTTAACGGCAGATGAAATTTACAAGATACTTCAATTGCGCAGCGATGTGTTTGTGGTGGAGCAGAATTGTGTGTACAGAGACGCTGATAATAAAGACCAGAGCAGTTATCATTTATGCGGTTGGGATGACAGGCAATTGGCTGCTTATGCAAGGATTTTACCACCGGATTTGTCATACACAGAAGCAAGCATCGGCCGGGTATTGACGAATGGTGCTTTCCGAAGAAAGGGTTCCGGTAAAGAACTAATGGAAAAAGCTATTGAACATACCTTACAGCAATTTGAGGTGAATAGTATCCGCATCGGTGCACAATTATACCTTCATAAATTTTACTCAGATCTTGGTTTTACCCAAACCAGCGATATCTATCTGGAAGATGGCATTGAGCATATTGAAATGCTTTATAAAAAATAATAATTTATTCTTCATACAATAAAGGATTTCTGAAATCGTTTTACAATCTGTCTGATCATCTTTTTTGATCAAATCAAAGAAAACAAACCGTATTTCTAATGAAATCCCGTTATGGCAACCTGGTTGCTAAAACATTACTGGCGTGCAGCATTTTCAGTATTTCACTGATGAAAACTGCCCAATCACAACATCTTTCCTTTGCTGACAAAGTTGAAGTGGGTGTGAATTTCGGGCCAACTTTTTTCCTTGGAGATCTGGGAGGAAATGCCGGTTACGGAACAAAATTCATTAAGGATGTAAACCTCGAATTAACGAAAGTGATGAGGGGTGGTTTTATTAGTATCTATCCCACTGAATGGCTGGGATTGAGACTGGCAGGTCAGATCACCTATGTAGAAGGAAGAGATAACATCATTAATACAGACGGCATTAATGAATTATGGCGCAAACAACGCAATCTCGATTTCAGAAGTAAGATGTGGGAGGTGTATTCGGCCGTTGAATTTCATCCGCTTGTTTTCTTAAACAGAAATGATGAAGAGGGCTATCGTCCCAAAATAAGTCCTTATGGATTTGTAGGTTTCGGAGTTTTTCATTTTGACCCGGAAGGTTCTCTTGTAGATCAGAATGGCGTACGAACATGGCATAAGCTACATCCGTTACGAACAGAAGGACAAGGCATGACAGAATATCCAGAAAAGAAAACCTATACACTCACACAATATAACATCCCCCTGGGAGGTGGAGTAAAGATCGCTTTAGGTGAACGTTTTAATACAAGCTTTGAACTTTTGTATCGGCAAACGTTCACCGACTATATTGACGATGTTAGCACATCGTATATTGATCCGGATTATTTCGACAGATATTTAACTCCGGCTCAGGCAGATATTGCCCGGCAGATACATGATAAAACTGTAGGTATCATCACGCCAGGTATTAATCGTTATGAGCCCGGAACACAAAGAGGAAATGTAAACAATAACGATGCATATTTTTCGTTATTAATAAAATTCGGATTCAGATTCGGTGGGAATGATGAAGATGGAGGAGGTTTATTTGGCAACAGTTCTAACAGACGTGCAAAACGTCAAACCAGATGTCCACATTTTTATTAATATATGAAAAGACTTTTTCACCAGTCGGTTCTGTACAAAATGATCGCAATTGTCGCATGTATGATTATTGTGATAGTATATAACAGTAATAAAAAATAGTTTGTAGTTATGATGATGAAATAATGGCAAGGTATCTAACAGAAGCAATTAACCCGACGTTTATTTTTATTCGTCTTACCCCTGAAACCACAACTTTACTTCGTTAAAATGCTTTGCCTTATTTTTTTTCAAACACAAAATATTCAACTTATAAGATAAAATAAGTACAAGGTATCTAGCAGAAGAAACAGTTACCCCCAAGTAAAAATTTACTTCGTTAACATGCTTTGTCTATTTTATCTTTAATTCATTTTTAAGGTAAATACCCGTGAAGCTTTCTTTTACATAAGGTAATCCTTCCGGAACTCCCTGGTATAATACTTTACCTCCGCCTGATCCACCTTCCGGACCAATATCAATAAGGTGATCGGCTACTTTTATCATATCAAGGTTGTGCTCAATTACTAACACCGTATTTCCTCTGTCCACTAATTTATACAACACATCCAGCAGATGTCGTATATCCTGAAAATGTAAACCTGTTGTAGGTTCATCCAATATGTAAAATGTTTTTCCAGTATCTCTTTTACCTAATTCGGTAGCTAGTTTCACTCGTTGTGCCTCTCCTCCACTTAAGGTAACTGCACTTTGCCCAAGTGTGATATATCCTAAACCAACTTCCTGTAATACTTTTATTTTTCGGTAGATGAAAGGAACGGCATTGAAAAACTCTACGGCATCATCCACTGTCATATTCAGTACATCGCTAATTGATTTCCCTTTGTAACGGATCTCCAGTGTTTCTCTGTTATATCTTTTTCCATTACATTTTTCGCAATGCACATAAACATCCGGCAGAAAATTCATTTCAATCACACGCATACCACCTCCTTCACAAACTTCACATCTGCCGCTTTTTACATTGAAAGAAAAACGTCCTGCATTATAACCTCTGATCTTTGATTCAGGCACTGCTGCAAATAAAGTTCTGATGTCAGTAAAAAATCCACAATACGTAGCAGGATTACTTCTGGGCGTTCTGCCGATCGGGCTTTGATCGATCTCAATAACTTTGTCAATGTTCTCTAATCCTTTTATACTCTTGTATGCCAGCGGTTTCGTTTTTGATGAATAACAGTACTGCGACAACAACGGGTATAACGTTTCGTTAATCAGCGTCGACTTCCCGCTACCGCTTACCCCTGTCACCAGTATGAGTTTTCCCAAGGGAAATTCTACCTGCACATTCAGAAGATTATTACCAGACGCACCTTTCAATTCTATTTTTTTGCCATTGCCTTTTCTTCTTTCTGCAGGCAACGGAATGTTTTTTTCACCTGTCAGGTATTTGGATGTTTCTGAACCGGATCTCAATACTTCTTCCGGTGTTCCGGCAGCTACTACTCTACCACCATGAGAACCTGCTTTAGGACCTATATCAACCAGATGATCGGCGGCCAGCATAATATCTTTATCATGTTCAACTACTAATACACTGTTGCCGATATCGCGTAGATTCTCCAGTGCGGTGATCAGTCTTTTATTATCCCGCTGGTGTAATCCGATACTTGGTTCATCCAGAATATAAGTGATGCCTTGCAACTGAGAACCGATTTGTGTGGCAAGCCTGATACGTTGATATTCGCCTCCGCTCAAACTGCGTGAAGGACGGTATAAGGTAAGATACGTAAGCCCGACATTAAGGAGAAACTGCAATCTTTCTTTAATTTCTTTTAAAATATCTTTTGCAATCAATTGTTGTTTTTTATTCAAACGCAGATCAAGTTTTTCAAACCATTCTGCGAGTTTATCCAGATCCAGTGCACTGAGTTCTGCAATATTTTTTTCATCTATTTTAAACCAAAGACTTTCTTTACGTAAACGCGTACCGTTGCAAGTGTCACATTCTTTCAGTTGCATGTATTGTTCAGCCCAGTCGTGCACTGTTTCGGAAGTGGAAGTAGATGCAAACCATCTTTTAAGCATATTCACCACACCTTCATATTCGGTAGCATAATAATTATCGGCGGAAGAAACGGTTTCCGTATCTACATCGATATTGATCTCATTTATTTCTTCTGCTCCATATAATAAAATATTGATTGCTTTCTGCGAAAGTTCATCAACCGGCTTATCAAGACTGATCTTATTTTTTTTTGCAACCTGAACTACCTGTTTAAAAATGTAGGCATCCCGTTCTTCACCTAAAGGCGCAATTCCTCCTTCCTTAACGCTTAAAGCTTTATCAGGTATAATGGCTTCCAGATTTACCTGATATAAAGTACCTAGTCCTTTACAGGCCGGGCATGCGCCATAAGGAGAGTTAAATGAAAAGGCATTAGGCGATGGTTCTTCATAACTGATACCTGTTTCCAAACACATCAGTTGCTTACTGTATTGTAATACGTTGTTGTTATCATTCACCAGTATAAATAACAGATCTTTTCCTAACTGTAAAGTTTTCTGAACACTCTGGCTTAAACGTACTTTCATGGAATCATCCACTTGCAGTCTGTCTACCACTACCTCAATATCATGAATTTTGTAGCGGTCAACCTGCATACGAGGGGTAAGATCGAGAACCGCACCATCTACTCTGACTTTTAGAAATCCTTTTTTACGAATATCTTCAAACAGTTCCCGGTAATGTCCTTTCCGGCCACGAATTAAGGGAGCCAGTAAGCTGATTTTTTTTCCTTTTAATTTGGCATAAATCGAGCTTACAATTTCTTCCTCACTGAATTTCACCATTTTTTTGCCGGTGTTATAACTGTATGCTTCACCAGCTCGAGCAAATAATAAGCGTAAGAAATCATAGATCTCTGTGATGGTTCCCACCGTGCTTCTGGGATTTTTGTTGGTGGTTTTTTGTTCTATGGATATCACCGGTGATAAGCCAGTGATTTTGTCTACATCGGGCCGTTCCATATCACCTACAAACTGTCGTGCATAGGCAGAAAAACTTTCCATATAGCGGCGCTGGCCTTCGTTGTAAATTGTATCAAATGCGAGAGATGATTTTCCGCTTCCACTTACACCCGTAAAAACCACCAATTTATTTTTCGGAATATTGATATCAATATTTTTGAGATTGTGTTCACGTGCACCGAACACTTCAATATAATCCTGTGTCGCTTCTCTTTTTTTTGCCATTATATGTTCCTTGCAATAAAGATAAAAAATAAGTGAGCATTAATGGTTTATATCATTGGCGTAGTTGTTGAATATGTACAAATCGTTAAACATCAACTAAAAACAAAAAACGATTTATTATGAAACTATTGCAAAGCTCATCCATTAAAATGTATCTTTTTGTGATGCTTACATTTTCCTCACTAATTACATTTGCTCAGGAGCAAAGCGGTGAAGCAACTACAACCGGAAGCTCATCCACTAAAATTACCACAAGTACATCCACTTCAGAAACCTGGTATGCACAACCATGGGTTTGGGTAGTAGGTGGAGCGGTATTGTTGCTCTTATTAGTTGCCCTTTTGAGAGGTGGATCAAGTTCTGGAAGAACAGACCGTGTTACAGTAACAAAAACTGTTGACAGAGATACTGTGTAGTATTTTAGAAGAAGATATTTATAAAAAAAGCCTGATTAAATCAGGCTTTTTTTATGTACAATTATGCTTTTGAATTATTTCGCAATAGTGCTACAAGGAGTAATAAAAATACAGCACCTCCAACAATCCAAACCCAAGGTTGGGTAAAGAAATTACCACTATCGGATTTTGTATTGATATCCACATCTATTTTTTTGTCCTGTGCAAATGAAATAACTGATGCGAACATAAATGCCATTAAAAACGAAATCTTATTTCGCCAGGCTGATAACTTTACTGCAATCTTTTTCATAAATGAAGTTTAATATATTAATTATAATATGATGCCAATATTTAAACAGAATCTTTACACAGGCTCAGCAAAAAATATATGTAACGTTCTCAGCAACAACGTAGATAAAATTCCTCATCCGCCTCTCTACATTTCAATAAAAAATATATTGGCTTAAATATTGAAATAATTATGTAAATGAAAGTTATGCTGCATTTAAAAAAGTTCACCATAATTTCCTGTCTGATGATGTATAGTTTTATAATTCAGGCACAGGATACTACGCGGTCAGTTACTCAGGTTCTTACAGAAGAAAATGAACCATGGTATATGCAGCCCTGGGTTTGGATTGCAGGCGGGATTGCTTTATTATTAATTTTAATCGCACTTTTCAGTGGAGGAAAAAAAAGAACTAATAATAATAGTACCAGAACAGATAAAGTAATTATCACAAAAACTATAACAAGGGAAACCGATGTAAACGATTAACATCAATAAATTAAATCATCATAAAAATAAACTTATGGAAAGCAACGAAAAATTAGTGGAAGTATTAAATGATCTTATTGAAATTAATAACGATCGTATAACAGGTTATGAAAAAGCAGCCGATGAAACAAAAGAAGTAGATGTTGATCTGCAAGCTATTTTCCACAAAATGGCAGATGAAAGCAGAAAGTATAAGAGTGAATTAGTGAATGAAGTTTCCCGTTTGGGTGGTGAGCCATCTACAGGTACAACTAACAGCGGTAAAATTTATCGTATCTGGATGGATGTGAAAGCTACATTTACAGGTAAAGACAGACAGGCAATTCTTGAGTCATGTGAATTTGGTGAAGATGCTGCACAAAAAGCATATAAGCTGGCACTGGAATCAGATGCTGATATTGATGTTGACACAAGACAACTGATCACATCCCAACAAAGTTCTTTAAAAACATCTCATGATCTGATTAAGAAATACAGAGATGCTCACAAGGCTATGAATCATTAAACACCAATAAAAAAAACCATCCCGCAAAGGATGGTTTTTTTTATTATTTCTTCTTTTTATTTGTTGCTGATAAACGTACTTAACTCCTCTTTTGACGCATCAAAGTCAAATACATTGCTCACTTTAAAGTAATTCGCTTTATCTGTGGTTTTGTTGTAAGCCGCTTTGGCAAAGTCCAGTTTAGATTGTTCGAAACTGAACAAATTACAAAGTTCCACTACCTGGTCAGTAGATAAACAATTTGCTTTTAAAATACTTTTGGCAGTATTCAGTTTGGATTCATCAAAATTTGCATTGGCGATGGTGCTTTTTGCTGAGGAGAAATTGGTTGAATTCATCGGATAACAACCAGTGTTAGAACTGGTAACTACCGGCTGATTATTAATGGTAGATGTAGATCTTGAAGTAGTTGTTCTCGTGGTAGTTGTTGTAGAGGTTACAGCATCCGGATCATCTATACTGATAGACATATTCATTCCTCCAACATTTATTTTGGCATTTGATGTATTCCTGGTTGTGGTGGTAGTTGTTGAAACTGCTCCATCATTGGATGGATTACCATAATGATAAACAGAAGTTCCGACAGGTGCTACAAAATCAGGTCTTACCTCTATAGAAGAGTAAGGCTGAAGTTTTACTTTACCGGCTTTATCTTTTTTAATACGATACGTAACATCCATCATTACACCATTAAAATCAGTGATCTGCAGGCTCTTTTTTTCGATAGCCGCAATAGATGCGTCTTCAAAAATAATTTTTGCGCTGTAATAAGGCTGGGGAAGATCTTCGATACGCAGATTTGATTGAGCTACCGTATTTTGTTTTTCGCCGTTAAGCATCACAAAAAACTTATCTCCATCTTCAGAAAAAATGGTAAGGTGGCCCACCTGTTGCTGGGCTGATAATAATAATGGTAAGGATAAAATAACTGAGAATAAAAATGATTTCATAATTAGATGATTTTATTAGAGTAACAAATATAATAATTCAACTTGTTTCACCTAAATATGGATGGCTTTGCTGATATGGTTTACGATTTTTTTAACGATGATACCACGGATACACATAGGAACTTCAGGCTGGAGCTATAAACATTGGAAAGAAATTTATTATCCTACTGAACTTAAACCCCTGGAATACCTTTCTTATTACAGTAATCGTTTTAAGATCGCCGAGATCAATACCAGCTTTTATCATCTTCCCAAAAAACAAACGGTTTTAAACTGGGCTGAAAAGGTAGATCCTGATTTTAAATTCTGTCCAAAGATCAGCAAATACATAACGCACATAAAAAAACTGCATGAAGCGGATGAACCCTTACAAAAATTCTTTGAGGTTTTTGATCTTATTCAACCTAACCTGGGGCCTGTGCTCATTCAGCTTCCGCCTTCTTTAAAATATAATCCAGAAACAGCAGCAACATTTTTTAATGCACTGCTTATTTATCAGTCGGATTATGATTTTGTTTTGGAGATCAGGCATCCAAGCTGGCTGGAAGATGAACCACAGAAATTATTGCGATCGTATTCAATAGGTTTTGTGATGTCACATTCCAAAGACCGGTTTCCGTACGCAGAACTTATCACATCAAAGCATATTTATTTACGGTTTCATGGACCCGGAGCGTTATATGCTTCTGATTATACTGAGCAAATGTTACAGAATTATGCGCAAAAATTTTTGCAATGGCAACGTGCAGGCCATGAAGTTTGGGCATTTTTCAACAATGACATACATGGATTCGCCTACCGCAATGCTGCACGTTTGATGGAAATGGTAAATGAGATCTGATTACAGATTATCCACTCTGGCTTCTACTACTGTCTGAATAGATTGAGGAAGATTTGATAACAGGTCGAAATTATTTCCAATAGATGTTTCAATAGCATCAACCGATGTTCTGTATTGCTTCCAGTTATTATTAACACCGTTGTCATTTGCCATTGAAACAGCAATCACTCTCATACCTGTACTCATCCTTGAAAAATCACTATTACCATTCGGAAGAACTACAATTACTTTCCATAATGTAGATGGCACTGTAATGTTTCCATTATCAATGGTTGTTGCAAATCCGTTGTTACCGGTGCCGCCACTTCCGTATGAACCGCAGATGATAAAAACCTCTTTTCCGCTTTGAACCAATAATCTGCAGGAATCTTCCAGATGTGCCCAAACACCCTGGTTATTCGCAGGAGCCTGCGGCATAATGTTCGTCATTAAAAAGGTTGAAGAATTCATCGGAACTGTTGCGGTGCGGTCGCCCGACGGACAATTATGTCCTCTGTCAAAACCGCCACCATTATAAGAAGTATTGGTTGCATGATACCATATTGCCGGAAGATCAGGATCCTCACGGAAATCATCCTGACGGGAGGTTGTTCCCAGATCTCTGATATCAAGATGCCAGCTTACCCAATTCGCCTTTCCTTCGTCTTTGTTATAAGACAAAGCATAATAAGGTTTCACCATTAAATAATTATTGAAAATAGAATACGTAGCCGTGCTTGGATTACCTAACAATAAATTATTGTCATCTGCAGTAGATGGTGCCGGTGGAATGGCCACATTGATAAAGCGGATATCATCAATATTTATTTTAGCTACTCCTGCAGTTTTTCTGAACTGAAATCTAACTTTAGATGGATAATTCATCAAAATAGAATCCGTTTTTAGTACGCCTGATGTGTTTATAGTTCCTACCTGAGTATATGAGACGCCACTGTTGGAAGAAGCCCATACAGAAAATGAACCCGCAGCATCTGCACCATAAGATGCATTTGCCATAGAAAGAATAAATACGCCACCAACCACATCAAAATTCATGGATAATTTTCCTGATTCCTGAAGGCGGGCAGATTTTGATCCGTTTTTTTTATCATTGGCATCCGTACCAATTAATGCATTATCAAAACTCCATTTGCCGGTTGTTAATGGAATGGAGGCAGATGTATATTCAATTTTATTTCCTGACTCGAAATTTTCAATAGAAGGAGAGGTAATAGGAGTTGTAGTGGAATCTACCGGAATGATAGTATCTGGTATAGTATCAGACTTACTGCATGAAGTAAAAAAAAGTCCGCCGGCAAGCAACGCAAAGAACAAATTTCTCATAAAATATCTTAACAAATTTTGAGCGGTGAAAATACGCTAATAATTCAGGAAAAAAACATAAAACAAGTCGTTAACGCAACTTTATTAAATCATCTACAGCAGATTGATTTTTTACCTCCTTTAATGACAACTTTAATTTGCTGTAGTTCTGGCGGTCAATGGTAAAAGCGTAAGCAAATTTTATAAAACTGAATTTTGCATTTTCAGATTGCAGCAGTTCAGTAAGTTCAGATACCTGTGAAACCATCAGACAATTAGCGGCAGCCAGCGTTTTGGCTTCTGTCAATTTAAGATCTTGTGAGTTTGCTGCCAACACTACTGCCTTCGCTTTATCAAAATCATCTTTAGCCACCGGCCAGCCAGTACATTTTTTTATAGGCGTCTGAAGATTTGCAACTGGTTTAACTTCTGCCTTTTGTAGTATAGGTTTGGTGGTTTGATTTTTAATTTCCGTTTTTGCTGCTGGTAAATTTTTATTCTTTTGATCGATCACCGTACTCTGCTGAGACACTACCTTAATTGTGTTGTCAGTCGGTTTTTTACTTCCCGGATCTGCGATCATTGTCAAAGCCGTTTTTTCTGATGCTGGCGTTTCCGTAATAGTTTTGTATTTAATTACCTCCGTAATTGAATCCGGTTTTGAACGTCCTGCAGGTGCATTACCATAAAACTGAATTTTTATTTTGCCGTCTTTTTCTTTTTTTAATCTGTACATCACGTCCAGCATTAGATTGTCAACATCAGCCAGACCAACATTTTTCTTTGTGATGGCAGGTAATGCAGGATCTTCAAAAACAATTTTCAAATTGATATAGGCAGATGGAATTTCACTTATTCTGAGATGTGTTCCCGGCTTTTGGTTTTGCTGTATTTCATTGATGTACAACTTAAAAGGTAGCTGCTCACTAAATACAGTAAGGTTGCCGGTTTGTGCCAACAATGAAAAGGGAATAAATAAAAACATTATAAGAAAGAAACGCATATACTTATATTCAAAACACAAAGATAATGTGAGGGTAAAGGAGATTTTCCTACGTGCAAATAATCTTATTAACTTTCTGAAAAGCGAATTCAGGGCAATTTAAATACACGGTTTACTTTTACAAATCTTGGAATAAAATAGCCATTCATTTCAGAGATCATAACGCCGCCGTTCTGGCCTGATGCGGAATGCAAAAACCGGATACGATTATTTTTGTTGGAAACGATGAAACCCATATGGCCCACTACTCCGCTTTTTTCATCACCTCCTGTAAATAGTATAATGTCGCCGCGTTTTGAATCTTTTATATCCACCTCTACACCGGCATTGGTATAATCAACCGATACACGCGGAACAGAAACTTTAAAGCTGTTAAAAACATAATATATTAATCCCGAGCAATCAAATCCCGTTTCCGGTTTTGATCCTCCATATTTATAAGGGACACCTATAAATGTTTCAGCAAAACGCATTACAGAATCTGCAGATAAAGATTTGGTATTAATAACTTTTGCGGGAACTTTCTTTTTGATGATGACCGTACTTTTTATTGCAGTATTTCGGTTATCGGGCGCTGCGGTTCTTTTTGAAGAAGAACAGGAATATAAAATGAGTGAAGCAATGATCAGGAAAAATGTTTTCATCTGCATATGGGCAAATAGAATGGATAGTTACAGTTAAGTTTAATGATGAAATATAAATTAACAATAATCATAACCTTGTAATATCGAGAATTTTTACCGGCTGGGTAAATGCGTCGCCGTTGCTTTTACTATTATGGATCTTCCGTACAATATCCATTCCTTGTATAACTTTTCCGAATGCAGCCATTCCCAGGCTATCCGGCGTACCGCGCCTGCCATAATCAAGCGGCGACTGATCGCCGATACAAATAAAAAATTCTGTTGAAGCTGTACCAGGAGTTGTTCTTGCCATAGATATTATGCCATCGTTGTGTGATAAACCAGATTCTATTGTTGATTCATGTGGAATAAATGGGGCTGTCTTTTTTCCTCCAGATAAATGAACACCACCCTGTATAATTCCGCTATTGTAATCAGTAGGCAATTGTTCTGCTTTCAATACTCTGTAAAAGGAAGCATTTTTATAAACTTCATTGTTCATATTTTTTAAAAATGTGGCTACGGTTTTTGGTGCTTTATCAGGATATAATTCTAATTCTATATCGCCCATTGTTGTCTCCATCTTAATATGAGGTTCTTTATAATTGGGCTTGCATGCGGCAATGGAAAACAAGATAGATAATAAAAGAAAATTCAGAATTCTCATGCTTTCAGAATTTTCATAGCAGTTCTGTATAATATTTCTGCTCCAAGTGCGAGATCTTCATATGAACTGTATTCAAGCGGATTGTGACTGATACCGTCTTTACAACGAACGAAAATCATCCCATAATCGCAGGCATAGGAAAGTGCCATGGCATCGTGGAAAGGACCGCTCATTAATTCCGGCGCATCCAAATTCAATCCTTTACATTCTTCATGAATAATTTCTTTGATCCAGTCGGCGCAGTAACGGGGTTCGCTGTTGGTATCTTCAGAAATGGTGTAGGTAAGCTGATGTTGCTGACAAATCTCCTCTATTTTATCGCGTAATTGTTTTTCATAACGGTTTCTTCTGTCGAGATCTATATCTCTCAGATCAACAGTAAAAGAAACTTCTTCGGGAATGATATTTCTGCTGGATGGAAAAACTTTCATAGTTCCCACTGTTCCTACCGTAGGAGCACCGGGAATTTGTGTAGCGATCTCATGAAGAGCGATCGTAATTTTTGCTGCACCTACCATTGCATCTTTACGCAATGGCATCGGAACAGAACCCGCATGCCCAGCCATACCTTTTAAATTTACAGTAAGCCAAAGTGGTCCCGAGATTCCGGATACTACACCAATGGGTTTGTGAGCAACATCGAGTACAGGACCTTGTTCTATATGTAATTCTAAAAAACAAAAAATGCTTCCGGGTTTGTATTCCGATTCTTTGAATTTACTGATATCAATACCGAATTCTATCAATGCCTGTCTGCGTGTGATACCGTCCTGATCTTTTCTTTCCATCTCACCTTCTTCCAGTTTCCCTAATATTCCACGACTACCAAACAAACCTTTGTTGAAGCGCCATCCTTCCTCATCAGCAAATGAAACCACTTCAATGGAGCGTTCAGGTAATATGTCATTTTCTTTCATAGCCATCATTACTTCAATGGCACAGAGCACACCAGCAACGCCATCGAATCTTCCCCCATACGGTTGTGAATCGAGATGAGAGCCCATCATAAGAACGGGAAGTTCAGAATTTTTACCTTCGAGCCGCCCGATCAGATTTCCAAAATGATCGATATGCACTTTCATCCCGGCATCTTTCATCCATGAGCCGGCAAGTTCAAATGCTTCTTTCTCCAGCGTAGTTAAAGTGGGGCGACATGTACCGGTTTCTCCAATTTTTCCTATTAAACTCATTGCTTCAAAATGTTGTTGCAACCGTTCTGCGTTGATGTGCATGCCTATCATTATTTAATCAGTTAAAAACCAAATTTAAGTAAACACAGGAGGTTTATACAACTTTTTGGCACAATGGTATAATTCATGCTTATCGGGAAGAAACAAATATTTATTTATGAAAAAGCTTTTCATTACTACTTTTTCGATTTTGCTGGTACATTTCACTTATGCACAGCATGCACATTTCGGATTAAAAGGCGGCGTGAATTTATCAACTCTCACAAACAATGACGCCTTCAAATACAAAACAGGTTTCCATGCCGGCGTATTTACGCATATCCATTTAGCGAAACATTTTGCTTTACAACCGGAACTCATGTATTCAACACAGGGAACTGAATCCAAAAGTTCATTGGTGGATACGCGTTATAAATTAGGCTATCTGAATTTACCGGTGATGGTTCAGTATATGTTTAATAACGGATTTCGTTTGGAAACGGGACCTCAGGCAAGTTTATTGGTGAGTGCAAAACAGAAGATTAATTCAGTAGAAACAGATATAAAAGACGATCTGAATTCATTTGATTTCGGTTGGGGCTTTGGGCTAGGATATATCTCCAAATCAAATTTTGGTATTGATGCACGATATAACTTAGGACTTACAGCCGTTAATGAAATTGGAACACCAGATCTTAAAAACAGTGTGTTTCAGATAGGAGTTTTTTATCAGTTCAAAGGAAGGTAAACGAATGATAATTAGAAATGACAAATTAAGAATGGAGAATTATGAGTAAAAGTTTAATATGAGATTAAACTCCTAAAGATCATATTTCTTCTAAATAAAATGACAGTAGTTGAAAGCTACTGTCATTCTTTTATATTTTGATTATATATTTTAACGTAATCTCATTTTCATTTCATAATTCTTCATTTTACATTCTTAATACTCTAATGGTCGTTTAACGGCAATCCCTGTTTTTGAAAATCGATCCAGTTCAGATATTCTGGAGCCACACGGTGTTCTTCCATGGTGATGCAATCTTCCACAGGACACATGAGCTGGCATAGATTACAACCTACACATTCTTCTTCTTTAATAGTGTATTTATTATAAGGTTTACCAAATTCAAGGTTAATTGACTGATGAGAAGTGTCTTCGCAAGCGATATAACACAGTCCGCAGTGAATACATTTATCCTGATCGATCTTTGCAACGTGGTGGTAATTGATATCTAAATCTTCCCAATGTGTGATATTAGGTACAGACTTTCCAATAAAATCTTCTGTAGTTTCAAAACCTTTTTCTTCCATCCAGTTCAGCATACCTTCACACATATCTTCTACAATACGGAAACCATGTTTCATGGCTGCCGTACATACCTGCACGTTGGATGCACCCAGTAACATAAATTCAACCGCATCTTTCCAGGTACTTATACCACCAATACCGGAGATCGGAACTTTTGATGTAAGCGAATCCTGAGCAATGGTTGTAAGAAATTTTAAAGCGATGGGTTTTACAGCAGGACCGCAATAACCGCCAAATACGGATTTGCCAGCCACATACGGATTGGGGACGAATGTGTTGAGGTCTACACCTGTTACCGATTGAATAGTATTGATCAGCGATAATGCATTTGTTCCCGCTTCTACCACTGCTTTTCCGGTTGGAACTACAGAATGCACATTAGGTGTTAGTTTTGTAATAACAGGAATTGTAGCTTTCTCCATCACCCATTCCACTACCATTTTTGCGATGTGCGGATCTTGTCCCACCGCTGCGCCCATTCCTCTTTCTGTCATTCCATGCGGACAACCGAAGTTGAGTTCAAAACCATGTGCGCCAGTATCTTCTACTTTTTTTATTAGTTCATGCCAGCTCTCTTTGTTGTTATCAGCCATCAGGGAAACCACCATAGCACGGTCGGGGAATAAACGAATACACTCTTCGATCTCTTTCAGGTTGATTGCCAAAGGACGATCGGAGATCAGTTCGATGTTATTGAAGCCCATCACTTTTTGTCCCCCAAAATTTACAGCAGAATATCTCGAAGAAACATTTTTCACCTGTGAGCCTAAGGTTTTCCAAACTACACCACCCCAGCCGGCTTCAAAAGCACGTAATACATTTATTTTTTTATCTGTCGGAGGTGCACTCGCTAACCAGAAAGGGTTGGGAGATTTGATTCCGAGGAAATTACTTTGCAACGTAGGCATGTTATTTTGTTGTGTTGAGTGTTATGTGTTGAGTGTTTTATTAGTTGATTGAGCGGTCTTTACAATTTTCGTAAGAATATTTATGATATGATTTATAGATTTTATTTCTTCGTTCACATCAATTGTTAACAATTCTCCAGTATTTAAGAGCATTAACCAGTATTTTGTTTCTCTTGCTTCTTTTGAAGCAATTGACATTTTTGCAGCAAAATCTTTTTTACTATATCCTGCTGTTGCCTCAGCTACATTAGCCCCGATACTTGTACCACATCTCAAAACCTGTTTAGCAATAACAAATTCTTTATTTAGATTTAAATGTTTGTATAACTTGATTATTTGTATTGAAAAATTAAATGTAAGATTGAGTATAATGTTTTTTTTATCTAAATAAGGATCATTGAATACCACATTTGATTTCATATATTTTTTTAATCAAAATAAAGAGAAAATTCAATTCCAAAATTGATCAAATAAACATAAAACAACGTTTTTTAGACAACATCTCATTCAACACTCATAACTTAACACTTAACCTAATTTCAAATAATCCAAAATCCCTCTCGCCCCTACCTTTCCAGCTTGTGCAGCATCCACTACTTCTCTTCCACCATTCACACAATCACCACCTGCGAAAACGCCTTTGATATTTGTTTCGCCATTTTTTTCGATCCGGATTTTTCCAGACTGATTTTTCAGAGAGCTTTCAGTTACGATTGAATCAAACGGAACCTGACCTGCTGCTTTGATGATCATATCACAATCAACAACTATCTGCTCACCTGTTTTAATTGGTGATCTTCTACCGCTGTTATCTGGTTCACCTAATTTCATCACATCGCATTTTAATGCCTGCACTTTTCCATTTACACCTAATGCTTCTGCCGGAGCTGCGAGCCAAACTACTTTGCAGCCATCCAGCAAAGCGATATCCAGTTCAACCTGA